>CAIPLT010000047.1 GCA_903865935.1 Caldifarciminota bacterium
CTTCTCCTACGACACTGGGTTGAATACCTGGACTCAACTGACCAATGATTCAATACCACCATTCGATTCATTACTGACTAATGGTGTTGGTAAGCTGAAGAAGATATACGTAAAAGACGGCGCAGCAATGGTCAATGATGGCAGTGTAATCTATGCGACTAAGGGTGGCGGTTACAACTTCATGTGGATGTATACACCCGGTGTTGGTTGGGCTCGTGTCGAATCAGTACCGAGATTACACAAGAAGTCGGTAATCAAGACCGGTGGTGCAATGACTTTTGCAAACGGTGGAATCTATTTACTCAAAGGTAACAAGTCCCCGGAATTCTGGAAATACATTCCGTCACCTTCAGCCGTAGCTTCGGTCAGACCGAGCACGGTCAGTGCAACTATGGTTGAACATACGACAACCGCAACTGATTTCAGTTTTGGTGTAATACCGAATCCGTTCACGAAACTTGCAGCAATTCGTTACAATATTCCTGTTTCGGGCAAAGTCACAATTAAACTTTATAATTTGACTGGCAATTTAATTGAAACGATTATTAACGAATATATGCAAGCGGGTACTTATACAACAAACATATCTACTAATTATTTAGCCAAAGGCATATACTTCTTACGTTATGAAAGTCTAACAAATCAAGCGGATATAAAAATAATCATACAATAAAATATAAAATATATACAGGGGCAGGAAGTTTCCTGCCCCTTATTTTTTTAGTTATTTAAAGTATCTTTTTCGATTTTTGCATAGTCTAATAAATTGAAAGAGAGGCGGACTATGCAGAATACTCTTAGACATGAAGTTTTCCCCAATCTTGGCATACGCAGTCCGATTCTTAACTCCTCAGTCCGAAATACGCGTTTCGCATTCTATTTAACCAATGCGATTATTATCTTCGTCGTTCTTGCGACGCTTGGATATGTTAAATACAGCAAGTGGCAATACCAGCAAAGAATTACAAAATTCGGGTCACCATTGCGTACAAATGTAGTAGTCGTATCTTATACAAACTTAGGTCCGCCACCATCAATCACGGGTGGAGAAGTAACAATTCCAATCGCGTTGGCGACAAAAGCGATTGCAAGCGTCGGTGTTCCAAAACCAGTTCCAGACGCATTAGCCATACAGGAAACTTCACTAGATCAGACCTTGATTTCAGGTATAACAACAGTTAATACTAATGCCAGCGAAAATATCGTTGTTGATACGATGATACCACAAATCAATGCGTATGTTCCGCACGAAATCGAGCCAAAATTCCTGTATCAACCGACTTTGGTTTTTCCGTCGGCGGCGCGCAGTTTTGGTTATGAAGGAACGACTTTTATCAAAGCGCTGTTAGACCTTGACGGTTCGGTGATGAGAATTGCAGTGGTCAAGAGTTCTGGTTTTCCGATTCTTGATTCTGCGGCAGTTGACTATATTGCGGGCGCCAAATTCTCACCAGCTTTGCAACAGAAAAAACCAGTACGGGTCTGGATTGGACAGACAATTACTTTCCAACTTAAAAGTGGCATTAATAAATAGTCGATCAATAAGAAATAATAACCGGGGGCGATTTGCCCCTTTTTATTAAAAACAACCTTATGTTATAATACAAATGTTAAGTTGTCGTATCATGAAAGTATTAGTTATAACTGATCTTTTTTAAGGCGATTTTTTCTTTTAACATACTCACTTCCATATTCTTAATTTAAAATTCTACTAAAGAGGCGTAGCAAACCACCGATCAGGGAGAGAATTTGAGCGGACATGATAACTTAGTTCAGTTACAAAGTTAATTAACAGTTGATCTAAAGAGCAAGTAAGTAATAAGATAAGAAAATAATTTTCGAAGTTAAAATAGATGTAAAATCTGAAGTAAAGTACAAATTAGGTAAAGGATTAAAACAGAAAACTGGTCAGGATATTAACCACGAATGATAGAGGAGGTGAAAATTGTCAGGATGATACTCCACATGAAAAACTTTTAATTTATACAATAAATTTGGCCGACAAAACACTTGACAAAATAAAATAGTTAGGTAATGATTTTGGGATATAAATATAGGTTAATAGGGTCTTTTGCGTGACCGATATTATCTGGTGTGGAAATGATAATTAATAACTTTTTTAGAGTTTCTCATAAATGGAGGATATATGATTAAAAGATTGTGTTTAATCGTAATATTGGTGATATTGTGCTTTATTAATTTTTCACAAGCGAAAAGCAATGTTTCTAAAACTAACGAAACACCGTTTGATATTGAACAGGTAATCAAACAAGTCGGGCATCCGAGAATGAATCTTGATAAAGACAAAGCAGTCTTGTCCGGCGAATTTCTTGCCGATACCAATCCGGTTTATTTAATAACTGAAGGTGTGCAGGCCGAGGCAGCAGTGGCGTTTGACGGCGAAAACTATCTGGTGGTTTGGACCGAAGGCGAAAGCGGTAATGACCAGTTGATTGCCGGGTGCCGAGTAAGTAAAACTGGTGATATATTGGACCCAAATGGTTTTGGAATAGGCTTTGCAGCGGATGACCAGCGATTGGCTTCAGTTGCCTTTGACGGTACAAATTACCTTGTAGTCTGGCAGGATTATCGGAGCGGTTCGAATTGGGATATCTATGGAACGCGGGTAACAAAAGATGGTGAAGTACTGGACCCAAGCGGCATCCCAATTTCAACTGCTTCTGATGACCAGGAAAATCCTTCAGTAGTTTTTGGCGATACATACTATCTGGTGGTGTGGCAGGATTATCGGAGCGGATCAACTTATGATGTTTATAGTGCCCGAATAAGAACAAGCGGTTCGGTCGTTGACGGCAGCGGTATTCTTATATCCAATAACACGACTGACCAGATACATCCATCAGTCGCTTTTGGTGACACGAACTATTTTGTCGTATGGCAAGACGGTCGTAATGGTAATGATGACATATATGGTTGCCGGGTCAGTCAGGCTGGTTCGCGACTGGATGGTGCTAATGGGGTTGTAATATCAACCAATACCTATAACCAGCAAAATCCGTCAATCGCTTTTAGTAGCAATAATTATCTTGTTACCTGGCAAGACAACCGAAATGGTAACAATGATATATATGGTTGCCGGGTCAACCAGCTGGGTATCCGATTAGACGGAACCGATGGATTTATGATAACAAATGCGACCAATGACCAAACTGGTCCAAAGGTTTCATTTGATGGTACAAATTATTTTGTAGCATGGACTGATGGTCGCAATGGTAGCGGTAATTTTGATATCTATGGTTGCCGAATTAATCAAAACGCAACTATCTTGGACCCGAGCGGCATTGAAATAACTGCGGTTGTGGATAATCAGGAATATTGTTCGGTCGCGTTTGACGGCACAAATTATCTGGTGGTGTGGCAGGATGACCGCAACATTGACAGCGATATTTACTGCAGCCGTTTCAAACCAAGTACACCAATAGTTTTAGATTCACTTGGAATTGCCATAACTATCTACACCAATCAACAGATATTTCCCGCGGTCGGTTTTGACGGGGTAAATTATCTGGTGGTCTGGCAGGATTATCGGTCGGGCAACACTTGTGATTTGTACGGTATTCGAGTCGATGTGAATGGTAATTTACTTGATTCTGCGGCATTTGTTATCGACTCGGCAGCAAATGACCAGCATAATCTGGCGATTGCTTTTGATGGTAATAATTATTTAGTCGTCTGGCAGGATGAACGGAGCGGTAATGCTAATATTTATGGTCGTTTAATCAGTCCAGGCGGAGTAGTAGGGTCAGAAATTATAATATGCAATGAATCTCACAACCAATATTATCCGGCAGTAGCGTACAAAGATACAAATTATTTAGTGGTCTGGACAGATTATCGTAACCATGGTGTTACGAATTGGGATATTTACGGTTGTTTCGTGAGTCGTGCAGGTATTGTCAGCAGCGCGTTTGCAATTACCAGTGAAGTAAATATTCAGGAACGACCAGCGGTCGCCTGTGATAATACTAATTATATCGTGGTGTGGGAAGACCGGCGTAATGGTTCTAAATACGATATTTTTGGTTCGCGAGTCGATTCAACCGGTGTTGTTTTAGACCCGAACGGCATTCCGATATCAGCGACAACCAATGACCAGTTATATCCGTCAGTCGCTTTTGACGGTACAAATTATTTGATTGTCTGGACCGATAAACGCAGTTACTCTACGACCAATAATGATATTTATGGTATTCGATTAAATCAGACAGGCAGTGTTATTGGTTCGGATATTGCGATATCAACTGCCGCCCACAGCCAGATATATCCAAAAGTCGCGTTTGATGGTTCAAACTATCTGGTGGTCTGGACTGACAATCGCAGTAATACCAATTACGATATTTATGGCAGCCGGGTGAATACCGCCGGCACGATTGATTTTACAGTTGCGGTTTCGCTGCAGGGCAATGACCAGACTTATCCGATGATAACACGAGGCAATAGTAGCCAGCTGTTTGTCGTGTTTCAGGGTTGGGCTGGGACAATCGGCGATATGCAATATAATACAGCCCGCACCTGGTGTAAAATACTGAATGTTATCAAAGGCTGGGTAAGGAAAACCGATATGCCATCAGCAATTGCAGGTAAAGGTGTAAAAGATGGCGGTTCAATGGTTGCGGTCAGCGGTAATAAGGGGGAGCCGGTATTGTACGCTTTTCGCGGTTATAAATCCAATGAATTTTACAAATTCGACGGTAATTGGATTTTAATGGATTCAATGCGTTATGGTTATAAATTTGGAGTGACACCGCCAACTGTAAATAAGAAAAAGGTCGGCAAGGGCGCATCATTATGTTATAATGGCACTAATATTATTTATGCGACCAAAGGCAACAGCACAAAAGAGTTCTGGATGTATGAGATTGATAAAAATATATGGACAGCAAAAGCATATGTTCCGGTGGCGAAGTATCTTAAGGGCGGTACGAGCACGGCACTCTATAATAATAAAATCTACTTGTTAGCCGGCGGACAGAAAATCACTGACTCGACCCTGTTCGTATATGACCCGTCCGCGGACACATTGAATGGCATACCCTGGGATACATTAAAACGAGCACCGATTATACCAAGTTATAAAGCGTGGAAAGATGGTAGTTGCATTTCTGTTATGGGTAATAGAATCTATGCGCTAAAAGGCGGCGATAAATTCAACTGGTTTTTTGCTTATAATCCAGCTAATAATACCTGGGGGACAAGAGAGTCAATTCCCTTATTGGAACCAGTGCTGGATAGGAAAAACAAGGTTAAAGACGGGGCGGCGATAACGAATGATGGCACTATTATCTACGCGATAAAAGGCGGAGGCAAACAGGATTTCTGGAAATTTACTCCGAACACAACACCGCCAGACAGTGGAGTATGGACAACGAGTGATACAATTACAAGGTCAGATAAAAAATCAGTACCCAAGACCGGAGCATCGCTTGCTTATATTAATGGGAATGTTTATTTATTAAAAGGAAATAATAAACCTGAATTCTGGCAATACATACCGACCGTTGTAAACAGTGAAAAACAAATACCCAATAGTTGCAATAAAGCTATTATGAGCGAAGTATGCTCTAACCCAATATCATTATTTGCAGTTGCGCCAAATCCGGTTACCCAGAATGCATTGATTAAATACTCAGTTCCGATTTCAGGCAAAGTGATGCTTAAGCTCTATAATACAACCGGCAGATTAATCAGAACTTTAGTTAATGATAATTGTGAATCTGGTTCTTATACTCTAAATCTTTCAGTTAATTCACTGGCAAAAGGTATTTACTTCTTGAAGTATGAAAACCGAGAGAATAAAATGCAGGTAAAACTGATTGTACAGTAATTAAAATAAACGACTAATAAAAAGGGCGGGTTACCCCCGCCCTTTTTGTTATACAATAGGTTTAAATCAAGGGAAAAATAATTATAGTTTTGTTACAAATCCAATCTGAATTTGTCGAATGCTTTTATCATAATCAAAAGATAGTTTTGCCATATCTTTAAATTTATACATATTTGCCGAGACATAGGCATCCGCAATAGATAAAAGTTTTACCGTGGCAATCCACCATAAAAGGTTATTGCGTCTATTCTTCAAGTCTGGGTTGAAATTCTTTTCAAAATCCAAGTGGTCTTTTATGACAAAATAGCCGAGCGTTCCTTCGGCACCAAGAAACAAAGCACCTTTCCAATAATTCTCAGTATAAAACTGTCCGCCACCGGGTACAACCGCAGAAAGTAACATCGCTAAACCAGCGGATTTCGAATAGTACTTGGCTTGGGAAGTAACTTGCTTGGTTGTATCAGCAGTTGTATCAGCAAGTGGTCTTGATACGGCAATATTTACAAAAAGCAATAAACATGCGGTTATAATTAGAAATGATAAACTAACAGGCTTATGGTTTAACAATGATTTCAATTCTGCGGTTTTTGCTTTTTCCTTCTGGTGTATTAGTTGTATCAACTGGTTTAGTCGCGCCGTAACCGATACAGGTCAAACGGTCTTTGCTAATACCCCAGGATTGTAAGAAATTAACCACGACCATTGCTTTAGCATAAGAGAGTTCCCGGTCCGTCGGATAGGTCTTAATTAATTCATTTGGAACCGTTTGGTTATCCGAAAAACCCGCAACCATAATTTCATTGTTGGTTTCATTTAGCTTTGGAATCATATCCTTAAGTATCAGTTGTGCTGGTTCGGTTAAAGTAAAGCTGGTTGGCTCGCTAAACAGGTCATCCCATAAAAAAGTCTGAGTGTACAGCGGTTCTAAAACCGTGCTGTTTGATTTGTCCTCTAGTTCTTTAACCTGATTCTGCCACATCAGGTTTTCATTAGTCAAGCGGGTATTCTCGTCCTGCAAAGGAAGGTATCGGACATTATAGATTAAAAGTCCGATTGCAATTATTACTAAAAATAAAATCCAGCCAAGTAATTTCATTTTAATGCCTCCTGTGCCGATTTTAACCGATTAAGTTTATCCAAGTACTTCTCTTTGCGCTCGCGCTCGCGCTCGATTATGGTCGGTTTTGCCTTGTTCAAGAAATTTTCGTCGGATAACAGTTTTTCAATTTTCCCGAGTTCTTTTTGAATCGATGTAATTTCATCGGATATCCGCGTCCGTTCAATCTCAAAATCAATCAAACCGGCTAATGGTACATAACATTCAATATTCTTTATGACAATTATTGAAGATTGGGCTGGTCTTTTTTTGGTGGATGCAAACTCGGATACTTTGGCTAATTCGAAAATCAGTTTACGATTTTCTTCGGCAAGCAAGAAATCGGCAAGCTTTGTATCACTGGTATTAATCAGACACGGTACTTTTTTTGTGATGTCGATTCTCATTTCCGAGCGGATATTACGGATACCGACAATCAGCTCGCGCATTATTTCAATTTTATCAATCGCATATTTATCGATGGTGACGGGTTTGGGCCACTCTGATTTCATAATGCTCTCTGGTTGATAAGCAAAACGATGCCATAATTCCTCGGTTAAGAACGGCATAAATGGATGAAGCATCTGAATACAGCCCTTAAAAATTGTATCTAAAACCGACTTATCAGTTTGGTCACCATTCTTCTGGCGAATCTTACAAATTTCCAGATACCAGTCGCAGAACTCATGCCAGAAAAATGTATATAACGCCTGGGCAGCAACCGAAAAGGCAAAGCGGTCTAAAGCACTTGTTACGGTATCGATCGTTTCGTTGTATTTGTTTAAAATCCAATGGTCAGTTGGTAATGAGGTAGTAATGGAGGAAAGAGGAGTTTTGCTCTCAATTCCCTGCTCTCTCATTCCTGCAATCAGCCGACCAGCGTTCCAGATTTTATTGGTAAAGTTCCTGCCGATTTCAATTTTTTGTTCCCAGAACCGGTAACTCTGTGACTCGGTCTCCAGATAAGCAAGAGTAAACCGGTTTGCGCAGGCGCCGTATTTATCAATTAACACGACCGGGTCAATACCGATTCCTTTGGAACGGCTCATCCGCTCCCCGGTTTCTGCTAACACAGTCGAATGAATGTAAGTTTTATAAAATGGCACATCGTGCATGAACTCTAAACCAGACATAATCATTCTGGCAACCCATAAAAAGATAATATCCGGGTCGGTCGTAAGTACATTGGTCGGATAAAACTGTTTTAAATCCTCAGTTTCCCGGGGCCAGCCCAGAGTCGAAAATGGCCAGAGCGCGGACGAGAACCAGGTATCTAAGACATCTTCGTCCTGACGGATGTTTTTACTGTGGCAGGCGTCACATTCTTTCGGGTCTTCGCGCTTCACCATTATTTTATTACAGTCATCGCAGTAGAATGCGGGTATCCGATGCCCCCACCAGAGCTGTCTGGATATACACCAGTCGCGCAGGTTATACATCCAGTCTAAATAAACTTTTTTCCAGCGCTCAGGATAAAATTTAGTTGTGCCGTCTTCGACTTTTTTAATTGCCGGTCCAGCCAATGGTTTGGTTTTTAGAAACCACTGCAAAGAGACCATTGGTTCGGTCAATGTTTCACAGCGCACGCAGGTGCCAACCCGATGATGATAATCTTCAATCTTTTCTAAAAATCCCTGCGCTTCCAAATCCTGTATCACGAGTTCGCGGGATTTTTCTCTTGACATTCCCTGATATTTTACCGGTGCCTTATCAGTTATTTTCGCGTCTTCATCAATAACCTTGATGAATTCTAGTTTATGTTTGTTACCGAGGTCAAAGTCAACCGGGTCGTGGGCCGGCGTTACTTTTACCGCACCAGTTCCAAACTTCATATCAACCGCAACATCCGCAATAATCGGTATTACTCTGCCGACCAGCGGTAAAATCACTTTTTTACCGACCAAATCTTTGTAACGGTCATCATCAGGATTGACCGCAATTGCGGTATCGCCGAGCATGGTCTCGGGTCGAGTTGTTGCAACCATAACATATTTATTTTTGCTGTCAGCTAACGGATACTTAATATACCATAATTTAGTTTTGGCTTCTTTGTATTTGACTTCCAAGTCAGAAATAGAAGTGTGGCAACGCGGGCACCAGTTAACAATATAATACGCTTTGTAGATTAACCCTTTTTCATAATATCGGACAAATGCTTCGCGCACTGCCAGAGATAACTGTTCATCCATGGTAAAGCGGAGACGGGTCCAGTCGCAGGAAGCACCCAAGGTTTTTAACTGGTCAAGGATGATATTTGAATGTTTCTCTTTCCATTCCCACGCAAGTTTTAGAAACGCTTCGCGACCGATATCAAATCGGGTTTTACCTTCCTTGGCCAATCGCTTCTCAATCTGGTTGTGGGTTGCGATGCTGGCGTGGTCAGTGCCTGGTAACCACAATGTTTCGTAACCCTGCAGTTTCTTAAAGCGGATAAGAATATCCTGTAAAGAATCCTGTAGCGCATGTCCCATATGCAAGACACCAGTAACATTCGGCGGCGGGATGACGATACAATATCTTGGCTTTTTACTTGTTAAG
This sequence comes from Caldifarciminota bacterium, assembly GCA_903865935.1. Classification (GTDB taxonomy): domain Bacteria; phylum Hydrothermota; class Tepidihabitantia; order Tepidihabitantales; family CAIPLT01; genus CAIPLT01. Next base: position 9,480 of record CAIPLT010000047.1, read on the forward strand.
TCGGGAGTAAAAAACTTATTATCCAGCCAGAACTGATACCATTTTTTCTCGACTGATTTTGGCTCGTAACGGGTTGGAAATTCTGGATTACTCATAATTTTCATTATAAGGAAATTAAAAGAGGTGTCAACCCCGCACCGATGCATACGGGTGCAGAAATGAGAATTCAATAATATAGAAATGACTCGCAAGTAATGAGCATAGGTGCGTGGGACAACTATTTAAAGGGGTTACAACCCCTCATTAAATTAACGCGATCGATTATAGTTTAGAATTAAATATTTTTACGCAATCACTAATCCCTTATCAAGAGAACTTTAGTAGTTGTTGGATTTGACAGTTCAGTAGTTTTTAAGAAATAGACACCCGATGGTAAAATCAGGTTTTGGTCATCTTTACCATTCCAGATCAATAGCGAATTACCAGAAAGCGTTTTGACTAATGAGCCATTGGTATTATAGATTTCAATATTAAGTTTTCGATTTGACGAGGAAGAAATTTGCAGATAGGATTTGAAGGGATTGGGAAAGATGTTAAGGGTCTTATAGTAAGTTATCGGTCTTGTCTCTTCGATATTTAATATTCGTGCCTGGAAAATACTGTCGGCTATGTAACTTTGCCAGGCGAGTTGAGTTGTATCGCGATTTGTTGCGGGCGCACCAGCCGCGCCATACGGCGCAGCAATCACAGCATAACAGAAGGTGGCGGTTGCGGACGGTGCGAGATTTAAAGGTCCGGAAGACATAAGAAATCGTTTATCGTTGGGTGTTAAATCGACTGAATCATATGGTTGATAGGCCCCGGTTTGATAATTATAACCGGCTAAAGTAAGATATTGATTATTGTCGCCCGTTGGGTCAATGTCTAGCGTAAATATTTTAAAGGCACTGAGCGTAAGACCAGCGGGTGCAGAAAGTAATCTCATTGCAAGAGCGCCGGGAGTACCTCCTGCCCATGTTGCACTGACCGGTTCTAAATTATTATTATCATACATAAAGCCCGTATTTTTTACTCTAATGGTCTGTGAACCGACAGTAAAGTAGCGGTCGTGAATAAACCCGACCATATCATCAGTCGCATCGCCAATATCACCGTCCATAACAATTCCCATATAGAGATTATCTAATGAATAAGCATTACTGTTAATCAAATCATATTTTAAGAAAAAGAAATCTTTAGTTAACGTATCGGAAAAACCATAAACGGTTAAAGCGACATCAATGCCAATCGGTCGTCCAGGTGAAGTATGGTAAACCGGGTCAGAATCACCAAAACAAGACCATAAATCCATATTTGACCGAGGTATCTGGGGTGCCATTGGAAATCTACTTAAGGGCGGTGGCCAATCTCCTGGATATTGATAAATACGGTCTAATGCATTTGCGTAACCAGCACGCCAATATTGGCATAGAGTTGGTATCATTTCACTGGTCCCGGAGTTCGGATTATATCCCAAAGTGACCAGTGATTCTGGACCAATCGTTGCACCAATCCAAGTGCCAGCACCATAGATATAAAAATTTTTCAGTGGATAAGGCCAGTAACCACCAGGTCCAGTAACACCATAACCCCAAGTACCATTATTTTCGATTTTACAGCGCCAGTGATTTACAGAGATTGAGTCTAAATCCCATATTGCGAAAATTACAGTTGGCAGGATAAATAATAACAGATATTTTTTCATACTACCTCCCAGGTTTATTTTTATAAACCTATAGTAGTCATATAAATATAATGTTAATATAATTTTTGTCAAGGGTTTTTAAATATTACTGAATAAGTCTAGAAATTTCTCATGACACAGATTAAAAAGAGATTTCGCCGATTAAAAGTATTTGAGAATATTGAGTTTTTTTAAGGGGTGCGACTCCTGATTTAATAAATAGGTACGCGGGTTAGTCGCTGAGCTTAACAAACCGTAGGATAATTTTTTCAATCCGATTGCGGTTGAGATAAAAGAGCAGGATAAAAACCGCGATGACAATGATAAAAATTATCCATTGCTGGAAATTAAAAGTTGCGGCTTTGGCGCCAATCAGATTATTGATGACATTACTCGGCGTGCGTGCGATGACCGCCATTATTAAAAATACCAGAAATGGCATCGCGGTTAAACCCGACAGATAAAAAAGGATGTCACCTAAAGGAGTGACCGGTAATAATAACAGAACAAAAATAATGAATGGTCCCTTGGTTATCACATAGCGGTCAAAACGGTTCATATTTTCGTGAGAAATAAATAACTGCAGAAGTCCGCGACCGAAAATCCGCCCAATCCAGAAAGTGAGTGTTGCACCGATTATGACACCCAGCATGCAATATAATATGCCGCGCAGGGCGCCAAATAGATAACCGCCGACAAATCCGATAATATGACCGGGAATCGGCGCAATAATAATCTGGAGTACCTGCAGTCCGACAAGAATTATCGGGGCACGGACACCATAACTGGTTACAAAAGCACGAATTTTTTGCTGGTCAAGAAAAGTTGTTAGTAAATTGGGATACCGCTTGTTGAGAAAAACTGCGGCAAGAATAATTATTGCTATAAGTGAAAACAGATAAAGATAAGCAATCCAACCTCTTTTGGGTTTTTGTTCGGTTGGTTGTACGGCGACCATTAAAAAAGCGGCTGATTACTCGGGTCGATAACCAAGGCGATGGAACGGATTGACCACCGATGATGCGACATTTTTCAAGTGTGCCGATACTCTTTTTAAGAACCGCGCTAAAAGTGCATAAATTACCGCTTCACGACCATTGAGCGTATTGTCATTCAAGATGTCTTCAATAATCTTTTCGATTTCCGGTGCCAGGCGCGCGTGGACTTCCATAACCTTCTGCGCTGTCTCAATATTTGCTTCCTTAAATGCGATTATCGTATCGGCAAAATTACTCGTAATCGTCTCTTCGATTTTACGAATACGGTCAATATAGGGTCCGCGCAAAAGTTCCGGATAATGATGAGCAAGTTCAATCAGGTTTTTCGCATAATCGCCGATGCGTTCAATGTCGACAATTATTGTAACCAGAATCAAGGAGCTGGTAATATCCTGACGGGGATTGATTGAAAGATGTTCGACCACTTTTTTACGGACATTGATCTGCATTTCGTTGAGCTGCTGGTCAAGCTGGTAGATGTCCGCGACTTCTTTTTCATTATCCATTAAAACCCGCATCGAGAATATATACATATCCTTGGTGGTATCAAGCATTTTATCGACTTCTTCAGTCGCTTCCTTTAAAAGGGTGGTTTTGGTCCATCCTCTAAAAAAATCAGTTAACATATTTCCTCCTCAAATTTAAACTACGATAACACGAAAGAGTGTAAATATAATAATCACTTATGTGATTGGAAACATCAGATTTTCGTATCAGTGTTTTCATTTTAGTTTAGTTAATAAAAATATTCCAATTGGTATCAAATAAAAAGTGACGGCAATAAATACAATTGCCAGAGCTCGGTTTTTACCGGCAAATTTACCTAGTCCTAAAGCCAAAGATATCGGCACAATCCTTGCCGGATACCAGATGCAACAGCCGATTACATTAAATAGGGTGTGGGCAAATGCGACTTGTATCGCTAAAACATTACCGGTCACAAGTGAAGCTAAAATTGCCGTGACCGTTGTGCCGATATTAGCACCCAGTGTATATGGATATATCTTGTAAATTGTCAAAATGCCCGCACCGACCAAAGGTACAACCAGCGAAGTGGTAACCGACGAGGACTGAATGGTACCGGTTAATAAAAGACCTAAAAGAAAACTCTGGGCAGGTCCGCCAAAAAGGTATTTATCCATAATCACTTCAATACGGCGGGTGGTCAGAGTTTTTATAGCATCAACCATAAATTTCAATGCGACGAATAATACGACGATTGCAACACTAACAATAATCCAACCTTTATTTGCCATCAGCTTAATCACCTGCGAGCCCACCGGGTCAATTACAAATTTCAAAGGACTGCCGATGTGCATGCCGCCGATTCCGGCAAAAGCTTTAGCCATAATTCCCGATGCAGTTCTTAAAATGTGAAAATTTAGTTCGAGCGGAAAAAGAACTAAGACGGTTAAAATATTAAAGAAGTCATGCACGACTGCCGCGGGAAATGCTCTTTGAAACTCCTGTTTCCTAGTGATGTGAGTAAGTGATACCAAAACATTGGTTACGGTTGTGCCAATATTTGCACCCATAATAATCGGAATCGCTTGAGTGATACTAAGCGTGCCAGATGCAACCAGACCGACCGTGATGGAAGTGGTTGCAGATGAGCTTTGAACAATTGCGGTGACAAAAAGTCCAACCAACAGACCAATTAATGGATTGGAAGTTATGGAAATTAATTTAGAAGTGAAACCGCCACCCAGCAGCTGTAATCCGTCTCCTAATAAAGTGATACTGAGTAAAAATGCATATAGAGAGACTAATAAAACTGCCACCCATAATATTTTCTTATTTGTACTGTTCATAAATACTGACTAATTCGGTTGATTAATAATATGCTATAATATGAATTAGTTTTCAATTGTCAATACTCTTAGACATCAGCCGTTGTAACCACTACACCATATACTTCAGCCGCACCATTTTCAACAAGTGTTTTCGCCGCTTCGGTCATGGTTGCACAAGTATGACTTTTCGGTAAACCGCAAACCGAACAGACACCAAGAGCTGAGGTGGTAATCTGAGTAAAACATTTATTGCAGATTATACCGGTTTCGATATCTTTGTCACAGCCAAAACAACGTGGTGGGAATATAAAATCCAATAATGAATGATAAAAAGACTTTATTGGACCAATTAAAAGATTATTACCAATGCGTCGTTGGAACAAGCGTTATGCAGTGCGCTTCTTTTTAAGGATATATATAGTAAATATAACCGCTACGATGAAGAGAGTTAATGCGATTATCTGATTGGTCCAGAAATTGGCGCTGTTCTCATAATACCTTACAAAATCAATGCCAAATCTAAACAACGCATAAAACATCATAATAATTCCAAAGAGCAGTCCGTCTTTTAAATGTTTTTTCTCTAATTTCAACGCGACTATAAAAAGAATAAACCCTGCTAAAGATGAATATAGTTGAGTTGGGTGAATTGGTATTGGTCTGCGAAAAGTGTCTCCAGCGGGGCATTGGAGCGGAAAAATTACCCCCAGAAATGAATGTGTCGGTTTACCAAAACAACAACCGTTAAGAAAACAACCGATTCGAGTCAGCCCTTCACCCAAGACAATCGCAGGGGCAGCCGCATCGAGCATTTTTAATATCGGCATTTTTCCTTTTCGGATATATATGATACCGACCACGAGTGCTGACACGAACCCACCAAAGAACATTAATCCGCCCAGTCCACCATGCCAGAAGTCAATAATGCTAATTAAATGATGATCAAAATCGGACCAGTGCAAAATCACATAGAGCAGACGAGCACCGACTACCACCATAATCAGAGTCAGAAGCGCCAGGTCAGTGATTTTACTTGATTCAACACCAAATTTCTTTGCCCGCATTTCAACTAGCTTGGTACCGATCAAAAATGAGATGAATAAAAGTACGCCATATGAATATATATGAAAATTACCTATTCTTAATATTGTTGGATACATAATTATTTGATTGGGAAAGGCACTGGAATAAATGCTAAAATCAGCACGACCAGTGCGGTTAGTGCGATAATCTTATCACTTTTTTTAATTTGTGTGATTTCGTCCTGTGATTTGGGATGTCTGAGACCCAGGAGCACGATTAAAGCAACCCAGAAAAACCAGCCGGGCCATAATAGACCAAGCAGAACCATTGCCACAATAATTCCGATTGTTACATACTTACGATACTTGCCAAATATCGCATAGGCGATATGACCACCGTCAAGCTGTCCTAAAGGCAAAAGGTTCATTGCCGTGACAAAGAAACCGAGCCAGCCAGCAAATGCCATCGGGTGCAAAACCAAATCATAACCTTTTGGCATATTAGGATGTAATATATACGAGAACAATTTAAAGAGCAATGATGAGCCAAGGCCGATACCGCCGGTAAAATCAGTCATCTTAGCGGTTCTGGATAAAGCAAGGCCGATGATCGTAATCGGTATCGCTAAAATAAAACCGATGATCGGACCCGCGGCACCGATTCTGATCAAGGCACGACGGTTGGGCAGAATCGATTTAATTCTTATAAATGCACCCATGGTTCCGATTAACGGATGCGGTATGGGTAGAAAATAGGGCAGAGTGACGGAAACGCCATACCGTCGGGAAACAGCATAATGTCCAAGCTCATGACCACCTAAAATCAATAATAAAGAAAAGGAAAACGGTATGCCCAGGAAGATATCCGTCACATTATGAAAGGGATTGCCGCCGCGGTTGAGTGAACCAACCAGAAGAGTCGTGAAAACGGTCGCGACAAACAGAACAACATTCAATGTGATTGGCGGTCTTTTGGGATTTTGTAACATGTCCAGCTGTTTAGAATCGGCGGGCACCAGCCCAATAATATGCGGATTCATCGGGTCATTGGTCTTATCAAAATAAGGGATAAACCCGTTATCATAAAAATATTCTTTCATTGCTAAAATATTTTCGTCAACCGGTGATAAGATTCGACCCTGAATACCCGCTGGTCCCACTTTATTAATTACGATATATTGTTCAAGGTCTTTTACATCAATCAGCAATGTTTCAGGATTATTTTCCAGCATCTCCGGAGGTTTGTTCAGAATCAATTATTTTTAACCTGCGTACATATCGACGCATAATATCAACATCTTCCAGAACCGCAATGGGCTGGATGATAATTCTGCCTGAATGCTCCTGTATTTTTAGCCCGTAACTTGGGTGACCCGGTTCGTAAACCCGGTAACCTTCATTATAAGATTCGTGCTGCTGGCTGTACATTTTCCCGGTTGACTTGTTCATATATCTCATCAAGTCATTAACCACCGCAGTAATTGCGTCATTAAGTTCGATATTGGGTTTAACATCCAGAAATATCGCTTCCCCACGTGTCGCACGGGCATCCTTGACCGTTGCAGTTTTAGCGTCAATGTAGTCAGTGATTAATAACATTACTTAACGACTTTTTCGGTTTGTGACTCTACTTCCATTCCGAATAGATATGCGTAAACTTTTGCATCGCCAACCATATTATCAACCAGGCAGAACTCATCGGGTTTATGGGCGTTATCGCCAAATTTTGCCCAAACCGCCGCCGGATAACCCTGACGCCTTAAAATCGCGGCGACCGTACCTCCGCCAATACCTCTTGGTTTTACCGTAACATTATATATTGACTTAATCGCTTTTTTAAGCATTTTTACCACCGGCGCATTGACTGATGTTACAGGTGCTGCTTGTTCGCGCTGTGGCGATTCAATCGTCACAGTCACACCGAATTTCTGTTCAATATTGGTTACTTCTGCTTTTACATCTGCTTCCACTTTGGTTAAATCATATTCGGGTAGAATTCGGCAGTCAAAATAAAAGATATCTTCACCGGGAATCGTGTTGATATTCGGCACATTTGCTTCTTTTTTGGTCGGTTCAGCAGTAGAAAACGGCGGGGAGAACAACCGGTTCTTTTTCCGATAGTTCTTCTTGAACATCTTATCCAGAGCAACAATTAAATTGGCACTGGCACGATGCGCGTTGATGCCGTGCTGGGGTGATGAACCGTGAGTCTGTTTGCCCCTAACTGTGAATTTCATCCAGCAGATTGATTTCTCGGCAATCTCTAAAAGCGTTGCATCCTGATTGCCGGCGTCCGGCACGATAAATAAATCATTGACGCTGAACTGCTCGGGCGCGACTTTTAACATGTGTGTAATGCCAAATTTACTGCCGGTTTCTTCATCGGCTACTAACAATAAACCGACATCATATACTGGCGTGAAGCCGAGCGATTTCAATGCTTTGACTGCGGCAATCGATGCAACCATATCCTGCTGGTTATCTTCAGTGCCACGGCCATAAATCTTATTATCTTTAACCACAACCTGAAACGGGTCATTGGTCCATAAATCTCTTGGACCAGGCGGCACAATGTCCATATGAGTCATAATCCAGACTTTGTGATTCGGATAAATACCGCGAAAACGGGCTAAAATATTCGGGCGATAACCAGACGGTACCGTTGGGTCAGGAGCGTTATATTCAGAAACTTCCAGACCGATTGATTTCAGAACCGATATTAAATACTTTGCGCGTTCGGTTTCGCCCGGACCATTGCTCATCGGTCCGATTGCGGGAATTGCAGTTATTTCAGTCTGCAATTTAATCATTTCCGAACGCATACCTTCAATAACTTCGTCAATCTTTTGCCATTCACGACTTCGCCACATAATACTCCTTATCTTTCATTTAAATTTTCTATACTAAGCAAAAAAAACTCACTTTTGTTGTAGTATAAATAAGTATAATGTCTTTGTCAACCCCGCACCGATTAGAAAGTTTATAATACTAATTCTTGACAAAATATAAGATAATGATAATATACGGCAGGTTGGGGAAGTTATGACTGTCCTGCAAACATTTAAGTCAAACATCAGAGGAGGTGATTGTTATTGTAAAATGAGTTTAGTAAATGCAAAGAGTGTGTTCATAAATAAATTGGTGTGGTTTGTCTTAATACAGTTTATCAAATAATAATAATGGTTTAAGGGGTAAAAATGAGCAAAGTATTTATTTTAATATTTAGTTTATTGATCTTAATATCGTCCGCACAAGCAATCGGAGAAAGATTTCTGCTCTGGGAGAGTTTTGAAGATATAACGCCACCAAGCTGGCCATTGGGATGGCTGACCGAGGATTATAATGGCGATGGTATTAATTGGGAAACCAAAAAATATGGCGGTTTAGGGGAACATCCGCAGTGCGTAAGATATAGCGCACAAGCGACCGCAGATGATTGGTTTTATACTTCAGCCCTCACATTAAATGCTGGGGTTGCATACACTCTGAGTTTTCGATACAAGGTATCAAGTACATCGACTCAGAAGATGAATATTTGGTTTGGAGGTACTCAGGCTTCAGCAAGTATGACTACTCAAATTTATGATAATAGTGCACTGACCAATACAATAATGACACTCGTTACCGCGACTTTTACGGTTCCAATTAGCGGTGTCTATTATATCGGGTTTCACTGTTACAGCGATGCTAATCTACTTAGACTTTTTGTTGATGATATCTTAGTGTCCTATCCTGAAACCGACTTGCAATTAAAAGTTGTATTTGACGAGGGAATATTAAATTCAGGGATTCCGACTTATAATCTATCGGATACAATTGAAAGTTATACATTATTAAAAAATATCGGATTAGCCGATTTAAATTTGAACCTGAGATTTACAGTCGGAGGAATTACCAATAACAAAGCAGAACTCAGCTATATTTGTATTGACCCGACTGGTGACACTTTGACTTTTGGATTGATGGTTGAAGAATCGCAATTAAAGAGCAGCGATTTTCAAGCATTGGCACCGGGCGCGACCGCGGGTAAGCATTATAATTTACAGACACCTTTTACGTTTAGTCAACTTGGGACTTATACACTTGTTGTGAGATATCAGAATTATCATAAAAATCCGGATGGTAGCGATGCCTGGCTGGGCAGAATTATGTCAAATCCAGTAAACTTTGTGCTGGAATAGGGGGTGCGGAATGAAACGGACTTATTATTTCATAATTTTAGCAAGTTTATTAATCGCGATTATCCCAGCGATCGTTTATTCATATCCCAGCACTACCGAAAAACAAAATATTCAGCAGATGATAAATCGTGGTGATCCACTACGACAGGCATACCAGCAAGCGGTCAAAAAACCGATAAAGCAATCGACCAATGGGAAGACGCAGGTGAGCCAAGAACCGGACCGCTAATCAATCAAGCGCGAGCGAGATTAAACGATGAAAATAATGCGAAAGCTGCTTTACAGGCAAACCGCGATTCGGTGATTCACGCGGTTGACTCGTTATACGATACCGGAATTCCAGCTGGTACAGTAATTAAATATGACCCGGAATGTAAAGACCGCGGCTACAATTCGGAAGATTGTTATATCAGAATTTGTGAACCGGGATTTGATGACGGACCAGACCGATTAGCCGGTACAAAAATTCACGAATGGGAGCACCAGAAACAGAAGAATGATAGTTTATGGGGACCAGGTAATGTACCACCGGATACAAGTCGTCGAAGGGCTTCGCTGGAATTTAATGCCGATGAAGCAACATTGAATGCGGATAACGGAAATAAAATAAAACTGAGCGTTGATCAGAAATTGGAAATACTTATCCGAAAATCCGAACATCTTCAGCATATGTTAGATGCTTTGGAAGCAGAATGGAAAAATAAGAGCATAGGTGCTCTGCCCGGTGGCGTAGTCCGAGAAGAAGTTACAATCATCAATAACTCCGACAACCCACAATTATTTAATTGTACAATCATTGATAGTCTGGGTTGGTCAATAGTGCCTCAGATATTCACGGTACCTTTATATCCTGAACAGGAATCAACCTTTGTAGTTTTCGTTAATGTTCCGCCAATAACCGAAATCGGGACAATCAACGAACTGTTCTGTTATGCTCAAACTGAAGATGATACTTCATATGATTTTACGATGATAAATATTGTTCCAGCAGTTCAAGTTGTTGCAGAAGCTGATACCCATGGTTTGCGTGGTCAGATAATAGAAGTGCCGTTTACGGTTACAAACCGAGGTGAAACACCGGATAATTTTCATATTGCAGTAACAAACCCGTTAGATTGGCCGGCAGAATCATTCTTTGATATATTCCTTGACATCGGTGCTGATTCATCTTTTAGTGTTCCAATAGCGATTCCAATGGATGCTCCTTTATGGACAACTAATCTTATTGCCTGTGAAGCAACTTCTTTAAGTAATCCGATGTATCATGATAAAGACTGGCTGGGAATACGGGTTGATGAAGTTGATGTCCGACCAATGTTCATCCAATCACCAATCGGCACATACACATCCGGCTCGACGGTAACACCAAAAGTTACGGTTTATAATGATGGTTATGTCGAGAGTTTCTTTGATGTGTATTTTGAAGTCATTTCACCAATAACGCATCATGATTCGGTGATTAATCTAATGTTGCCGTCAGAACACTTAATCGATGTCGAAATGGTATCGATGCAACTTGTTGGTCCCGGACCATACAATATACGATATTTTACCAATGCCCATATGGACGCTAATCCTTACAACGATACGATTAACGGTACATTTATGATAGAACCAGCCATACATGCTGGATGGAATCAAAGAGAATCTCTGCTGACAGGAGTTGCCGGTAAGCATGTAAAAGATGGAGGCGCATTGGTTGCTTGCTTCTTTGACCCAGGTTCAGATCCGTTTGACGGAATGGTTAGTTTTCGAGGCAATAAATCAAATGAGGTTTATAAATATGATGTGATGGCAAAAGGCAGCTGGTCTTTACTTGAATCAATACCGTATGGTAAAAAGCCGACTGATACAACCAAAATTAATAAGAAGAAGATCGGCAAAGGTGCATCACTCTGCTGGGACGGCGACTCGATTGTTTATGCAACCAGAGGTAATGGGACAAAAGAGTTCTGGTCATATAACATCTATTTAAATACCTGGATTCCCAAAGCATTTGTGACGGTTCCGAAATATCTTAAAGGTGGTACTTCAATCGCATATCTGAATGGTAAAGTCTATCTCTTGGCTGGTGGACAGAAAAAGACCGACCCGAATAACTTCTATGTTTATGATGTCAATTCTAATACCTGGATGACCGGCGAATCATTGGTTCTTGGTCCTAATAATAAACCATTCAAAGACGGCAGCTGTATTACTGAACTTAACGGAGATATCTATGCACTCAAAGCTGGCGACAAAGGCAACTACTTCTACAAGTATGATACCGCACTTACAACCTGGACTGCATCCGACTCAATGCCATTATGGGATAGTCTGTATGGCAAGTATAAGAAGAAACTCTTGGTTAAGGACGGCGCAGCAATGGCTAATGATGGCAGTGTAATCTATATGGTTAAAGGCGGCGGCACGAATGTCTTCTGGAAATACACGCCTGGCGCAAAAGGAAGCTGGACAAGACTTGACTCAGTCCCAAGGTTGAATAAAAAATCAGTAGCCAAGACTGGCGGAGCATTAGCTTATGCAGATGATGCGATATGGTTTTTGAAAGGCAATAATACACCTGAATTCTGGGAATATGTCTTACCAGCCAAATCAGCCCGTGCTTCTGCGTCAACCATCAATGCGATAATGACTGCTAGTACCAATCCGATAATCCGATTCTTTGTTAAGGTTGCACCAAACCCATTAAACCGACAATCCGTGATTCGATTTGGTGTGCCGAATTCTGGCAATGTTTCAATAAAGCTTTACAATGTGACCGGTCAATTAAGTCAGACGATTGCCAGCGGATATTTCAACACCGGTATATACACTTCAGTTTTATCAACACGGCATCTTGCCAAAGGCATTTACTTCTTACGTTATAAAGACAGGACAAATCAAGCGGAAATTAAACTGATTGTGCAATAATAATAAAACAAATCCCGCACCTGTTCATATGTGCGGGACAAGCCAAGGGCGGGTTTATCCCGCCCTTTTTATTTATTGACACGACCAATTTTCAGAATTAGAATATTTGATTATGAAAAAATATGTGTTGTTAATTTTAATAGTTTTACCCTTATTTGTAACAAATGCTGCATCGATGAACCGAAAAGAGTCGGTTATCCGTATCGACATTCCGAATCACGATGCGGTTTATCAATTGCAGGATAAATTTCATCTCGCGATTATTGATGCCCAGAACAATTATATTGACGCTTATGCAACAACCGATGAGATAAAAGCAATTATTAAAGATGGTTATAAAGTTACAGTTTTGATTGATGATTATCAAAAAGAAACGGCAAAACTGCCACTGGTTTATCATACATACGCACAAGTCTGTAGCACAATGTATGCATTGAATCAGCTGTATCCATCAATTACGAAATTAGAGACACTGGGATTTTCGATTCTGAACCGTCCGATTTTAATGATGAAAGTCACCGACAACCCATTGGTTGAAGAAGATGAACCGGAAATAAGATTAGTCGGACCTCATCATGGCGATGAGAAAATCGCAACCGAAATAACATTATCACTTCTAAAGTACTTGCTCCAGAATTATACATTTAATCTCCAGGTTACAGATCTGGTCAATAATCGTGAAATCTGGATTATACCGATTTTTAACGTTGACGGACATGTTGCCAACAGCCGATATAATAATGCGGGTGTTGACTTGAACCGTGACTATGGATATATGTGGCAGTCCGGTGAAGGCAGCCCGGGACCATTTTCCCAAGCCGAAACCAAGTTGATGTTTAAACATGCGCAAAATAATAATATCACGTTGGAATATGAATATCACTCATCTGCATCTTATGTCAATTATCTATGGGACCATCATCCGGCTGACCCGCCAGACAGTGCGTATGATAAACAGATTGCTCAGGAGTATGCAGATTCGACATACGGTTCATCGGTGACGCACTTGACAATAATAAATGGGTATGCCTGGTATTATGTGCGTGGTTCGGCTCAAGATGATATTTTTGGTACCTGGGGAGGATTCGGAACAACAATTGAAACCCCTCTGCCCTCTGCGCAGAGTACGGTTGACAGCATCTGTATGGTTAACCGCCGCGCATTGTTGGCGATGATTACAAGAGCGGGTTGGGGTGTATCCGGTATTGTAACCGACTCGTCCACCTCAACGCCATTATTCGCAATGATTCAATTTACCAATCCAAAACGATGGACAGTTTATACCGATAAGCAGGCAGGTGATTTTCATAAAATGCTGCCCGCCGGCACATACACATTTATGGTGTCAGCCAATGGTTATCAGCCAAAAACTTTGACTGTTACGGTTCCGACTAATGGCGTCGTCGACACTAATATTACTTTAGTACCGGATACAACCAGTTTATATTATGTTCAGAAACTGATTTGGGTGCGTCGGGATAGACCAGATATGGCATTTTCTACGATAACAATGGATGGATTGGGAGTGCCAGATAATACTCCTTACTCATTAGGTCCGGCAGGAACAATCGTATTAGAAGCCGACCCGCCAATCCGCAATTTTACCGGTAACGATTTTACGGTTTATGAGACAGGCGTCACGCCAGAAAATATCACCGTCTCGGTTAGTAATAACTGGCAGTCTGGTGTATGGTATACTTGTGGAACCGGGGGTAGCACGAGCAGTTTCGATTTAACAACTGCATCAATGGACAGCGCCCGGTATATTAGAATTGTTGACGGCGGTGGCGGCTCTTCGTCTGACCCTTATGCCGGATATGATTTGGATGGGATTACTTATCGTCGTAGTGAAATGTCAGTTTTAGAAGAAAATGTCGTCACAACCCCAATTATAAAAATGTTAAAAATTGCGCCCAACCCAGCACTGTTTTTGGTCAATATTAAATATCAATTATCAAATACAAAAGAACAGCAAATGAAAATTTTTAATGCTGACGGTCGGGTCGTGCAAACAATTCGTTTAGCACCAAGTGCCGTGACCGCAGTTTGGGATACCAAAGACAAGACAGGCAAACAAGTTCCTGCCGGTGTTTATTTCTGTGTATTGGATACACCGCAGGGACATTATCAAGAGAAAGTAATAATTAACCGATAATGGAGGTATTATATGATACAAAAATCTAAGATCCGATATATCATGTTAGCGATAAGTTTTTTATCAATCGCTGGTATGATTACGCTCATCGGGTGCGGTGGAGCAAAACAGACGTCAAAACAAGTGACGCAGACAACTCCTGAATCAACTAAAATCCCAACCGAAACTAAAGCAATAACTCAAAAACAGGATTCAACCCCTAAGACAACCGGAGGGAAGTATATGTTAATATCAGTAAAAATTGGCGAAAAAGCTATCGGCAAGATTAAAATCGAACTTTATCCCAAAGAAGCACCCAAAACCGTGGCTAATATGATAAAACTCGTAAATGAGGGTTTTTATAATGGTTTGACTTTCCATCGAGTTATTACAGGATTTATGATTCAGGGTGGAGATCCAAAAGGCGATGGCACCGGTGGACCAGATTATACAACACCCGCTGAATTTAATCCCAAGCTTACTCATATTCGTGGTGCAGTTGCGATGGCTCGTACAGATAACCCAGCTAAAGCATCGAGCAGTTGTCAATTCTATATCTGTCATGGAGCACCGCATTTTCTTGATAATAATTATACAATTTTTGGTCAGGTCGTAGAAGGGATGGATGTTGTTGACCAAATCGCGAATGTGAAGAAAGACTCACGAGATAAACCGTTGACACCAGTAGTAATGGATAAAGTTACAATCACCGATTAATTTTAACAGGGAATATTTTATAGGGGAGCGATTTTTCGCTCCCTTTTATTTCTTACGTTCGGGAATCATTTCTATACCAATATAATATTTTCTACCCAAATCATCAAAGTGATAAGGTATAATTTCATATTTATTATTAAGAATATTGTCAACGCTGGCAAATAGTTTTAAATACCGCCACTTGTACGCGATACTCGATGAGTATGTTATATAATACGGGAGATTCAAGTAATCTCTAAAACTCTGCAATTCGATTGTTCGTTGACCATTAGCAAAACAACAGACACCAAATGAGAAATTACGAATACTAATTTGTAATGAGTCAGCAATTGTGTACAATGGAATTAAATTTCTCTCGTTAGGAGTATAAGTAAAGGATATAATATTTCTTACTGGTGACCAGGTTTCTTTTAACGTGAGACAGATATCTTGGAAATTTTGATTTGTGTAATCAGGCATCAAAGATACACCAAGTGTCCAATTGAAATAAGAACTAAATTGCCGATAACGAGCAGAAAAATATAGGTTTTTTCTCTGTATTGATAAACCGATGTTCCAATCACAAATTGGATAATTTAAGTCTCGATTAACCGTTATTGGAAAAACATTTGAATATATGGTGTCAAAATAAAGCGTATTTACATTATTATTCTCTACATCAATATTGGTTGTAATACCTTTAATAAAAAAACCGATATTGCCTTTTATCGATAATCGCTTTTTCTCAATATTATATGTAGCGCCGGGTTCAAAATATAAATTATCACCAATAGTAATTAAATCACCAAGACCGACCGATGTACTGGTTAACGTTGTAGGTCCGTTATTATTATAATTCTGTAAAAATGTATTTATATCGGCATCGATTATTCCCAACGGGCTTGGTGCATTGCAAGACAATTCAGATTTTCCATTTATAAAATTTTCTTGTGTATGATTAAAATATTGTGCACCGCGAATAGTATTATCGAGCATCAGCGTTGCCGAGGAAATAAACCAGATTGGGGTATAGGATAAACCGATTTTCCGATAATATTCTTGTGTGCGTTTTTTCCAGAAAGCAGAGACACCGAGTTCCTGCCAGAAATTTCCAGTTAGCCACCCGACATCGATATTGCCTTTGGAATAAAAGTACTCGGAGTAATCCCGGTTTTTTCCTGCATCGGCATCAAAATTAAACAGGGTTTTCTTGCCAATCGGATGAGAAAAAACAACATTTGTTCCATATATATTCCATCCATAAAATCGTAAAAATAATGTGTCGATTGGGAATGGTTTTAATAATGTATCGTTATAACGCAGCTCAACCTTTTTTAATTCTTCGATTGGCAAGGGTGGAATCGTTTCGGGTTGTGGTGTTGCAGAAAGCATGAGAATCAGTGTTGAGATTATAATCATTGAAAATATTTGTTTATATTTTTTATGAATGGCGGTAGGATTATACCTTTATTGGTTATAATTCCGGTAATTAATTTATTTGGTGTAATATCAAATGCCGGGTTATAGATATTGGCTGTTTTGGGGGCGATTAACTGTTTATGAATATAAATAATTTCATTTTTATTTCGTTCTTCAATCGGTATTTCTGTACCGGTTCTTTTAGTTAAATCAAAACTGGATAACGGGGCAACAACATAAAATGGTACTTTGTAATAATCTGCGATTATTGCTAAGGACAATGTGCCAATTTTATTAGCGGTATCACCATTACGTGCTATACGGTCAGCTCCGACTAAGACGATATCGGTTTTCTTCATTATCGATGCGACAGTGCTGTCAGTAATTAGGGTGTAGGGTATTTTTGCTTGCGTTAATTCAAATGCGGTCAAGCGCGCGCCCTGCAATAAAGGGCGGGTTTCAGGGACATATACTTTTATTTTTTTACCTTGCTGATATGCGGTATAGATAACTCCCAATGCAGTTCCGATACCGGGTGTTGCAAGCCAGCCGGTATTGCATATCGTAAGAATCGTAGCATTATTTTTGATTAATTTTGCTCCGATTTTACCAATCATATGGGAATGGGTGCGTTCTTCAAAATCGATTCGCTTTGCTTCAGAAATTAATTTACTGCTTAATTTACTATCAGAGATTTCCGGATTACTAACAATTTTTACCAGACGCTCAATTGCCCAGCTTAAATTAACCGCAGTTGGTCGTGCATCTTTTATTTCATAAGAAACTTTTTTGAGGTGGGTTCGTATATTTGAAGATATCCTCTTTGATTCTAATGCTAAACCATAGGCACCAGCAACACCGATTAAAGGTGCTCCCCGAATTCTTAATTGTTTAATCGCTTCAATTACTTCCCGATAGTTTTTCAGCTGAAGATAGCGAACTTTATTGGGCAGTAAGGTCTGGTCTAAAACCAGCAAATTGCCACCAGAGAATTTTAGCGCGGAAAAACTCTTTTTATTATTTGCCATACTGGTTTCTATTAAAATAAAAAGGAAAGGTACAGTCAAGAGTTATATTTTCCTTCACTGTACCTTCCCTGATTTTATGATTATTAATTACTTAACTAAATTTTTGAACTCCTTGCCAGCTCGGAATACTGCCTTTTTCTTGGCAGGGATATTGATTTTTGCACCAGTTGCCGGGTTTCGACCAATCCTTGCCTTAGATTTACGTACCAAGAATGTTCCAAAGCCTGGAATTGCTACCTTATCGCCTTTCTTTAAAGACATCATAATCGTATCAATTAATGTATTAAGTGCGGTCTCAGCAGTTTTCTTGGGAAGTTCAGCGCCTTTGGCTAATTTTTCAATTAATGCTTGTTTTGTGATTTTAATCATATTGTGTTCACCTCCTTTCAATACAATTTGTTGTGTTTCCCGCGAAACGTTTACTATGCATTGTATTAATATAAATAAAATTACATTTATGTCAAGAGTTAATTTTATTTAGGTCAAGCAGTTACTTGATAATAACCAGTTTTTGTTTTTCTCTTGTATCACCGTTTATCTTCTCAGCGAGTATTAAATAAATACCATTCGGTAAATTTTTCCAGATGGAAGATTTAAAATTATCGCTGTTAGCAATTACTTTTGTTATTAAAGCACCAGTTGAGTTGTATACTAAATATGTCTGTCCTTTCCGAATCGAAATGTTTTGTATTTCTGATGATTGGATATTTTTATTTGGAAATGGCAAATCGACTTCAGTGTGATTTGTATCCGGAATATACCGCCAGAAACTTGCACTGTTACTACCTCGTATGCAGTAAACAGAACCTCGGGTAAATGTAATTGAACTGCCACCTGTGACTTTGTCCGGAGTTGAATCCAGTTCCCGCCATTTGTTAACCGGATTATATCTGTAGAATTTTCTCGTTCTGCCACTGGCAAGAAAATATATGTTATAACCATCACTGGTCAGACCAGCACCTTTTTTAGCTTTTACCGGCGTTGATTCGATAATAGCCCAGCTATTTCCGCCGATTGAATAGCGGTAGAACTCTATAGTTGAACCTCGCAATGCATATAAACATCCCGACGAATCACCAGATAATGCAGCACCAGATTTTAGTTTTAGCGGTAGCCCCTTCAAGTTCTGCCATGTGTGAAGTGCGCTTGAGTATCGCAAGAAAGTTGTATCACCAATT
Organism: Caldifarciminota bacterium; assembly: GCA_903865935.1. GTDB lineage: Bacteria > Hydrothermota > Tepidihabitantia > Tepidihabitantales > CAIPLT01 > CAIPLT01. Next base: position 28,505 of record CAIPLT010000047.1, read on the forward strand.
AAACAATATACATAACCATTTTGAGCATATAGAGCGGGATTAGATTTCTGGCGTAAGGGGATTGATTCATTGTCAAGCCACATATCCTGCAAGACAGAGTATTTATAGAATTTTCTTTTATAACGCATAAGCGCATAAACCGTATCATTGCCGCCATAAACAATTGCTGAGCCAGTTTTGGGTTTGGTTAAGACACCTCTTTTCCGTTGCCACAAACCAGCAGATAAATCATAAGCATAGAATGACGAGTCCGAGGGTCGGATACAATAAAGATAATTATCGTCCGTACAAATACTCGAACCGCTCGTTCTGACTTTTTTCGGGAATGAGTCGAGTTTCTGCCATACATTAATCGAACTGACAGTAAAATTACTTTTACAGGTGTCATTAGAGTTATTGGCATCAAGCAGTAATGAAGTGTACGATATTGTTTTATACTTGCCAAAACCTAATGTGCAGACAGTAAAACTGATTACAGTATCTACTCCACCGGATAATTTTATCGTATCGCACTTTTCATACAAAGTTATATCATTTGTGTCAGTAATTTTGAAGATAACCGGAATTGTTTCTTGAAACGAGCCGAAGTTTTTCAAGCGTGCGGATGGGACCAGAATACTATCAATGGTTATACTAATGGGTGCAAGAATCTGGGTTACACCAACGTCATGGGCTGTGAATAACGGCGGGCCGGAGATATCATCGATGTAAATACCATCACCGATTGGCTGAAAAGGATAGCCGACATAATAACGAAATCCAATATAGAATGTATCATTAAGATACTGATGCAAAGGAATTTTTACCTGATGGTACGAGATATTATTGATACGTCTTGTCCACAAGACCCGACCGGTTATTGAATTGGTAAAATCAGCAACAGTCGGTCCCTTTAAAGAAAGATGGACTTCAATACTTTCCTGAGCTGTAGTGAAAGTACGATAATTAAAGGATAAAGTGTCTTCTGTAATGGAATTCAATCGTGGAGTTACAAGCCAGTCATCATTAGTCAAATTAAAATCATCCCAATTACACGCAGCACAGGCAGGTGCTGTATTAAAATTGGAAGTTGCCCGTCGCCAGGTTAAGGTACTTGCGCCATCATAATTAATAACCCGCCAAGCCTCAGGTGGAAAAGTCGTTCCGGAAAATGATTCGTTGAGCTGGGCAGATAGAGTGCAAATAAGTAAAATCTGAGCGAATAATCCAATGCTAATTTTACGACACATAAATCCTCCAACGTGTATACATAATAATGAAGCAAAGTCAAATTTTTGTCAATATCTTATATTATATTGGTACTTTAACCCTTAAGCTTGACTTATAACATTGTTAGGTTTAATATATTAGCTATGAAAAATATGAAAAATGTATATAAGTTTTATTTATTAATAATATCTTTCTTCATCGTCAGCACATTTCTTTTTGCTACACCGGAACTAAAACAACCATTCCCAAATTATCCGCTCTATGAAACAACACTAAAAAATGGATTGAGGGTAATTATTTACGTTGACAGCGCGGTACCGGTTGTTTCAAGTCAACTTTGGTACAATGTTGGTGCAATCTATGACCTGCCATATAAATCAGGTATGTCGCATCTCTTAGAGCACATGGATAACACTAAACATTATAAGGCGCGTCAAATTTCAGCAATCGTTGATTCGTTAGGTGGCGAGGATAACGCATTCACTTCCAGTCTCTATGTCTGCTACTGGGTCGATTTGTCGAAGGAATTTTATGAAACAGCACTGAAATTCGGCGCGGAAAGAATGGTTAATTTGGTTATTCCAAAAGAAAAGTTCCTTTCCGAGCGTCAGGTTGTCTCCGAAGAACGCCGGCTGGGTGAAAATCAACCATACGATAAAATGTGGGAACAATTTGACCTATTGTTTTATAAATTTCATCCGTATCGAAATCCAATTGTAGGCTGGATGGATGATATTCAAAGAATTGAACTTACCGATTTATTAAATCATTATCACAATTATTATACGCCATTAAATGCGGTCTGTGTTATAGCCGGGGCAGCAGAACCACAGGATGCATTAACAAAGGTTGAAAAATATTTTGGCAACATTAAATCAAAGCCAGTTACACATCCAATATTCAATGAACCAGAGCAGGCTGGTGAACAAAGGATGACAATGTCTCAGAAAGTATCTTTGCCGGTAATTGCCATCGGATTCCATACCTGTGATGTTACATCACCCGATTATTATATATTAGAGGTGCTCGAAGCCTTGCTCTCAAGGGGTAAGGATTCGCGTCTGTATAAAAAAGCAGTTTATGAAAAACAATATGCGCAACAGATTAGTGCCAGTAATGACCTGGAGCGTGATAACGGAAGATTTTATTTCTTTGCTATGCCCAAGCAGACCAATTTGGTTGATTCGGTAGAAAAGTTAATTTATGACGAACTTTCAAACATTCAATCATTGGGAAAAGATTCGATTACCAATGAAGAGATGCAGCGGGTGAAAAATCAAGTGATTGCAAACGAAATATTTGGCAAGGACAGCGGCCGTTCAATGGGATTTCGAATCGGCCAACAAGCGATAACAACTGGTAATTTAGCGGACATGGTCGAATACCCAAAGAGGATTGAAGCGGTGACCAAAGACGAGATACGCAGTGTAATCGGTAAATACTTTGTACCGAAAAACAGAACAGTTGTAACATTATTGCCGGAAGGGAAATAGAAATGAATAATATCAAAAATCAAATATCAAAAATCAAAATGACAAAGAAAAGTTCAAAATTGGTCATTCTAATAATGTTATTTATATCGAGTGTTTGTTTTGCTACCCTGCCAATAAGCCGGGATTCGCTTGATATCGGACTTAAAGTTTTGGCATACCAGACTAACCGATTACCGTTGATTGAAATGCGATGGGTCGCTTATGCGGGCAGTATTTATGACCCGGTGGGAAAAGAAGGGCTGGCGAATGTTACCAATAAACTTCTTACCCACGGGACAAAAGTCCGCTCCGCAGTAAAAATAAGTTCAGACATAGAATTTGTCGGAGGTGCCTTATCGGTTGGGACCAGCTATGATTATGCTACATTACATATCAGGGTATTATCTAAAAATACCGATTTAGCATTTGATATGCTATCCGATGTTTTATTGAATTCGATATTCTCAGACAGCGAAATTGCCAAAGTCAAAAATGAAATTATCGGTAACATTAAACAAGGTTGTGATTATCCCTATGATGTTGGCTGGGATAAATTGAACCAACTATTATACAAAAATCATCCCTACGGACACACGATTGACGGAGACACGATAAGTGTTACAAAAATTACCCGTAAAGACATTATTGATTTTTACAATAAATATTATACGGTCGATAACGGATTTCTTGTGGTCGCGGGTGATTTTGATAAAACCGACCTGTTAAAAAAAATCACGAATAAATTTGCCACGATGCGAAAAGGCAAACCGGATACTCCAATTGCATCATTTGAGTCAGGGCCATTTGCACCGAAGTCGCAAGGTTATTACATATATCAACCAGAGCTGACTCAATCTTATGTTTTCATCGGCGTTCCGGGTATTGCGGAAACATCACCGGATTATTTCCCAGCCCGGGTGATGAATTTTGTCTTAGGCGGTTCACCCTTAACATCTCATTTAGGTAATGCGGTAAGAGAGACACAGGGTTTAGCGTATGATGTTCGTTCATTCTTTGACCGAAGATTATATGGCGGCGCATTCGTTGCGACAACCCAGACCGTTAACCCGAAAAAGGCAATTGGGATAATGCTCGATGAAATTACAAAGATGAATCAAATTGGCGCGACCCAGGATGAACTGAATCGAGCTAAAACATTTTATATCGGCAATTTTCCATTTAATTATGATGCGACTCGCGACAAAGTCGATTTGTTGCAAAATATGGAAATTTACCACAAAGGGATGGATTATCCGGAGAAATTCACTGGCTATATTGAGAAGGTGACGCTGAATGATATTAACCAGGCAGCCAAGAAATATTTGTATCCTAATAATTATTTATTAGTGATTGTTACCAATGTTGCGAAGGATTCATTACAAGTTCAAGGAATTGAGTGGTTGAATTAGATAATGCAGCGCTAAATGAAAATTGGGACAAGCGTAACGTAAAGTTTTAGATTAAAAAAACCTCTAAAGAAAAAATATTTATATTTGGGAAGCAGGCATGGCGAGTGCTACCGGCTAGCGTATCCCTGACCTATTTCTGACCGATTGTTAGGACAATCTTACCCTACATGCGACTTATCAGGTCGCCATGTGGCCAGGTTAAATATATTGATATTAAGAGTGATATTTATTCTGTTTATGTATTTATACTGGTAGGTTTGCTTTAGTAAATTTTGTCCCGCCATAAAGGAAAAGTATTGGATATTGATAGGGTTTTTACCATTAAGCGTGATAGAAATTTAATGAGTGAATTAGTTAGGTATTAATTTGAATATAAAGGAAATTCGAAGTGAGAAACTCGAAGCTTGTGTGGAAAATATTTATTTTGGAATCAGGATTTTTTTCTTGAGGTTGGTTTGTAATATTTCCGACCTTTGAGTGATGACGGGAAATGTTCTTGACAACATGTTAGATTAGAATACCATAAAGGCGAATGACTTTTAGGAACAAAACTCGGATAGATATAACGAGACAATTAAATACTTTTGATGTAACAAGTCTGGTGGTCGGTTCAATTATCGGCGCAGACATTTATGTTGCGGCAGCGCTGGGCGCAAAGTTAGTCGGACCAGCATCACTTCTTTTATGGGTTGGGGCAGGCTTGATTGCGATTGTAATCGCTTTATCTTTTTCTTACTGTGCAACGATTTTGCCAAAAGTCGGCGGACCTTATGCTTATATTAAAGATGTTGCCGGACCATTCAGTGGTTTTATGGTCGGTTGGTCACTTTTCTTAGCCGAATGGTTTTCATTAGCCGTATTTCCAGTTGCCTTCACGAAATACTTCCTTTATTTCTTCCCTGGTTTAGGGCCACAATATCAAATTCTATTAAAGGCAATTTTCATCGGGATTATTCTCGTTACGAATATTACGAGTATTAAATTAGCGGGGAAATTTAATGATTTTTTAACGATTGGGAAATTGAGTCCTTTGATTTTGTTGATGATAGCAGGACTACTATTCATCGTCTTAAAACCACAAGTGGCAGTTCATAATTTTCACCCTTTTATCAAAGGCAATATTTTTGATTTCGGAAAGGCGCTGGTATTGATTTTTTGGGCTTATGCTGGTTTTGAGTTATCGACGTTACCGGCGGATGAAATACAAGAGCCACAGAAAACAATTCCGCGAGCAATATTAATCGGGATGTTAATTGTTATCATCTTTTATCTCATCACTAATTTTATCATAACCGGCATTGTCGACGGACATTTATTGGCTTCTTCCTCAACGCCATTGATGGATGCAGTAAAACGAATATTTAGTTTTTCGCGGATTTTTGGAGTTATCGGGATTTTGATTATTGGAGTCGGTGCGTTCGTTTCGATAATGGGTGCGGATGAGTCAGGGACAATCGGAACCTCGCGCTTGGCTTATGCGATGTCATTCGATGGTTTACTGCCGCGTGCATTTAGCCGATTACACAAAACTTTTCAGACCCCATATATCGGCGTGATTCTAATTTGCACGAGTGCTTTTATTGCCAGTATATTCGGTAGCTTAAGTTCTTTGATCAATGCTTCAGTATTTCTCTTATCATTTGCTTATCTTGCGACCTGTATCGCGACTATTTTTCTAGTAAGAAAGTATCCACAGATTTCCGGGAAAATCAAAGGAAAATTAATCGTTCCAATATTTGGTGCGGTCTTTTCGGTTCTATTAATGACACAGGTTACTGGTCAGCAGATTTTAGTTTCATTTATCCTTATCGGTATCGGTATTCCAATTTATATCTTCTTTTCTCCGAAACACGAGTTGCACGAATTGAAAGAAGCATTTTTATCAAGAGAAATTATTCTTAAACGAGCGTACCAACAAGGGGAAAGATTTCTGGCTTATCCCGTTCGTCGTGTAAAATGGCTAATATATCGGGTCAAAAAAATTAATAAAGCCTGGCACATTATCGAATAAAATCAAATATTAAAAATCCTATTTCAAAAAATAAACATTTAAAATACATTTGGTATTTACTTTTTAATTTTATTAGGTGGTTTGTAGTATTTTCTACCTTTGAGCGACGGCGGAAAATGTTCCTGGTCGACTTTGGCATCAGGAAAGTCGTGAGCATATTTATATCCTTTACCATAGTTAAACTGCTTCATTAAAGAAGTAACCGGATTTCTTAAATGCAGAGGTACTGGTTCAGTTTGTGATTCTAAGGCATCTTTTTTTGCCTGTCCATAGGCAACATAAATCGAATTGCTTTTCGGCGCCATTGCTAAAAAGATAACTGCCTGTGCCAATGCCAAATCGCCTTCGGGTCGACCGATAAAATCGACTGCTTCTTTTGCCGCATTAGCAACAACTAATGCCAGATTATTAGCATCACCAATATCTTCAACGGCAAAGCGCACTAATCTTCGGGCAATATACAAAGGGTCTTCACCCGCTTCAAGCATCCGTGCCAGCCAGTATAACGAAGCGTCAGGGTCAGAATCGCGCAAAGATTTGTGAAGCGCCGAGATTAAATTATAATGTTCTTCACCGCCCTTGTCATATAAAAGAATCTTTCTTGATGCGATATGCTCGATTGTCGATTCAGTAACTTTTCTTGAACCGTCTTTATTCGGTTCGGTTGCTTGTACTGCTACATCCAATGTGGTCAATGCAACGCGTGCATCACCCTGTGAAATATTTACGATATAATCGAGAATTTTATCCGAGACCTCTGGTTTAAATTCTTTCAGACCCTGCGGAAGATTTATTGCCCGTTTGAGAATAGCTTTAATGTTATCGGGTGATAATTGATTCAAAATATATACACGGCATCGCGAGAGTAATGGTCCGATAACTTCAAATGAGGGATTTTCAGTTGTTGCACCGATAAGAATTATTTTGCCCGATTCGACAAATGGCAGGAATGCATCTTGCTGTGCTTTGTTGAACCGATGAATCTCGTCAACAAAAAGCACAGTTGATTTATTAATCATCTGCCGGTTATACTCAGCTTCTTTGGTGACTCTTCGGATATCAGCGACGCCGGATGTCACCGCGCTGAATTGCACAAATTGTGCTTTGGTATAATGAGCGATGATTTGAGCGAGTGTTGTTTTACCTGAGCCGGGCGGTCCCCAGAAAAGCATCGAATGTAACTCACCTTTCTCAATCATTTTGCGCAAAGGTCTGTCTTTACCTAAGAGATGCTCCTGTCCGACAATCTCGGATAGATCGGTCGGACGTAGTCGTTCAGCCAAAGGAATGTTTAAATCCTGTTTTGATTCTTGATTTGCCACTGCCTTATTATAAATTAATAATAGCATAGGTCAAGTCATACGTCGCCATAAGCTCTGTCGACGGTGCGAAATAAAACTTGACGAATAATATATCAATTGTATTATATCTAAGGATAGATATCGTATGTTGAAATTAAGCAAAACCAAATTTATTATTCTTATTTTACTTGTTCTTGTATCTGGTTTATTTGCGACTGGAGCGCAGTACCTGATTATTGTCCGCGATAATTTTTATGAAGCGGTTCAGCCATTAGCGCAATGGAAGAACAAAAAAGGTCTGCCGACTATAGTGGTTAAATTGTCGCAAATTGGCGGCAATGATCCGAGGGCAATTAAAAATTATATTAGTGATGTTTATCAGAGATGGACTATAAAACCAGAATATGTGCTATTAGTCGGCGATATAAATTATATCAAACCTTATCCGCACCCGAATTGCGGACCGACCGATAATGCGTACGCCGATGTGAATAATGATACATTGCTTGAGCTTTGTATTGGTCGTTTGCCATGCCGAAGCACTTCGCAACTTAGATCAATGATAAGTAAAATATTTTCATACGAGCGAACACCATATTTATCCGATACATTATGGTACCGCAAAGCAGTGACGGTCCGTCAAGACCCTGGTCCTTATCATAATGCCGGCGTACATTTTGTGCGGTCAATGATACTTGACAACAGCGACTTTGTTCAGGTTGATACTTTGGTTGTACCAACTAGCAGCCGTCGGGATTTAAAAGATACACTTGCTCAGGGACGGAGTTATTTTTTATATACCGGTCATGGTGGCGGGACAAACTGGGTTTCCCCATTTAACATTTCTTTACCCGTACAAAATGGCAGAAAGTTCCCGGTAATATTTTCGTGGAGCTGTCAGACCGTTTTACAAAGAAATTATTTAGGTCAGAAATGGCTTAAGTCTGGGACTGTTAGATTACCTAAAGGTGCGGTCGCATTTATCGGTACGACTACATCTGGGTTATATGCACCGTATCGAAATTTTGTCGGCAGGAATTTTTTCCGCGCAATCTTCCAGTATAAAACGTTGACCATTGGTAAAGCGTTAAAACAAGGATTGGATAGTTTGTGGGCATATACACCGGATAACTTTGGCCACACCCTATATAACGAATGGAATATTTTAGGTGACCCGGAACTTAACTTATGGACTGCGGTTCCGAAACCGATGACCGTAACTTATGATTCCATGTTACCCTTGGGACAACAGACATTTTTGGTTTTAGTTAGAAACGGAAACGGGCAGGTAATTCCTGATGCATCAATTTGTCTGATGATGCCCAATGACTCGAGTTTTTATTATCACGGGTACACGGATAAATATGGTGTTGCATCGTTTGTGATAAATCTGAAGACACAGGATAGCATTTGTATCACAGTAACTGCGCAAAATTACATACCATATGAGAGAAGCTGTTTTGTTCTTTCGTCAAATTTGACGAGTCATCCGATGAATAAGAATAATATATCAAACCAGCCAAATCAATCACTCCAAAAAATACCGACAAAAGATAAAGAATACCAATCGGAAAATAATTTTGATAAATTAATTAACAAGCCTTAATTCTTAATAATAATAAAGTTCAGATATACAACAATAATTAAAATTATTTAACGCAAGAAAAAATTTCTTCGGTTGAAATTTCACCTTCACGCAATATTTTTATTTCATTATTTGTCAGTGAAACGACAGTTGATTCGATGCCATACTTGGTTTTACCGCCGTCTAAAATTAAATCTACTTTGCCATTCAGGTCTTTTAATGCTTGTTGAGCAGTGGTTGGTGATGGTCGGTTATGAATATTAGCACTGGGGATTACAATCGGTCTTCTGGTCAATTTTATTAACATTAAGACTATTTTTGAGTCAGGAATTCGTATGCCAATATCATCTCGGCCTGCGGTAACAACATCAGGGATTAGTTTTGATTTATTTATAACCAAAGTCAGTGGGCCAGGCAGGAACTTCTTAGCTAATACTTCCGCTAAATTAGGGAGATTTTCTACATATTTATATATATGTAATAAATCACTTAACGCAATTGATAAAGGTTGCGACAAGGGTCTTTTCTTAATTTGAAATAATTTTCTGACTGCTTCAGGATTAGTTGCATCACAAACTAAACCGTAAACTGTGTCAGTAGGCAATACTACTAACCCGCCTTTTTTTATTATCGCCGCTGCTTTCTTTAATGTAGAGACGGCTGGACGATTGGGATTAATTTTTATTAATTGCGTCTGCAATTTATATTATAAGTTTGCGCGATTGATTTCAGTTATCTTATATTTATTGTTTTGGTCATCAGTGATTTCACCACCAACAGTTTTATTAAGTAGGTTCTGGGCAAATGGAGCGAGATAAGATATGATACCTTTTGCTACATCCGAGTCCCACGGCCCGAGGATAGTATATATTAATGGAAGAGAATTCTCGGATACCGGCATTAATTTGACGATGGTTCCAGTATTGACTTTAGAAGTATCAATTTTCTTAAAGTCAATCGGCTTCGCTTTTGCCAGTTCATTACGCATCTCAGATATTCGGTTCATTAACCGCTTCTGTTTTTCCATTGCTGCTTTATACTCAAAGTTCTCAGATAAATCACCATAGCCACGGGCATGTCCAATCTCTTCTGCAACCTTTGGAACATCAACGGTACTGAGTATTCTTAGTTCATCCTCTTTATTTTTAATCGCTGTTGCAGTATGATAAATGTAATCTTCTTTTTCTGCAAGAAGGTCAGGAAACTTCTGTTTGAAAATATGTTCAATTATATCAATTTCCTCGGGGTAGAAATTTTCGATCGCTTTTATCCTTTCGATTGTTCGTTTAACAATATCCGGGTTAATTTTTTCTGTAACGATTCTTATTATCTTATAATCCTTGTTAATTATTCTTTTACGGATTTCTGCACCGTATTGTTTTGACAGGTCTATGTATCTAGTTAGAATCGCATAGGGGTCGTCATCAGCTTTTGTTTCAGCCAGCCACATAAACTGCCCGGGACAGCTTTTATATTCGGTAAAACATTTATTGATAATTTGTTTTTGTATTGCTTCACTGCTGTTAGCGAAAATAGTAAGCATAGTTCTTTTATCCGATCGAGTGAAGAATATAGAAAGATACACGTCTTGCCAGTCAGTTCTTTGTTTCTTCAGTTCGATCATAATTTTCTGCCTGGTAGGATTGGCAGCGGTGTTCATTAAATCGACTATTTTATCGACGGACAAAGATGGCAAGCCGGAATAATCAAATACCCGAGTGTCATTGGATACTTTTTTCTCGGTTTTTGGTTTTGTCTTTTTAAGATATTCAATAAATTTATCTATAATATCATCTGAAACCAAATCTTTTAGAATCTGCTTAATATCGGTTGTTTTATAGTTTTCTGGTAAATCACGCAATATTAACTTTTTTAGTTCAGCAGGGTTATCCTTAGCCAACTGCGCTATAATCGGTGACTTTTTTGCTTTCAAGTAGAAAAGATTATCCGTAGGGATTGATTGTAATGATGTTAATGCTTGTTCTAAAGTAATAGTATGGGATTGCGAGCTGAGGAAGTTGATAGTCAATGTATCTAAAAGAAAGTCAATCTTAGTTACTTCGCCGTAGCCTGACCTTGTCGAGTAGACCGGGTTCCCGATATCAAGTGATAGAAGTTTGTCAAGAATAGTTATAGTCTTGGGTAAAAGAGCAGAATCTTCTAATCCGGATAACTGAATAAATTTAACGAGATTTTCCCTATTAGCATAGATAGTTTGATATAACCGACTAATTGCCTGTCTAAATTTACGGTCAGATGTCAACAGATGAGCTGTTTGTCGAATATGATCCAAAGCTTCCTTATAATTATTGCGTTCGATTAGGTATTCAGCCAGGAATTGAGCTAATTCTTTAGCTTGTCCATCTAAATTAATGGTCGGACGGGTTAGATAGTGAATACACTCCCAAATTTCGTTAAGGCTATTTTCAGGTTCGTTTTGTGTAAGGTATTCTAAGAACAATGCTTCCATAGCCGAGTACTCTTTTTTTCGTACTAATTGTTTAAAAGAAACCAATAGATTGTGCTGACCATCGAACTTTTCCTTGTTTAAAGAGTCCATAACAGGTAAGATTACCATAATAATCCAAAAAATCAATAGTTTTATAAGATAAAGTATTCATTATCAAATGTTATGACTTTGACCCTCACTTCTTGTGCGGTTTTTTAAAAAACCCTTGACAAAATTATTGGGGTTTGTATAATGCCGATAAGTGTAATGTTCTTTGACAAATTTACTCATGGTTCGTGTCCGGTTATAATAGAACGAATTACTCATAGAAAAATAATAATTTAACTTTACTCTTGACAAGAACGGTAAATTTTATTAAACTGCGACAGATTAAGAAGTTTCAATTAGTTTGCATATAAATTAGTATTTGTTTTATAGTATTATTTGAAGTAAGACAGGAGAACATATATTTAAATTAATTTATGTTTATTAATCGGATATTTTTAGGAAAGGAGTTAGTATGGAAAAAGTTGGAATGTGTTTCCAAAGATTCTTTAATATAGGCGTAAAATCAATAAACAAGATAAACAAAATAAATCAAAACAGTACCCAAACAAGGAGGGTATCTATGAAAAGTTACAAACTATTATTTATAGCAGTAGCAATACTGAGTATGTTCATACCCGCGAAAACCTTCGCACAAGTTCCGTACGACTTAGATGTTCAAGATAATATAGGCAATCTGGTTGGCAATACGATGACAATGAATATTGCTCCAGGAGGCAGTGGAACTGGTTACTTCTGGATTGTTAATAGTGATATTTTACATAATCCTGACCCAGACCCATTTGGAACTTTGGTTTTTGGGGCATTGTCAAATTCTTATGACTTAATTCATACAACTAATCCACTTGCATGGATTCCTGCGAGTGGCAACATAACAATGACTTATTCTGGAATAAATTATTTGGTAGTACCTAATGGTCAAGGCGGCATGGCTGATATAACGGTCGCAGTTCCAGCAAACCAAGATGTAGGCACATATGAAGCGTGGGTTGTCAGTACTCCATACAGTGCTCCAGGCGTTCCAATTCCTACAGTAGCTGATTCATTCTTATTAAGAGTTGTAGTCGGACCACAGGAAGATGTAGATATTATCGAGGATAATATTTCGGGGAACTCGGGCGCGGGCGACACTTTGGTGTATATAGGGATGTTCATGGTTCTTAATCCAACACCTTCTAACAATCCAGACCCGGACGGTCCTTCTAATGCTGACTTATACAATTTAAGATTTTCCGCCCAGAATTTCATTGATACATCCAATGAGTCGAGATATATTCCAAGTGCTGATGTTTATGTTTCGGTGACAGGTATTTTTAACCCGACACCGGTTAGCGAAGCGGTAATTGGTCGAATTGCCCTGGGTGACAGTGTGTTTGCTGAAGCATGGGTCGCAGTTCCGAAAGGCACTCATGCAGGAAATTATTTAGGACAGATAATGGTTTATGATGACGACGGCTGGCCTTCGGATGTGGTCGGTATAAACCTGACCGTTGACCCGTCATATGATTTGGATATTTCAGACAATACAGGAAATTTAGTCGGGAACTGGATGACCTTAAGTTCAGCCCCGGGCACTGTGCCAAGCGGTAATTTTATCGTAATCAACCCGAACAATTCTGATTTAAATGTTGACCCAGACCCGTTCGGTAATGCCGACTTATATAATGTCACCTATCAGATTGATGACCTCGTTCATATATCCAACCCGTTAGCATGGATTCCGAGTGCAGATATTACATTATCATTCACATCGCCATTAACAATATTATCCGGTGGCAGCGAGAATGTTTTCTTAACCGTTAACATTCCGAACGACCAGATTACCGGCGAATATAACGCATGGGTCAGAATCGTTGACGATACCGCGATGGTTAGGGATTCGTTCCAGTTACGGATGATTGTCGGTCCACAGGAAGACGTGGATATTGTTGAAACCAATATTTTGGGCAGTGCCAATGTTAATGACACATTAGTTTATCTGGGAAGATTCTGGGTGGTTAACCCTGATACATCATGGAACCCAGATCCGGATGGCCCATCCAATGCTGAGCTGTATAATCTGCGGTTTGCGGCAGAAAATATGCGCGACACCATGCACCCATCAAGATTTATTCCGTCCGAAGATATCTTTTTAGCAATCACCGGTGTATTTGGTCCGACTCCGGTTTATGAAGCGAGTATCGGACAGCTTGCTTTAGGCGACACTTCAAAGATTGAAGTATTTTTACGCCTGCCCTATGGCACAAAAGCCGGTACCTACAAAGGTCAGATACAGGTTCAGGATGACGACGGCTGGCCATCAGATGTAGTCGGCACTTTACTTGGCGTCGCACCCAATTATGACCTTGATATTTCGGACAATACAGGAAATTTAGTCGGTAATGTGATGACGATGAGTTCAGCGCCAGGCACATCTCCGACCGGTCACTTTATCTTAATCAACCCCAACACACCGGAACTGAATGTTGACCCGGATATGTTTGGTAACACTGATTTACATAATATCAGTTATATAGTTGATGACCTTGTACATGTCTCAAATCCTTTGGCTTACATACCGAAATCCGATATCACATTATCATTCACCCCGCCTTTGAGTCTTGCATCCGGTGAAAGCGATGACATTTTATTAACGGTCAATATCCCTTCGAGCCAGATAGTCGGTGAATACACGACTTTGGTTCAGGTAATGGATGATACGGCTGGTGTCGGCGACTCATTCCGGTTACACGTGATTGTCGGGGCTGAGGAAGATATTGATATCGTTGAAACCAATATTTTAAATACATCAGGCGTTGGCGATACGCTGGTACATCTAGGCGAATTTACCATTATTAACCCTGACACATCATGGAACCCGGACCCGGATGGCCCGTCCAATTCCGATTTATACAATTTAAGATTTTCCGCGGAAAATATGCGCGACACCATGCACCCATCAAGATTCATACCGTCTTCCGAGGTATATCTTTCGATTACGGGCGTGATGGGTCCGACACCGGTATTTGAAGCAAATATTCCGCAATTGGCTTTGGGTGATACCGCAATCGTTGAAGTTTATATTCATTTGCCATACGGAACGAACGCGGCAACCTACAAAGGACAGGTTCAGGTCGTTGATGATGACGGTTGGCCATCAGATGTTGTTGGTATGTTGCTCAATGTAGAGCCGTCGTATGATTTGGATATTTCGGACAACGAACAGAATCTGGTTGCGAATACGATGATATTAGCTGATAATAATCTTGACGGTCGTTTCCGTTTAATCAACCCCAACACACCGGATTTAAATGTTGACCCGGATATTTACGGTAATGCCAATTTGACCGGACTGGTTTATACTGTTTCAACACTGGTTTCAGGCACCTACACAATTCCGCCATCTGCATTCACTTTCCCAGGAGCTCCGACTACATTAGCTACCGGCGCTTCAGTTGACCAGCTACTCAGACTTACAATACCTCTTGGCCAGCATGCGGGAATCTATTTAGGCAAAGTGTGGGTAACTGCGGCTCAAGGTCCTTCGGATACATTTGACCTGGTCGTTTTGATCGGTCAGCAGCCGAATTTTACCGTAGTTGGACCGCTTGATGATACGGTTCCGCACGGTCATATGGCCGAAGACAAGTTCCTGATTATCAACACGGGCAATTCAGTAATTCACAATTTCTACTTTGAAGCAACCAACCTAACCGATGGTCTAGGACATTATATTTTAGCCGATGATAATATTAATTTCATACCTTCGAATATTGATTCATTAAATAACAATGACTCGGCATATGTGACGGTACAGGTCTGGGTGCCACTTGGCACTTATACCGGACTCTATACCGGCACAATCACAGTCAAGGGTAACGACGGGTTGGTGATGCAGACATTACCGATTGCGGTCTTTGTCCTGCCTGAGTACGATTTGGATATTTCGGATAACGAACAGAATATGGTTGGCAATAAGATGACTTTGGCTGGTGCAATGGGTACAACCCAGCAGGGCTACTTCTCATTGATTAACCCCAACGCCGAAGAACTCAATGTTGACCCGGATACATTTGGTAATGCTGACCTGACCGGACTGACCTATACCGTTGACACTTTACGGTATATTCCAGTTCCTGGTATGGACATCAATTATTTTATACCGGGCAGTGCAGTAACATTGAGTCTGCCGTCAACACTTGCCAGCGGCGCTCAAGCAAACACATTAGTTTCAGTAGCGATTCCAATAAACGTCCGCGCTGGTACTTATCGTGGAACGGTAAAAGTTAATGGTATGCCAGGCAGTGTTTCAGATAACTTCACTTTGGAAGTTGTAGTCGGCGCGGTTGATGACATTGATATTGCACAGCCCGGAACTACTGTCCTTGGAAATCCTGGGGCAACGGTCAATCTGCCGCAATTCACGGTCTGGTCAACCGATGCTGCGAATAACCCAGATGCTTATGACGGTCCTGGTAATACCACGCTTTATGGCGTGACATTCTCAGCTCAGGATTTAAGAGACGCGACCAATACTCATATGATACCAGCCGCTAATGTATCGTTTATACCGTCAATGGTAGATTCGATTCAGGCTGGCACATCAATAAGTGTTCAGGCGAGGGTATATATTCCGCTTGGCACGTATTCTATGACATATTCCGGACTTGCTACCGCAACCAATGCCACTGGCACGACCCTTGACACAATACGATTATATGTCAATGTTAATCCGTATTATGATTTGGATATCTCGGACAATCAGTCGAATCTCTTTGCTAATAAAATGCATCTGGCAGGACCACAGGGCACAACCCGCCAGGGCAATTTCTTAATGATTAACCCGAACTCGGCTGCACTCAATGTTGACCCAGACCAGTATGGCAACGCGGACTTTACCAGTTTCTCGATAATTGCTGAAACATTAAAATACATCCCAAGCGGTTTGGGCGATGTCAATTACTTTATTCCGCCAAGTGCGATAACCGTTACAGTACCTATACAACTTTTGTCCGGTGCATCGGGCAATGGTTTGATTTCAGTAAATATTCCGGCTAACACATTCTCGGGTATTTACCGCGGTCAGGTAAGAATCACGGGCAATCCAGGTACACCTGGCACACCGACTGACGAGTTTACCCTGGAAGTTTCAGTCGGACCGCTTGATGATATTGATATTACAGAAGCATCAGTCGCTGGCACGGGTAATCACGGTACGACCGTGAATACCGGTAATTTTACGGTATGGTCAACTGACGCAACGAATAATCCAGACCCGGACGGTCCTGGTAATACGACACTTTACGGCGTCAATTTTATTGCTCAGGATTTACGCGCGGGCAGTTTGGTCATTCCAGCAGCAAACGTTTCGTTTGTGCCGTCAGTTATTGACAGTATCAGACCCGGCACATCGCGGACCGTATATGCAACAGTAAATATACCTTACGGCACTTATGCGACAACTTATTCCGGACTCGCAATGGCAACTAACAATACCGGCACAACATCTGATACCGTCAGAATCAATGTAACGGTTAATCCGTATTATGATTTGGA
>CAIPLT010000048.1 GCA_903865935.1 Caldifarciminota bacterium
ACCATAAATAGAACGGTATTCATTTGATAAACGACGACCATAAGTGATAGGGCCACATGCAATATCAAGAATATTTCCAGTTATGCCAGACAAACTATTATATATAACGTCTTATATATTGCAGTATAATTAATTTTTCATATTTTTGTTTAGCCCAATAAAATAATTAAGGGCTGCTATATGAAAAAGTTAACCATCGAAGACAATTCAATAATGCGAATTGCTATTCAACAAGAAATCCTACGATCAGAAGATTCTCGATATGATCATAGACTACATGGCATTTTGTTGGTAAGCAAAGGTTTTTCCTCTTATCAGGTAGGCGATATGCTCGGGCACGATGCAACGACCGTTCAACGTTGGGTAAATGGTTTTAACGAAAGAGGATTTTCAGGGTTATATGATAATGAAAAGCCAGGTCGTCCTGTTTCACTAAATCAAAGACAGTGGGAAAAACTTAATAAGGATTTACGAAAGAATCCCGGAGAATTTAAATATACTCAAAACCTTTGGGATGGGAAACTGCTTTCTTATCATTTGAAAAATCGGTATGAAATAGAACTGGGAGTACGACAATGTCAGCGAATGTTTCACAAACTTGGATTCAGAAGACGAAAGCCGAGACCCGTAATAGCACAAGCTGACCCTGTGCTTCAAAAGACTTTTAAAAAAACTTCTAAAATTGGCAAAAGACCCTGATATAATTTTATTAAGCCTGGATGAATGTCATTTTCAACAACATGGTTCCCGTTGCACAATGTGGGTTCCACCCGAAGATAAAGATCCTGTTGTCTTACTTGCACCTACACGAAAGAGTGTAGCTTTGTTTGGAGCAGTGAATTTGTCTTCGGGGGAATTTAACCACATGCATTTTCCCGTTTTTAATGCAGAAACCTTTCAACGGTTTCTTAAATCAGTACTGGAATCATATAAGGGTGTGAAAAAAATAGTAATTATTCTTGATAACGCCAGATATCACCACGCGGTTATGCTTAACAAATGGTTAAAGAAGAATAAGAAAAAAATAACTCTCTTGTTCTTGCCCCCATACAGTCCGAATTTAAATCCAATAGAACGCGTGTGGAAACTGACCAAACGATTATGCACACATAATAAATATTTTCCACAGCTTAAGCAATTAACAGATTGCGTTAACTCTCAATTAACGGCTTGGAATAGGCCGAATAAGGAATTACGTAAACTATGCTGCATTATATGAGACGCTATGTATAAATACAGCTTGAGAGTTAAAAATTATAATGATATGGTCTTGTCTATCAATAATCAAAGGCCAATATATCTTTTTTTAATAATTTTACCAGATAATATAGGCAATTGGCTTGAATATAATGAGCAGTATATTATCTTAAACAGTACTGGCTACTGGTACATACATCCAGATAACACAGAACTATCAGAAAATGATAATACGCAAACAATTAATATCCCCGAAAATCAAATAATAAATTTAGAAACAATAGATAATTTATTAGAAAAAATCTATAATTGATGGAATTGAGAGAAGTCATACATTTTCTTGAAAATAAAAATTGGCGTCTCGCGAAAGAAGGGAATAAGTATTTGTTTTATGCCCCTCCAACAGAACTTAATTTTCAACCTGATTACTTGTTTCC
>CAIPLT010000049.1 GCA_903865935.1 Caldifarciminota bacterium
CCCAATAATAAATAGTCTTTCCTGATTAATAAGTCAAGACAAGGAGTAAAACATGCATGCGTTACTTTATGTATTATGCCCAAAAGATGGTCTACCTGACAGCAAATCAGCCAGAAACCATGTATTCAATTGGTTATCGGATAACGGATTTACTGAAAACTCGGGTCTCTTTCAGCATTATTATGCTGACTGGTTTGTGATCGGGGGACGCTGGTCCGCTGAGTTAACCGCAAACCAGCTGGATCAGGAGAAGATCAAAGCGCTCAATAATGAATTCGAAAAGAAATACGGCTTCTGGATTAATAAAGACATCACCGAAGAGATAAGAAGAGAGCAATACAACACACTACTGAAACAATATTTCCCTGATTATCAAGGAAGCCCCTGGGCTTTCAGGGATTCATATCAGGAAAGCGGTTATGAAGACGATGCTCAAATCGTAAACCAGTCAATCTATGATCGAATCATCAAAGACCACCTGATAGACGAGATCAGCCAGGAAAAGCTGTGGAATGGCGGAGCAGTCATTGCCACTGATATGCAGGACAATAAAGATCCAACTACTCCTGATAGATTTATCGGGAAGTATTGGATTGTAGTGGTTGACTTTCACTTTTAAAGATAGGAGGAATATATGGAAACAGCAGTACAGGAAAAAACCAACACGTTACCGGCAATCATTACTCATTCACCGGTTGAGCAATTTGAGCTAAAACCATTAAATCTCATTGACCGTATCATTGATGCATTCAATAAGAAACAAAACTATCTGACTTATCATCTAATGCGTAAACTGACAACCGATGAATATAAAAACCTGCCCGATATATCACTGCATCAGCAGTCAGGCGACTATGCCTGGGAGGTGAAGCTTTCCAACTTAATCCTAGAACGCAATGTATTCACTTCAGGAATAGTCCAGGCAATGGACACCAAGAACGAAGATCCAATACTATATGCATTTGAGGATAAACCGACCTATGTATTAGCACCTATTAAGAGCTATAAACCCACCGATATCATAAGAAACTTCTTCTACTCCAATGAACGAGACCAATGCAACTTTGGACGACCTTATTCTGGTGGACACCAAATAAAGGGACATGGACGGCGTATCAGCTTTGATAAAGACACGCTCTACTCATACGGACAGGATATCTCCCATAAGGTAAAGAATGGCTTCATTATAAACGGAGATGTATCTACACCCACAACAAACAGTGATATTAACTACTCATTTCATATAGCCCCGCTTGGTACACCGATCATCCCTTTCAGTGTATTAGAGCAAGCTGAAATCAAAGAATTCAATAATCTAGCATTAATCCAGGCAGCATCAGACTGGCATGAAGAAACCAAAGATGCCAAGGGCGAAGATAAATACATCCACCACCTGGGAGAAACCCTGTTTAGGTATGATAACCGTTATTTCTTAAGCACATTAGAGGCAAGACGATATCACCAGCATCATTATCTGCTTGAATTAAAAGAATCGGCAAAGACGATTGAACAAGCCAAAGAGCAGGCAAGCGGTTTAAACAATGAAGAGTGGATACGTTATCAAAAAGGTGAGATCAAACGCCAGGGAGAATACCTCTTCATACCGGTTAATATCAAAGATTACGTTGGGAAGACCTTATTTAAGGTCAAAGACTACATTGAAAAGAACATTTTCAAGCTAATCAATCATACCACAGAACGATTTCCAAACCATGAAACAGGGAAACCAATGCTTGAATTAGGTAATATCTTCAAACAGCTGAATGGCAATCCCCATTATCCAAGAGATCTAATCCGTCTGAATAGCAACATATTTGTCAGAGGCACAGTAAGACATCCTGAGCATGGAATGCTCAGACTTGGAGAGCAGTGGCATCTTACGCAACTCAACTATATCAAGCGGGCATATCAACCGAACGGACGAGTGGATTGATATTCTATCGCTAATTGATTCCATATAACTATCGGGGAGATCTAAAATCTCCCCGATACATTTAAATTGAAGTTTAAGTGCCAAGATAGATCGATATATTAGTTCTCAAGCGTATAAATGATGTATATACATCATAAATGAGGTCAATACCATTAAAAGGTTATCATCGAATTGCATCTAATAGAAATTAAATTGAGCCTTGATTTTATAATATTAGTAAAACTCATTAATCAGAGTTTTAATTTTCTCGGTGGCAATCTTCTGTTCGACTAATGGGGTATCTTTAATTATGGACAATTGTTCATCAAAACTTTTTCTTGTGCTTTTGTAAATGATACCAATGGGTATTCGTTCACCCAATTCAAAAGACTTACTTAATGCCATATTAAAATTGGTCGGATCAAAATTTAAATCATCATTAACTTTATAGATCCGCGACTGATACCATTTATAGGTATTAACCTTATTAAAACTAACGCAGGGTTGTAAAATATCGATTAGAGAAAATCCCTTGTGTTTGATACCTTCCTGAATCAACATGGTAAGATGTTTAACGTCGCCGGCAAAACCCCGTGCGACAAAACTGATATTCATTACAATCGCCAAAGTGATCGGGTCGATTGGCGGATTTATTGCACCGAATGGTGTTGTTTTAGTAACATATCCTAAATCGCTAGTCGGTGATGCTTGACCTTTAGTCAAACCATAAACCTGATTGTTATGAACCAAATAGGTAATATCAATATTCCTACGCAGTGCATGTAAAAAGTGATTACCACCCTCGCCATAAGCGTCACCATCGCCACTCACACCGATTACAGTTAATTTATGATTAGTTACTTTTGCGGCAGTCGCAACTGGTAATACTCTGCCGTGGAGTCCATTAAAACAATTGCATTTAAAATAGTGCGGTAATTTTGGTGCTTGACCGATTCCGGAAACAACTAATACCTGATAAGGCTCTAAATTCAGATTAACTAACGCCTGCTTGAAAGACGAAAGAATCCCAAAATTCCCACATCCCGGACACCATGCAATCGGGTCTTTACTTTCAAAATCAGATAAGTTTGACATAGTTAAATTAACTGTTCCAATTTTTCAATAATCTCATTAGCACAAAATGATCTGCCATCGAACTTTAAAATCTGTGCGTTTGTTTTTATACCAATTTCTGCATATATAAGTTTTGCTAATTGTCCGGTTGCATTGTTTTCGACTGTTATAATATTTTTAGCAACTTTCAATTGTTTTATTACTGATTCTTTAGGAAATGGATACAATTCACTAAGATGAAGCATTCCAATTGATTTGCTTTGTTTTCTTTGTATATCAACGGCTTCTTTTACCGAGCCAAAAGTCGAGCCAAAACAGACAAGAATTGTTTCTGCGTTATTGTCGGGATACAATTTAAGTAACTCCAGTTCCTGCCGAATCACCTCAAATCGTTTTAATCGCTTTTGAACCATCTTATTTCTGATTTCAGCTGATTCAGTAATATGCCCTTGTTCAGTATGTTCGTCACTGTCAGCATAAACAACCTGATTTTTCAGTCCAGGAAAAATTCGGGGAGAAATTCCCGTTTCATTAAGTTCATAGCGTTTGTAAGTATAAGGTTTAGAATTTTGCCATTGAGAATTATCATCGAATCTTTCTATCTTAATTTTATCTAAGTCTAATTTATTCAATGTCCAATACGAATCACTGAAATGCTGGTCAGATAAAATAATCGCTGGTATCTGATATTTTTCTGCTAGATTAAAAGCTTTATTTGTTAAATAGAACGCCTGCTCGGGATTACCTAATGATAAAATAATTCTGGAAAATTCCCCATGCCCGGCATTTATCGCAAAATGTAAATCTGCCTGCTCGGTTCTAGTTGGAAATCCGGTTGCTGGTCCTGGTCTTTGTGCAATTACTATGACAACTGGAGTTTCAGTCATACCAGCTAAACTGAGTCCCTCAACCATCAAGGCAAATCCACCACCCGAAGTTGCGGTCATTGAGCGGACACCGGCAAATGATGCACCGATTATCATATTGATTGCGGAAATTTCATCCTCGGATTGCTCTAAAACTATATTCATCTCTTTTGCTTTGCTCGCAATATACTCCATTATCGGTGTTGATGGTGACATCGGATAACCTGCGTAAAACTTCAAACCTGAGCAAATCGCTGCTAGTCCGATAATTTCATTCCCTGATATCAAAATTTTTTTATCTTTTTGTTTTAAGACCGGTATTTCACATGGACATAATGAAAGAAAACTCTTCTGCGCAAAATTATAACCAGCTTTGGCACACTGTAGGTTGCGATTGATTATATCTTCACTCTTAGTCTTAAACTCCTGTTTTATAATATCATCGAGCAATTCCATCGGATAACCAGTCAGATGCATCAAGACTCCGATCGCAACTGTATTAACCATTATCTTATCTTTGCCATATTCGATTGCCAATTTCTCTAACGGTGCCGAAAAATATTGTAAATTCTTTTGCTGAGGACGGTCGGTTTTGCCATCATAAATAATTACGCCGTTTTGTATCATTTCGTCTTTATGTAGGTCAATCGTCTCCTCATTCAATGCAATCAGAACATTTATTTTATCCGAATTAGAGAAAACCGGAAAATCTTTTATTCTAATCTGTGAAAAATTATGACCGCCGCGAATCCTTGACATTATATCCTGCGAAACGAATACATAGTATCCACCACGGGAAAATAATTTACCAAGATTGTATGAGATTGACTGCATCCCCTGACCAGCTTGACCGCCAATCTTAATTGTCACATCTACCATAACTTAAGAATAACTAATCCAAAATTGTTGTCAAGAACAATATTACGCAAAATCTTTCGTTTGTTGATAAGAAAATAAAAAGGGCTGTGTTTTAACACAGCCCTTGATAACTTATGAAAAATTAAAAGACGACAACTCTTTTAGTAAGTTTTGTCTTATCGATATTCAGTTCCAAGAAATAAACTCCGGATGACAATTTCTTGTATTGTGTATTATGTACATCCCAGGTAATTCGATATTGACCAGATTTTTGAGTGTTATCTATTAAGTCGGTTACTTTTCGTCCTTGCACATCAAATACTTTTAAGTTTACTTTGCTTTCATATGGAATCGTGTATTGGATCACGGTTAAATTGAAAAATGGGTTAGGATAAATATTTAATGAAATCTTATTGAGTAAATTTTGGTCTATATTATCTGCAACTGATGATGAAAGAACTGTCACTCCTTTAAGAATACTGTAGTCTCCCCAACCATTTGCAAGATTGCTTCCTTTCACTCGATACCAGTATTGACCTGCTTCTGGAACCGTAACATTATAAAATGTATCGGTGATTGCCGATGAGATAATTCTGCTATTTCCAAAAATTGGCACCGGATAAACATCGTCAAGATAGAAACCATTTCTCAAGGTACCATCATCGGTCATGACCCGAAACTGAATATATAATGATTTTCCCGCATAAGGTTCTAAAGAATATGCTTTCCGTCTCCAGCTCCTCGCTGTATCAGTCATACGTGCACCCAATTGAAACCATTCCTTCATGTCATATGAAACCTCAGCAACCGCGACATCGTAATTCTTTTCAAGATTATACCAGCACCAGAATGTTAAAGAGTCTCCGGAATGAACAAGATAAGGATAGTTTGTGCGGATATAATTTGAAATATTGTTTGCCGAGTCCGAATAAACACTATGTGTTCCCGAATATGCTCGTCTCGTACTTAGAACAAAACCTTGCATTGTCCAATTGCTGGTTAAACCTTCGAAACTATCAGCAAAGGTACTATAATCTATTAACTCCTGCAGTTCCCAAAGATTTGGGTTATTAAACTGCTCATTTTTAGGTTGCCACGATACCGTAAAATTACTGGCAAGGCTCGTATCTGGAACATTGACTTGTGGCGGAGGAACCATTGGTTTTACTAGTATCCTGACACTGTCTGAAAAATTTGCCAGATAGTAAGCTGCTTTGAAGTTTTGTTTGCAGATACTATTTAAATCAGCAGTATCTTGATAGAAATCTGTGCCAACTTCAGTTGTAAGTGATAAACATGGCACACCGTTCAATGTCCGGTTCCAACCGTATATCCAGTCATCATATCCGCTCGATACTGGATATAAACCAGGAGTTTGTTCTGGCGTATAATAACCACCACCCAAAGCCTGTATCATATTTGCCATTGTCGTACCAACTCGAATATATAATGCATTATCCGGACATGGAATATCATCATAACCCCATGGCCAAAGCACAAGCTCAGCATAGGAATGATATGATAACGAGGCGTTTATATTGTGTTTCATGAAAAACTTGCGGACATTATAAATTTCCGGAGCAGACATTCCGTAAGCACCCATGAATGTTTCACTTGACGGCATGTGCGAACTTTGCGCACCAACCGTCAATGCACCCCACCAACCAAAGCGGTCATTACTGCATGCACCATTGTAATTCCGATTAACATCTGTACCGATTGAACCACCAAATGGCTGTCGGTTTTTACGCCACAAATGTTGTCCGGGATAATCATAAACATACCCATCAACATTTATTATTGGGAAAATCCAGATTTCATGGTTGTCTATTAGATTCTGCATTGCTGGTGATGTGTTATAAGCGGACAGTATGCTCTCGGCAAAAAACAAGCAGACAACCGGTGTCGCCCATTCTCTTGAGTGATGCATACCGCAGATAAATACACCCGGTTCATCGGGTTCAGAAACACTCGGATTGTCGGAAATTTTTATTCCATACATCTGTCGATTTTCGTATGTCAGTCCCAGGCTATCTAATGCACAAAGCGTCGGGTATGTATTAACAAGATTTCGTAAATATATATTAACCGAATCGTAACTTCGATACTGATTAACAATTAACGCTTTTTCTGCTTCCAAATCCGGGGTTCTAATTTCATTTCTTAAACCGGACGCTAAGATAGTTGGGTAATCTTCAGCTGCAATGACTAAATCGTACCACTGATGTGGTTTACCACCTGCAATATCAATATTAGCTTGTTTGAAATCGATTCTCTCTCTTAATTGATTCCAGTTTTGGACATAAACCCGAACAATCATCGTTTTAGCAAATGCCATTGATGTTATCGTAAGTAACATCAGACTCATAACAACAATAAGCTTATTTAATTTCATACGTACTCCTTATTATTTATTTATATAATTATAACGTAAAGAATTTTCATAGTCAAACTATCTATTTTATCGGAGTCAGTGCGGGGTTGACTTACTATGATTAGTCTATATAATAAATTATTATGTTTTCAATTGAGAATATTAAGAAACATCTTGGCATACAAATACTTTTTGACTTTGCCAAAGTCATAGATGCGGTCAATTTCGGTTTGGACAATAAACTCAGGGTAATCGAGCTTAATCTCA
>CAIPLT010000050.1 GCA_903865935.1 Caldifarciminota bacterium
ACCATAAAAAGAATCGATAGCCTGGTAATTATTCCGGTCGTTAGATATTTCGATGTAGAATATATCGCATTTTAGATGATTATTTATATAGTAACTTTCCTCAGTCGAATAATAAGTCATAAAGGATAATAATCCACCGCATTTGAGTTGTATTGGTTCTGTTAAAGTTAATTCGTTATTAAGATTATTACCCACCCCCGAAAATAGCGCAGTAGGATATGAAAAGCAATGTTGGGAAGATATCATAAAGCCAGAATTGGACCAATTAAGAATTGTATCACAAAAATCAGAGAAAATAAGATTATAAGATTTCACTTCTAATAAATTGTATCGCACCGAAGCTAAATCAATACTCTGATTCCAATATATATAATAATCATTATTGCGACCGATCTGGGAATTATTAAGTTCAATTGCCGACGGTTTTATGTCATCAATGCCATAAAAATTATTGAGAAAAGATAACCAATGACTTTGTTTTTGCCAGATAAGTGACAGATAATCACTTGACTGCTTCTTCATCGATAGATAATTATCTGGGAACCAGATAGAAATTCCATTTGCATTGTTTAAGTACGAACCAACGTGATTATAAGCTAATACAGAATTTTTCAGAGATTCAGTTATCTCTGTAATTTTTTGCAGGTCATTGTGATTTGAAATAATATTTTTTGCACGTATTAAGAAATCAATTAAATCGATGTAATCATCTAACTCAGTAGGCGGATTGTGCTCAATTGAAAAAGTTTGTACGGTATGTCTTATTTGTTGCACATTTGCAGTGTTGGCATATCGTGATAATAAGTTAGAACAACTAATAAATTTATTTTGTGCTATACCGAGTTTTTTTAAATCAATTGCTGAAAAAGTACATGGTTCGTATCCTTGCGAACCGTTATTGTAGGAATTTGTTGAAACATCGACTAATTTTTTTGCGTAGGCGATAGCGGAAAGGCTTGGTTGATTTATGATAATTGAAAATATATCATTATAAGGGAGACCATTCCATGGTGTAACTTCTTCTGATGCGAACATTATGTCTGCAGCATCTGTCAATTCGCCGCCTACTTCAACCATACTCATCAAACAAGCATCAAACCCGACAATCGATATATTCTTTCGTAAAACCTTTTTGATCTCAGTCATCGCATATCGCAATTCGCCACCTGCAACTCCGATCCAATTGTTACTGGATTGATCATAAATTATACCTTTGTTATCTTCACCACCATATACACCTAATGGCCAACCGTTTCCATGGTCCCACAATATCAAAAAATATTTATCAGCATTATAATGAGATGATGTAAACCGAGCAAAATCAATTAAGGTTTGAGGATTTGCCATATCGATTAAACCAAGGTCTGACAATAAAACCTTATTGCCATTTTCAATTAAATATCGACGGCAGTTTGGTTCTACGCTTGAGGAAAGATTATCAATTTGGATTATAATTTTTACTCGTGTTGTAGAACTGACTTGCATCATTTCGCTTAAATCTTGATAACTTTGTTCATTTAAAGAATTATCTGCGCACATATAGACCATTACAGTCCAATCCGTAGCATTCGCAGATTGTGTCATTGTTAAATATAATATAGAGGGTATGAAAAGAAATAGCAACGACTTTTTATTTCTCATAGAAAAATGGGGCATAGTTATATAACTATGCCCCGGTTTATTGTTATATTAATGCTAGAAACCGACAATCAGTCCTAATCGGTGTGAACTCTTTAGGTATCCCATATCGCGGTAACAATAATCGATATGTAAATTGACTCCCGGAGTCATATTAACCATAAATCCCGCACCCGCAGAAAGACCGGTTTCAGTTTTTATTGCTTTTGCATAATTGAAATCAGTGTTAAGAATGTAGCCGCCGCGTAGTGAAAATATCTTTTTAAGTGTATATTCAACACCCGCATTTACTGTTTCGTTGATGTCGTTTGGATGAATAACATCACAAGCAAGAGTTAATATATTGTCAGGTTGGTCGATGATATTGTAAGCAATACCAAAACGGAAAGTAGTAGGTAAAGGTGTTGAATTCGTATTATATGTCGCGCGTGGTTTTGTTGCAATAGTTGAATCTTCATATTGTAACCCTAAACCGCTATAGTTTAATGACGAACCAAGATTTGTAACACATGCGGCAAGTCGGAGACTTTTAAGACCCGTATTATATAGCAGTCCTAAATCGATACCTGCGCCAGCTGCGCTCATGTTCCATATTGTCTGGGATATTCCTTTAATTGTTGCGCCAAAAGAGAGTTTATCTGTAACATTGCGAGCGTAAGATATGGCGAACGCGACATCCATTGCACCAAACGTTAAACCGGTAGAATCATCTTCTCGGACACGTGTAGTCGGGTCATCAATTCGAAGTACCTGCATATCAGCCATAGTTACAGCAGTGACAGCAAAAGCGAGTGTTCCGAAATTTGTCGGCAATGAGACGGCAACATAATCATGATTCACATCAGCAATCCAGTTAATATGGTTAACAAAAAACTGCCGTTTATTAATCTGTGTAAGTCCGGCTGGATTAAAGTAAGTTGCGGATGCATCGTCAGCTATTGCGGCAAATGCGTCACCCATTCCAGTAGCTCGACCAACGCCGATTTTCAGGAATTGAGCACTTGTAGTACCGACTTTGGAGAACTTTACTGTTATAGCATATGATGATAAAATCATCAAAGGTAAAATTAAAATGATATATTTAGCATTCTTTTTCATTGTTGCCTCCTTATTCCACAACCGCGAATTTACCGATTTGTTCACCGATTTTTGATTCGATGTGGAATATGTAGACACCGGAAGAAACCAACTGGTTATGTTCGTTCAGTAAATTCCAGTATTCTGTGCCGCCCAAATCTAAAGGTTGAACATCTGTATCTTTATGCTCGATGACTCTGACTAAATGTCCAGCAATAGTAAAGATTCGGATGGTGCATTCAGCGGGTAATCGGGTAAATGCAAGTTTGCGGTTCATGCTGTTAGTTTCCCAGGTATTTGTTATGATATATGGATTAGGTACAACTTTCACATTTAATTTGTATGTTGTATCTGACCTTATTTCTTGAGGGTCGCCGACCATATATAAAACATTATAATATGGCGAGGTTCCGTTACCGGTATAACCTTTTATATACCATTCATCACCTTCAGCAATCGAATCGATCAGGGTTCCAATAGCAGCGCCATGATTAAGACTAATATATCCACAATTGATATACATATATTTTGTATTATTCGTTAATAGGCTATCTGCCTGAATTGTGTAGAGCGTAGTAAACCCCCAACCATTTGCTAAGGTATCATATCCAGTTCTGGTTGAAAATTTAGTAGAAGGTACTAGTATGTTGCCATTGGTTTCATCAAAGACTTCGCAAGTTCTATTTATACCACTAACATGCCATTTTATTTTATAATCAGAACCACGAAAAGCCCATGAAGCGGTTGACCAAGGAACAACACTCAATTGAAGTCGTTCTGCTGAATAATTTCCCGTTAAAGGATATATTGAATCAAATGCTTTTGTAGGTGTAGCAATTGAACATGCGGCGACAACTGCGCTACCGCCAAAAGGTGGCAGTTGTTGATTTTGAATCGTTCCGATAGTATAGGTAAAACGGGTGGTATCAAGTACTAAACTATCATCCAGGGTTTTAACTGTAAAACGATACAGGGCTTTATTATATGCACCGCCATATTTTGGTCCAGCATACTCAATTTTTAATGTTTCACGAGTAACTTCGTAAGGAACTACGATATTCGGACGATAGCGTACACCAGGATGAATCATATCACCGACAACACGTATGACATTGACTGTGTCGGAAGTATAGTTTGGTGCTTCCCAGCGGGGTTGGATGAAGACTGGTGTTGGATTTGATTCCAAACTGAAAGTATCAATATCTCCTGATGTGTTGGTGGTAAAATTCAAGTCGTAGCCGGCAACCCGGTAATAATAAGTCAAACCGTTTGTTACAGCATTATCAACCAAACTATAGAAGACTCCATTATCATATGCTCGAGTAATGATACCCTGTCCGGATGTTGTATCACCGTAGATAAGCTGGGTATTCACCTGTCGTAAAGCACCGTTGATGATTGTTTCAACGACAATTTTAAACATTATACCATCAGCTAAGTCACATTGATTTAATAAAGACCAGTTTGCACCATCAGTTGATTTGTATATTTTATAACCCTCAAAATCATATTTTCTATATGCGGGGTCATTAGCAATTTCATAATACGGGTCGGGTGTTCTTTCGGGTAAATCATCCCAAACCAAGCGAATGCTGTTATCTCCGGGAATTAACACGGCATTCGATGCGATAGGTGGTCCAGGCAAGAGCCAGCCTTTGTCGTATATATACTGTGCGTTAGCAGCTAATTTTGCTAAAGCCTGCAGATCAGTGGTATCTCTTGATGCCCAAGGTTCACCTGCGTTGCCATAAGGTGCTGCCATAACACCGATAATAATAGTTGTTACGTTACCGGGAGCTAAGTCAAACGGACCAGTACATTCAATAAAACGTTTATCCGCCGGAGTAATATCAATTGAATCATAGGGTGAACGTATACCAGTTCGGTAATCATAACCAGCCATAGTTTTATATTGGTCGCCATCAAGCATCGGGTCAATATCGATTGTGAATTTCTTGAATGATGTCATACCTAACAGGTTGCCTGATGCGTCTCTTGGACCTTCCAGGAATTTCATCGCGACAACACCAGGGGTACCGGTCTGCCAGTTTGTGGCTTCCACATTATCATTATCACCGGCATAACCGACATTACGGACCGTATCGCCACCAAGATATGTTTCTTTCATCATACCAACCATATCGTCAGCAGCATCGCCGATATCAGCATCCATACAGGCACCAAGATACATGCGTTTGATTGTATCCGTTGCATTGGCATTTCTGATTTTATAGACCATGAAGAAAATATCCTGGTTAGTCGCGTAATTCCAGGCATAAATTGTCTGGAAAACTTCGATCCCGAGCGGACGACCAGGAGAAGTATGATAATCAGGGGACAGGTCGCAGTAAACGCACCACATGTCCTGTAATGAGAATGTTCGCTGTGGTACTAAGATTGTATCGGTTCCAAAGCGTGATTGCGGTGGCGGCCAGTCAGACGGGAATTTATAGATTCGGTCATTACCATTACCGCTGCCTTCTTCCCAGTATTGTGCGGAAGTCGGAAAAAATTCACCGCGACCAGTGTTAGGGTTATATCCAACCGTAACCAGAGTGTCCGCACCTTTAATCGCGCCAACCCATGGTCCAGCGCCAAAAATATATTCGTTGTTGTACGGGTAAGGCCATGAGCCACCGGCAACATCACCAGCTGATGTTGACCGGATGCCATAGCGTCCGTCATTATAAAATGGCACACGCCATTGGTTAATGTTCATCCACTTCACATCCCAGATACGATGAGCAGAAGGAGGGGGAGTAAGCGAACGAGCGTATCCGATACTTGATAAAGCGAGCAAGACGCTTAATATGATAAGCGTAAAGCGCATTAAATTATTTTTGCTATTCATTATCGCCTCCTAAATTCCTAAACTAATACCGAAACGAATTTTTCGCGGTGGGCCATAGTAAGTCGGATAATTATAGAGGTCATTATACGCATCAAGATAAGAACGATACATTTCATATTGAGTAATATAACCGTCATGGTCAAAATCACGTGCCGGATGATACGCATATATAGGATCGCCAATTCGATAACCTTGAGAAAATTCACCCACGGAAAAGATACGGCCACGGTCGGATACACTACCGGTTGTTGCAAAAACGGCTTGGACGACTTCGGTGTTAAGTATATTAAAGATATCGCAGAAAATATTTAAATTCATACCGCCTAATTTCAATGATTTGTTCAGACGTGAATCAATCGTAAAAGTACCAGGCATCCTTGCGGAATTTTGCTCGGCAATTACGGTGCCTCGGATATCGGTCGGTGTATAAGGCAGACCTGAGTTATATCGGCCAAGTAATGAAGCTTCAAAATCACGCAACACTATAAAGTTAAAATCACTCGGGAATGATAAAGAGAAGTCAAAGCTCAAAGCATGACGCATATCCTGGTCTAACGGATAATCTATTTGTACAGGGGTATTTAAATATTGTGAAGTTGATGTTGATGCGGTTCCTTTGGCAATCTGATAAGTGTATGATGCGGATGCACGCCAATAATCACTGAGCTGTTTTGTGAATGTTGCCTCGGCACCGACAATTCTTGCATACTCGACATTATAATACATTGTGTAGGATGGGATTGCTTCAACAATACGTGTTCCGGATAAATCATAAACATCTTTATAATATGTGGTCAGGTCAAATTCAAACACATCACTTAACTGCGCGTCAAAACCCATTTCATAAGCAATCGTTTTTTCTGCTGCCAGGTCAGTATTACCAGCAATCAGGTTAGGACGGCGGGTAATATCGAGCGAGGTAAATTCACTGGAGCTGTATAAATCTCCAAAGCTTGGGTTCTTAAAGAAATGTCCATATGAGAAGCGGAATTTAATCCGTTCGGTAATCGGGAATGATATACCCAGTCTCGGAGATAATCTCATTTTCTTTGCAACCGGGATAACCGAATCACGAATTGTTACTGAACCGCCGATACTTTCCGGAAATACACGGTGTTTTGCTTTAGCATCCAGGTAGTCAAATCTTACACCGCCTCGAACAACTAAATCTTCAAAGTCAGCACGGTCCTGAATAAACGCAGCAAAAGTGAGAGGTTTGGCATTATAGAATTCCCAGAATGGATTCGGGTCATAAGGCGACTGGTTAGTGTATTCAGCGAGTGCATACTGAGTGAGATCAAAACCAACTTTTAATTCATGTACTTTATTCGGAGTTAATGTCACATCACCTTTAAGCTCTTTATCCTGAGTGGTTCGGAAATGGAAATACATATTACCATCACCGACAAATAAACCGGGCACACCATAAGGGTTGTTAGCGGTTAAATCAGATGCACGATATCCCAATCCTGTAACACCGACGATGTATAGGGTAGTATCACGTCCATCAATTTTCGTGCGATACACGATTGTATCATTGGGATCACCGGAAGGCTGATAACCTTGGTACATATTAAGCATTGCCTCTTCGATGTTAAGTCCGCGGGTATTATTAAAGACCCAATTTTCACCCATAAACCGGTATTCATCCCAGATTCCGCTGCTGCGTAAAAAGCCCGACATTCCAGATGAGTCCGCATTTTCTAACGC
The DNA here is from genome assembly GCA_903865935.1 of Caldifarciminota bacterium. Classification (GTDB taxonomy): domain Bacteria; phylum Hydrothermota; class Tepidihabitantia; order Tepidihabitantales; family CAIPLT01; genus CAIPLT01. Next base: position 7,277 of record CAIPLT010000050.1, read on the forward strand.
ATAGTTTCTTGGTGCCCGCAAAAGTTGGGTATTAAAAATACCAGCCGTCAAATTCCAAACGAATTTTGGAGTTATCATATTATTAATATGCAAATTAGCTTTATTGGAGCGAACCCGGTTTCCAAATACTCCTTGTAACCAATAGCGCCATTGATGGCTATAATTCTGCCATTGATATTCAGAATGATGTCCATCCAGAGTCAACTTAAATCCTTCTTTAGCTAAAGGAAAACTTTTTGGTAAATTATAAGTCAACTTGCCCTCAGCTGCATATTCGCCTCTTGGTGCAGGAAGTTTATATCGAGCTTCTCGCGAATCATCAGTTTTCATATATTCGGTGGAAAGAAAATAACGCAGTCGATTATAGAATGGAATAGGACCGCCCAGTGTCCAAAGCAAATCATTATATCCAAAATTTAAATCATTATTAGGAAACATTTTGTCGGTTGCATATTTCACTTTTGTACTAGTCTTTGTACCGCCTTCTTTTGTGATGGCTTGAACAATACCTGACATTGCTTCACCATATTCAGGATCAAAGCTTCCTGTAATAACGATGATTTCAGAAATTGCCTCAGTTGTCGGTTTGGGACTTGACCAGAGCACACCATAGATAGCATCGCGGGCAGCAACACCATCAATTAAATAAGAAACATCGTCATATCTGCCACCGCGAATATGGGTCCATCCTTTTGTATCATCTTGGTTAACTCCTGCTTGTAAACCGACTAATTGGGTCATTGCATTGACCGGTAACCGACTGAACTCCTCCGATGATGCAGTTCGGGTTGTTGCAACCGCGGTTCGGATAACCATTTCTCGTTCTGCTTGCACAATTACCGGTTTTGAAATCGGAATAACAGTGGAGTTCAATTTAAAATCAACAGTATTAGTTTGGTCAAGAATTACCAAAACATCCTGTTGGGTGACTGGTTCATAACCGATGTAAGATGCGGTAACATTTACGCGTCTTGAAGGAACATTAGTGATAAGATAACGTCCGTTCTCATCAGTCCCTGCACCAAGCTCAGTTCCTTCAACAACGACATTTACACCAATTAAAGGTTGTTGGGTTTGGGCATCAATAATTCGACCAGCAATACGACCGGTTTCACCGGCATATAATAAAGTTGCCGGTATTATCAGAAGTGAACATAGGATGAGAGTCAGCACAAGTGAATTTTTCAAATTTACTTTATGATTACTTATATTCATAATATTCCTCCTCCATTAAGGCACAATATTGATCGGTAACGACCAGAAAATTGCATTATAATTGCCTCGCTTGCAGATTCCTTCCCATGATGCTAATTCAAACATTACATGGTTCCATCCACTGGTTAACGAAATCGGATATGTTGTCTGGAATGTCGAGTTTGCTATTGTTGTCATATCATAGCGCTTGCCCTGATAATGGAAAAAGCCGAATGTTACAAGCGGGTCAAATGTCAATACTTTCGTTGAGACTGTTTCGGATGGCGGAAAAGTCATCATTGAGTCCAGCTCATACAATCTTTGAATACCGTAATGGAGTGTGTCAGGTCGAAGTTGAATTCCATAAGACTTAACTCTTGTCTTCAAACTACAAAGAGCAAGATATGGCGCATCATTTTCAGAGGGGACAAAAATTCTTGCACCACCGCTGACTTTTTTTAACTGCCATGTATTATTTGGACCTTTTCTATCAAAGTGCAGATAGCGAATTCCAGTTCCAACAAAAGTGTTTTCAAAAGTAGTTTCTGGTGTATAGTACAACCGTCTTGAGTACAATGGAAAAGTATCCACACCAACAACTGTATCAGGTCTTAGCGGGTCGCGCAGAGTTGAAGAATCAGCGTGAATTTCGACTTCGCCACCGTAATTCTCGATTAATTTAACCGTAACCGTTGTATCTTTTACGACAATGAAACTATCGGTCATGGTGAACGTTGAAAGTTCCCGTTTAAATTCTCTTGGCCAATAGTGCGGTCGCATCCAGATACTTCGAATGTCGACATATAGTATTTTGTGTAGTGTATCAGACTGATAATTTACTGGATAGAAATTGTCCTCCAGCGAATCAGTAAAAGTAGTGTGCCACTGATTGACAATCGTCTGAATTGCAGTTGAATCATCGGTTGACCATGTCCAATATGCAGCAGGCGGTGTGCGTCCGCAACCGGTCAGAAGTATGCAGGTGGCAATTGCTAATAACAAAATGCCATTAGCGTACATCTTTTTATTATGTTGTATCATTTAGCCTCCTTGCTAAAATAGATATAAATGTGAATTGACCTAATTGGGGTCAGTTCGGTATTAATAAACATACAGCATAAAAATCTACCAAAATATATTGATTTGTCAAGTGATTATTACGATTTTATGATTGACAATCTTTTTTGTAGTCAGTTCAGTTATATCTGATAGTTTGATATTTTACCTAAGATATATCTGGATAAAAGTCCATATGTGCAATATAATATTTTGTATTACTTCAAACGCAATAGTCAGGTAGACTTTATAAATTAAAAACTGTAGCGTGTTTAATA
>CAIPLT010000051.1 GCA_903865935.1 Caldifarciminota bacterium
TCTTCCTCCTAAAAATGGTAATCTATTACGACCACCCAATATTTAGCGATTAGGTCGGCCGGTTTACGTGAAAATTCTTTCTCGTGCATATCAGTGGCAATAACTGCGCCACCATTCCAAAGTTTTTCTTGGTTGATTTGGTCTAAAAGGTTATCTTTGATAATTCTATCGTAGATAAGCTGGTTTACGATTTGTGCATCGTCTTCATAGCCGTCTTCTTGATACGAGTCACGGAAAGCCCAGGGTAGTCCTTGATAATCTGGGAAGTATTTTTTGGTCAGTTCGCGATATTGGTCTTGACGCATCTGTTCAGTGATATCTTTATTGATCCAGAAGCCAAACTTCTCATTAAATTCCTTATTGAGCGCAGTTAGTTTTTCTTGATCCATTTGAACCGATGTCAACTCACCGGACCAACGACCGCCTACAACGAACCAATCGGCAAAGTAATTCTGAAACAGACCACCATTACCCGTGAATCCGTTATCTGACAACCAATTGTATACGTGTTTTCTTGCTGCTTCGCTATCAGCCAGCCCGTCCTTAGGGCATAGCACATACAATAGTGCATGCATATTTACTCCTTATTTAATTTGTTAATTAAGAATTACTGCTTGGTAGGTGTATTCGGATTAACTAGGTCTTTAGCCTTCTTTAGTCCTAGCTTCTTTTGTAAATAACCGGCAATTTTATCGCTGGTCTTTTTAACCTCTTCGTCGGGAACCTCAAGGCTTAATTTAGCTTTGCTTGAGTTTATATCGATTTTCATAATCTGCTCCTTTGTTTGGTTATTTAATTAATATAATTATTATTCATTAACGTAATATGAGTCACGGATTATTTTGGTATCTTTGACAATGCGGCAGCCTCTAAATCCCATACCAGGTTCTGAGTATTTAAGGGTAAACCTTAAGTCCGGATATTTCTTTGCGACCGTATCGAGCCATGCCTCGGGTGGAGCCCATGGGCTATCAAATAAATAAGATGCACGACCATTGGTCTGTTCAACTAACTGGGCTGTAACATCCCATTTTATACCCCAATTATGACACCGCCAATCATACCAGTTATCGTAGCCGTATTTTCCTCGCAGTCGTTTATTTTGTGCTCTTTGATGTTTAGTATTGTCCAGGGCGGGCGCTCTTGTATTTTCAAGTTCCTTAGGCATTGGGAAGAATTTATTTAACGATAATGCCGTGCCTCTTGCTTTGGCTATTTTAATAAACTTTTTTATGGTCTTATCTGGACCTTTAATAGTTAATGTGTTTTCACACCAGTTAGGCATGCATTTCCTCGCTTTTTACAAACCTGGCTATTATCTTTATGATGGTTTTTCCCGATATAGAACTTTATTGGGAAACCATCAATAAGAAGACCTGCTTTAACTGCATCTTTAAGCGATGTATCTACAATACCACGGACACAGTTGGCGTGGATATTGAAATAGGCGTCAATGATTTTAGGGCGGGGATTATTTTGTGTTGGCGGTAATATAATCATCACACCACCTCCAGGACTTGATAAAAGCACTTCTAAATTCTGTTTAATTGCATTAAGGTTATCTTTACCAAAATAATCGCTAAATGTTTTATGTTGTTTCAGCACATACGCTCCTTTTATAAATACATGACTTTTTAACTTTATTTGTTTTATCGATTTGACAGTAGAAAATTGCAGACGTTTGCAATAAATTGCAAACACCTAACTTTAAGAGGAAATTGTTACGTTTGACACACTATATTGAACTTCTTTAATGTCATGTTGTTTCAGTAA
>CAIPLT010000052.1 GCA_903865935.1 Caldifarciminota bacterium
AATCATCGCGACATATTTATCTGCGTCATGATTGTATGCAAGATAATTAAAATTACCGAGTGCCGGATGATTCATTTGTGAAAATACCTGGTGCTCGTGAATCCAGGCATACGTTGCATCCAAATTATATACGGAAACTGGACATAAACTGTCAGCATCAAAGATTGAAAAATGTCCAAATGCACTAAGATTACCAAATTCCTGACCAGCAATTCCAACAAATTGCCCTGGCACTGAAAATTGTGCAGCAACCGTCTTTTCATATTCATAGGAACCCGGATTCAAATATGAAGTGTGGTCAGTTATTGATAAAATATCAATATGCGCGGTATCGCGTGCATAAGTGTACGCTTCAACTGGCCACCCAGTTCCATCTGATAATGATGTATGTGAATGTAAATTTGCCCAGTAAATATTAAATGCAAATGAAAAGTTAACTATTAAAAACAGACTGCATAATAATGAATAACGTCTTATCATATTTATTTTACCCTTGTAATTCTGCCTTCAACTTTCACATCGATTGGTGTATGCTTTTTAATGTATGCTGCCATTATGTCTCGTATCAACATATAGCTATCTTCAGCATCTTGTCCTTGTTTAAATATTCCATATGCTCCGCCACCTGCGGCAAGAAAATTATTTGTTACGACTTTATATACTTTGTTCGTGTCAAGCGGTTGCCCGCCAATTTGCACTGAGATTACTCGTTCTTTCGGTGGTTTTCGTAAATCATATACCATTTTTAATCCAGATACCTGAAAAATCGCATGATATCCGATAACCGATACTTCAAGCATCTCCCAAATTTGTTTGCCGGTCATCGTCATAGTGACCGCGGTATTACCAAAGATATCAACTTTATAGACATCACGGTAAGTAACATCGCCCTGCGGAACATTAGCACGAATACCGCCAGAATTATGAACTGCAATATCCGCATTAAATTGTTCACGCATCGCATCCGTAATTAAATTTCCGACAGCACATTCTTCAAAACCGGACCGCGTCAATTCGCGTTTTGATGCACCAATAACATCATCAAATCCTTTTTCAACCGTTTTCTGCCATTTTTTCAAAATCGAAAGATATTCCTGATTTAAAGGAGTTTCTTCTCCATATAAATTTATTAGTTCACCATCATAATTAGCAATTTTCTTGGTGCTTTGGTCAATTTTTAATTTTAATAAACCAACACAGGTCAAATGTGAATAGGCTTGACAAATGATTGTATGATAATGTGGTGTCTCGTCCGGATTTATCAGACCAGTATGACTATGACCACCAATAATCACGTCAATACCTGGTACTGAATCTGCCAATCGCAAGTCATGGCTATAACCGATATGGTCCAAACCAATAACAATATCCGCACCTTGTGCTCGTAAAGCTGCAATACTATTCGCAGCACCAACATAATGTTTAAGTACGGTATATCCACCAAGGTTTTCTGGACTGACCATACCTTCTAAATAATGCGTAATAAGTCCGAAAATTCCAATTTTCAATCCGTCGCGTTCGATAATAGTATAGGGTTTTAGAAAATCCGGTATCGAATCCGTACCAATTTTAACCAGATTAGCACATAATACTGGTGCATTGGACATTTTACACAATGACCTTAAAGTATCTAAACCATATTCGAAATCATGATTACCAATTGTCATTGCATCTTCATGAATGTAATTAAGGAATTCCATGACTGATTTACCATATGTAAAATCACCAATTGGAGTACCGGCAAACCAATCACCGGTGTCAAACAGTAAAACTGGAATATTCTGTGCTTTTGCTTCTGCTCGGATATCATTAATTACTGTAATTGCAGCAGGAGCATTTCCGATTGGTGGTGGAAAATCAGGATTCATCCAGTATGCATCGGATGGCAATAAACTACCGTGGATATCATTAGTATGTACAATCCATACTTCAGAAGGAACGGCAAAGGCAATAGTTGTTATGCATAGTAGTATTGGGATTATTACAATTGAGAGTCTTTTTATCATATTAATGAATCGGGACGCAAGCTCCGATTAATATTTCTCCGGTGTTTTGATAGACTTTCATTGTATTGTCAGTCGATACCCATACGTTTGAACTGCCAAGAACTCTTCTTTTCACATCTGCTCCAACATCAACCTGAACATTACCAATCATAAAGCCCCATCCAATTGAAACCAGACCCTGATGAACAACTGGCGGTGCAAAAGACGGTTCGAATCTGAACCCGTAGCGCAGAGCGACTGAATTAAATAAAGTATGCTCGATACCCAGCCCAACTTCTAAAGTTTTTTGAAATACACTATCAAGTACTTTCCAGTCTGTATACTGCATTGACAGTCCTAATTTAGTCGGAATCTCTCCAGCAGCTAAATAAGATACGGATAAATTATAATCAGCAGGGTATTTCTTGGAAATACTATTTTCCCAATTCTTTAAATTAGTTCCGCTTTGATAATTAAAATGGATTAACAACCGGTCAATCGGCATTGCTGAAATACCAACCGTAAATCCGATTCCCGAGTGGCTTCCGGTTGTTTCCGCATCGACTGGTGTACCATTTAAAATTGAGTCATGGTAATTAAATTTCCTCGAACCAAAATAATAATTTAATCCCGCACCAACCCCGAACATATTCGAAAATTCTTTCCCCAGCATAACTGAAGCGTTGTAAGTCATACCCGTAACCTTCAGTTCTTCCTCACCAACTTTGGCATAGAAATCGTCTCGAAATTCACGATAGAAGTAATAATCATAAATATATTGTGGTCTCAAATTGACACCGATATTCATGTACTTTAAAGGATATAAAAAGTCAATATTACCAATATTTCCGCGGGTAAATAGATTTTCCGCGTATGCTAATTCACCTAAAGAATTATCAAACTGGTCAAAGACTTGTTTGGTTCTTCGTTCCTGTAAAAATCCGAAATTATACGATAATCCGATTGTCATTTTACCGATACTTTTAGCCAGCGGATTATTCATAAATACGGTCGGTTTGAACATATCATTTCCCGCTAAACCGACTGACTGTGCATCATTGAAATCTGCCCGACGTCCAAAATACCAGTCGGTTGGAATACTGGCATAAGCAGCGGCCATAAATAAAATATTAATTGCTAAAATCAATAAAATCTTTAATCTCATATAATTGCTCCTTACCATAAAAAGTCTATTTGCAGTCCAACATTATAAATATCGTTATGCGCAATATAATCTCGTGCATTTACTAAAGAACCGTCACTATAATGTAATCCGCTGGTCGCCAAGATTCCGGTATGTGGCAGTTCGGTAAACTTGCTCTTGAATTTAAATCTTAACAATAGAAAGTTGGTCGGCCGCTGGGTCATCACGAAATAGTATTTGAGTCCGCGGCCATCAAGAAAATCAATCCCGACATCTTCGAAAATCCACTGGCTGAGACCATCGCATTTCCACGCGGCAATGCCCGATTCTAAGCCAATTGCATCAGAAAAATTATGCTCCCAAGAAACACCCAAGAAATCACCCCATAATGTTTTTTCACTATTATATTCCATTGATGGTGTTAAACCGACTGAACCTCTGCGATATTCGCAGGAAAGAAAGTTACGGTCGGTCAGACTGACCAGGACTCGAAAACTTGTTTCGTAGGTATTCGATGTAGTTGCCAACACATCTTTGGGTAGATGTTTAAACTGAACTTTCTGACGCAGACGAAATCTTAACGGGAAGACTGGTCGGTATTCCATCTCACCCTGAAAACGGAAATTATTTACGCCATACGCAAGATTACGCCAGATATCCATATAAGCACGGGTAATCGTAATCTGCCGGGAAAGCTGGTAACGGATTTCAGTATATAACCCCTGCTCGGCTTTTGGTGAAGGAAACCACTGCAGAGAAGCGAAGGTCGGGTCAATTAAGCGATACGGTTTTTCAAGCGGTGTGTCTTCAAACTTAAACTGTTCGCAAAATCCGCGGTTGTAAGGGTTATCATAATTTACGTCATAGTGTCGAAACAGCGTTAACAAATAAAGATATTCATATTGTGCTCGGGCTTTAAATAAATAAGCCATTCCGCCATTTCGTTGCCAAGCATATTCACCTTCCATTGAAACGTTTTCAATCGCACTTCTGAAATCAAACGAATAAAAATCCCTTTTATTGCCCTGAGTTGTTTGAACATAGTTTGGATCATCTAAATATGTCACATCACCCGGCAAATCAATCCATTTTGCCAGCGTTGAAAAATCTTTATTATAACGACAAGATAGCGTATTAAATCCCAGATACGAACCGGTCGGGATAATACTGATGTCCGACAAATCTAATCCTGCACTGAAACCGGTGTTAGTCTCAACGAAAGTATTATGGTTGGTCGGGAATGGCGGGTCGTCAATAACATAGTAATTAATAGTTCCATCTGGATTCTCAATGCCATCTCGATAAGCTTTGGAATAAAATCCTATAGCTTTAAGCCTGCCTTGATTAGCCTGTCCGCCGATCCCGCGAAAACTGAGGAATGAATTATCGGTTAAATCACCATATATTCCCTGACTTCGGGTATAGGTTCGGGCAATCATTTCTGCGGTATTATCCAATAATAACCCCTGCCCAAGTGTTACCCGATAATCGCCTAAAAATACTTTTTTGAATGGTGCAATATTATTAGCGCTGACAAATCCCTTTAAATTATTTGCGAAAACCGTTGGGTTAAAATCCTTTTGCCATCTTAATCCGCCAATGAAATTATTTCCGATTCTGGTCCGGATACGCTGGGTTAGTAAAGTCCGGTGAGTTAAACTGGTTAGATAATCGCGTTCTTCATTTATCCGCTGGTAATACTTATCAATATCATTATCAGTTAGTCCTGCCGCATAAAAACGGTCTTTTAACAGTAGTCCGTCATAAGATTGGTAAATATAAGCAAGTTGCGTAATCGGGTCATTACCGGTCTCCTGATAATCATAACCATAATCGAAATTAATCCGGTAATCACCCTGAAATTTTATTTGTTTGGGTTCAGAAAAAGCGACAAAATTACGCATATTAATATAACCATAATTGGATAATCCATCAATATTTCTTAAATCATATAATGATTTTACTTGCTGACCTAACTGCAAATATTTTATTACTGCTACTGCATCAATTAAAGATACATTTTCTAATAATATTAAATCATCGATTGATGCTTTGTTAACATTCATTGGTGATAAGAGCATATCCTGCCAGTCTTCTACTGCGGCTTTGGTCGGTCCTTCTTCGACGGCCAGGGATTTCTGAATTCGGTAAATATTTAAATACTCAGCACCGCCGGTCGTGGGCTTAGTAATTTCGACCATTGGTTTAATCTCTTCAAATTTCTCGGCAGAGATATCCTTAATCTTTCTTAAATCGTAAACGCTTGTGAATCCTTTGTAATTTAATAGATATGTGTAGATATCTTCACACGCTTTATATGAAATAGGCAGCAGTTGAATTTGCTGAAAACTTGCTTTATTGATATCAAGCTGGTTTTGAAGTGAATATGCCAATGTAAAAGTAGAAAAGCCACTGACGAATATCGTTAATAGAACAACCGAGAAAATAAATCCGTGACTAATCTCTGTCTGTTTTATCATTAGAAACTGACCGCAATACCAAAGTTATGGGTCAACGGCAAATCTTGATGGATTGTTACTGCATAATCGATGAAGATATTTTTCATTCCAGAACGGAGACCAAAAGCAAAACGAATCGGTTCGGTCTGCATACCTGCCCGTACCGTCAGATAGTTCTCAATAATCTGAAATTCCTGTCCGACCAGTATCCGGGTTGGTTTTCCCACTTCTTTTGAGATATCTAAAGATGATGTAATTCCCATCGTCGGTCGATATGCGACTCCAAAATTTAAAAGTCTTGGCAGATTATATTTTACGTCAGTTCCCAATTTTGGATTGTTGATGTTGTGAACAAAAAGACCGGCCTGCCAGCGCTTATATACTCTGGTCATTACACCTAAATCAAGTCCAACATTATATCCGGTTCCAAAATCTTTTTGATATAGTGAATATCCCCGGATGCTGTATCCAAAAGTAATATCGCGGATTAAACTGATACCATGAGAGAATGTAACTACTCTTTCTGAATTTAAAGAAATACCTTTTTCCTGCAAACTCACACCAACCACACCAGCTTTCTTATTTATTGGATAAGCAAGGTCAAAGCATACGTTATGCAGATTAGCCCCGACTCCACCAAAAAGGAGCTTGTAAAAACTCATAACTGAAATATTTTCTATTTGATTTAAACCGGCTGGGTTAAACTGAATTGCTGACGCATCATCTGCTACTGCTGTCATCGCATTTGCCATACCATCAGCACGCGCACCCGTCTCCATATCCTCAAAAACCGCAAAACAAAAACTGCAAATTAATAAACTAAATACCAGTATTTTTTTCATAAGGCTAAATATTAGATAACAAAGCACAAAATGTCAAGCAAATATTTACATTTATATTATTTATCTTTTATCAATACGTCATCATATATAGAACGTTTATACTTGCCATTAATATTAAGGGCGGGACAGGCCCCGCCCTTTGTTTTTTTCTGTCATTATTAAGCGAAATTGAAGAATCTCAAACTATACAATTGAACCCCTTCGTTTCACTCAAAATGGCATTTGGTATTGTTTTCTTTGTGTTAAGTGGTTACTTCTCTTCAAGTTCTTTTAATTTATCTTCAATCTATTTAATCATATCTTCGTTTAATCGTTCTTTATGTTTTAGCGCTTTATTAAGCCAATACATTACGCTGCCCTTATCCAATTTCGTACTGTAAGCCAATCCGATTCTTGCCATTGCTAATCCATCCAGCGTATCAAGTTCCGCCATTGCTTTGTCATATTCTTTTTCCATAATATAAACGCTTGCCTTTGCCTTATATGCATCGCACGACTTGGGATTAAGCTTGAGTGCGCGGTCACAATTTACCAATGCCGAATCATACTCTTTTTTTCTAGTATAAGTCTCTGCCAGACCAATGAGCGCTTGGTCAGATGTCGGATTTATGGATAAACTTTGTTTAAAACTGCTTAGCGCGTCGTCGTAATTTAAAACCACAAATTGACAGAGTCCGAGATCAAAACAGATTTGAAATAGGGTTGTGTCATTATTAATTTCTTGCTGAAACTTCGAACTTAAAATCAGGTTGTTGATAGCATCGTTATATTTGTTTTGCATCCCCTGACTGGCACCGATGCCAAATAGGGCAAGTCCGATAATTTTATAATTCACGGTCGTATTAACTTGATTATAAACTTCGGTATATGATGATTCCGCGCGAGAAAAATTACGAGCAAGAAAATCCGTGTATGCCGATGTCATTATCTGTTTAATATCGGATTTAATGTAGAATGGCAGGTCAATTGTTCCTGATGCTTGTAACGGTAAAAGGGTCGATTGGCTGAATATTGATGATCATTTGTAATTAAAAAAAGAATTACTAATGTAGTTTTCATACTTTAATTTAGATTGATTTTCTAATATGTCAAGTCTAAAAAAACTTTGTTGTGATTAATTATTAAGATGAAAAGTATATGAAAATTCAAAAGTCGAACCGCGTGTCGCGACAGCTTTAGCGACGGCACAAGGACAAAAGCAATGCGCAATCTAAAAAGACTGGTTTATTTAGAAAATATTAGGAACAAGAAAACGTATACTTAAAAATTGCCTATTTTGTAAACGAAAATTTACTATAACCTCATAAATTCCATATTGTTAATCCAAAACTCCATTAACGTAGAGGTAGAATTCCCCCCATTGAGTGCTAATTCGAAAAGGAGAGTGGTCATGCGATTGTTCTTTAGACTGATTAGCCAATTTATTATAGTATATTATATTGAAGCAATTAAGCTATCTATTACAGATATTATTTCTCTATCCATATGCAAATCTATCGCAAATTATTTCAGGAAGTATAACAGAGGATATTTCAGGTCATTGAATAGGGAATCTATTACTAAGTCATTGAAGGGATATACCAAGCCATAAGAGAAAATTAACTATGCAGGATTGTTGTTGCTTATCGTTTTTACCCATCATAATCTTTTCCCTTCAATGAAGAATAAATATCCCTGCAAATACTACAATCCATACCTTATAATCCTATTAATCTTGACATAACATGATATCCTAATTATACTGAAAATGCTGCGAGGATGGCGGAATCTGGCAGACGCACTGGATTTAGGATCCAGTGGATAACATCCATGGGGGTTCAACTCCCCCTCCTCGCATAATTATATTAAAAATAGAAAGTGAATCTAAAACGATAAATATGGAAATAAATATTAAGGAAACAAAACCTTGGTTAAAGGAAATTGCCGTAACAATTGAATCCGAAAAAGTAAAAAAGAAAGTTGAAGAGATAACTTCGTCTTATGCCCACAATGCACAAGTGCCTGGTTTCAGAAAGGGTAATGTGCCGCGACCAGTTCTGCAAAGAAGATATGGGGCAAGTTTCGAATCAATGGCAATGGAAGATTTATTTGACGAAGCATACAAAGATATTATTAAACAACACAATTTTAAGCCGGTTACCCAACCCAAAATTACTGATTATAATCTATCCGATGATAAAATTCTTAAGTTTGATTTATCATTCGAAATAATTCCTGATTTTGAATTAAAGAACTATGTCGGAATTAAGATTAAAAAGCAGGAACCAGTTGGTTTTGATGAGGAATTTGAGCGTCGCATCGCATCTTTACAGGAACGCTGTGCAACTTTTACTACTCTCAATCGCAATGCAGAAAATAATGATTTTATTCTGACCGATTATGAAATTTATGAAAATGACAAACCAGCGGCAAAAAAGCAGACCGGCGTGATGATTCAGATTGGCAGCGACAAAAACCATGAAGAAATTAACAAGACTTTAATCGGAGTCAAATCTGGTGATGAAAAAACCGTATCGATAACATTCCCAGCCGAATATCCGGATAAGGATTTTGCTAACCGAACATTAGTTTATAAGTTTCTGGTCCGCGATGTCAAAGAACGTAAATTGCCTGAAATCGATGACACTCTCGCTTCTGACTTAGGTTTTAAGGATTTAAATGAACTGCGGACTCAAATCAACGAGGATATAAAACAGGACCGCGCTCGAATTGTCGATGATGATTTAAGGAATCAAATATATCGTTATCTGATAACCGAGCACAAAATCGAACCACCCCAGACCTTTATTGACCTGACCTACCGTGAAATTCTCAACGAAAATAATCTGAAGGATTCGGAAGAAACAAAATCCAAACTTCTGCCCCATGCCCAGGAACGCGCTCAGTTCGATATTATTATAACCCGCATTGCCGAAAAGGAAAAAATTGAAGCGACCGCCGAAGATATTAACAAAGAACTCGAAAAATTCAGCGCCGCTGGTATCGATAAAGAGAAAATCGATATGCTGCGCTCCAGTTCGGTTCTAATTTCGCGTATAATTAAAAATAAAACAATGGACTGGTTGTTGGATAAAGCAGTAATTTCGTAAATATTATGGAGGGAAGCATGTATATTCCGATGGTAATTGAACAAACCGGACGCGGTGAACGTGCCTATGATATTTATTCACGTTTGCTTAAAGAAAGAATTATCTTTCTTGGTATGCCGATTGATGACAGCGTCGCCAATTTAGTTATTGCCCAGCTCTTATTTCTGGAAGCCGAAGACCCGGACAAAGATATTTCTGTATACGTCAATACGCCCGGTGGTATCGTATCTTCCGGCTTAGCGATTTATGACACAATCCAATACATCAGACCCAAAGTATCAACAATCTGTATTGGCATGGCAGCAAGTCTTGGCGCACTCTTGCTTGCTTCGGGTGAAAAAGGCAAACGATTCGCCCTCCCCCATTCGCGTATTATGATTCATCAGCCCGAAGTGAGCGGGCTTTCTGGTCAGGCAACCGATATTGAAATTCACGCTAAAGAGATTTTAACGTTAAAACAAAGACTTTCCGAATTATTAGCCAAACATACTTCACAGCCAATTGAAAAAATTATAGCTGATACTGACCGCAACTATTTTATGTCGGCTGAAGAAGCGAAGAATTATGGTCTGATTGATGAAGTTATCGATAAACGAAGATAGTTATTAATAGTCTCAATGAAACCAAGACATTGCTCTTTTTGTAACCGACCAGAAACAAGGGTTCATTCTCTGATATCCGGACCAAAGGTTCATATATGCGATGATTGTGTCCGGCTTAGTTACCAGCTATTGCAGGATAAAGAAAAGAATCGTTTTATCGCCACGATGCATACTGTTCCACCACCACACGAGATTAAATCATTTTTAGATGAATACGTAATCGGTCAGGAAAAAGCAAAGAAAGTATTATCGGTCGCAGTCTATAATCACTACAAGCGGGTCTTTTCCCGTAAAGCCAAAGTTGATATAGAAAAAAGTAATATTCTGTTAGTCGGACCGACCGGCGTTGGCAAAACCCTGTTAGCGGAAACATTGGCGAAATTCTTGAATGTACCGTTCTCAATTTCTGATGCTACACCATTAACTGAAGCTGGTTATGTCGGCGAAGATGTTGAAAATATCCTCTTGCGACTAATTCAGGCTGCCAATGGTGATTTAGAACTTGCATCAATCGGCATTATTTATATTGACGAAATGGATAAAATCGGCAGAAAGAGCGATTCGCCGTCAATAACCCGTGATGTTTCGGGTGAAGGTGTCCAACAGGCGTTATTGAAAATACTCGAGGGTACAACCG
The DNA here is from genome assembly GCA_903865935.1 of Caldifarciminota bacterium. Lineage (GTDB taxonomy): Bacteria > Hydrothermota > Tepidihabitantia > Tepidihabitantales > CAIPLT01 > CAIPLT01. The sequence goes on from CAIPLT010000052.1 coordinate 10,759, forward strand.
CTAACATTCCACCGCAAGGTGGCAGAAAGCACCCGGAACAGGAATACATCCAGCTTAATACTAAAAACATTCTATTCATTTGCGGTGGCACGTTTTCTGGATTAGACAAAATCATTGAGAGTCGGATTAAGAAATCGAATGTCGGGTTCCGAGCAGATATTATCTCAAAAAATAGCATGAACCGTGACGAACTGTTAAAATTAGTCGAGCCTGATGATTTGATTAAATACGGTATGATTCCTGAAATGGTCGGTCGATTACCAGTAATTGTTTCATTGCAAAGTTTATCCCGTGAAGCTTTGTTAGATATTTTAACTAAACCGCGTAATGCTCTGGTCAAACAATACCAGCACTACTTTGACTTGGAAGATGTCAAATTAACCTTTACTGACAGCGCCTTAGAAAAAATTGCAGACCTTGCCTCGTCAAGAAATACCGGCGCACGTGGGTTACGTTCAGTAATGGAAAATATATTATTGGACATAATGTTCGATTTACCTTTAAAGAAGAATGTCGTTGAGTGTATTATCACTCCGGAATTAATTTCTGGACAGGGTCAGCCAATATTTATCGAAAAAACCCTTAAGCGAAAAAAAGCATAAGCGACTAATGATTCTAAGATTACAAGATTCTAAGATTACAAGATTATTTTTATATCTATTAATACTTAGTCCTCTAATCAGCAAATTAGCTTATGGACAACAGGAAATCTGGGCAAAAATTACTGCTGGTGCAACCCGTCAGCGTATCAGTCTTGCGATTCCAAATTTCGCTTTACCAGTAAACTGTCCAAATGATCTGATAACCAAAGCGAGTAACATTAGACAAATAACTATTGATGATTTGGAGTTTTCACTCTTTTTTGAAATAACTAAACTTGATTCAACAAAAAACTACAGCATCGCGGATAAAAAAGTCGATTTTGTCAGTTGGTTTAGTACTGACGCACAGGTCCTTATCGCCGTCGATGTACAGACTAAAAACAAGCCGTTTCTGAATGTTCGCATCTATGACCTGTTCACTAGAAGACTTATCGGCACAAAAAACTACGACTTGGATAATGAATCACGTTGGCTCGCTCATCGCTTTGCCGATGATATAATCAAATTGTTAACTGGTGAAAATGGCGTTAGCCAATCTAAAATTGTATTCTCACTGAAAAAAGGTGCGGCTAAAGAATTAGCAGTTATAGATTACGATGGATATAACTTAAACCAGATTACGAACTCGGGTGAGTTAAAATTATTCCCGAGCTGGACACCTAATGTTAATAAGATCGCATATTGTAGTTATGCGAAAAGTAACCTGAACATCTATACTTATGATTTAAACCGAAACGCTGTCGATTTAATCTGCGGTAAAGACGGTCTTAATACAACACCTGAATTTTCACCGGATGGAAAAAATATTGCTGCCAGTCTGACCATTAATGGCAATCCGAATATTTATATTCTAAGCGCGGATGGGAAAAAAATCAATCAGATTACTTTTGGTCGGGCAATCGATATTTCGCCATCCTGGTCACCATCCGGACGCGAACTGGCTTTTGTCTCAGACCGGACCGGGTCACCGCAAATTTATGTAATCAATGTTGACGGAACGAATTTACGCCGCCTTACTTTTGAAGGTTCATATAATACCTCACCGGCCTGGTCTCCGCGCGGTGATTTAATTGCTTATGTTTCACGCGAATCCGACGGCAAAAATCAAATCTATGTTACTGATTTGACTGGCAGCAACCGAATGCATTTAACTAATCTAAGAAATAACGAAGAACCAACCTGGTCTTCAGATGGACTGCACCTTGCTTTCAGTTCAAACCGTAGCGGTACTTATGAAATCTATTTAATGCACTGGAATGGTACTGGTCAGCGACAAATAACCCATACTGATGGCACATTTTCACCGAGCTGGTCACCAAGATTAGCGCAATAATTTTCAAACGTATGAAGATACTTATCACCGGCAAACCGCGTTCAGGTAAAACAACTTTAATCAAAAATATTTTGGCATCAATACCTAAATTATCCTATGGCGGATTTTTTACCGAAGAAATAAAAGAAAATAATTTAAGAATCGGTTTTAAAATTAAAACAACATTTGGCGATGAAGCGATAATGTCCTCTCAGGACTTTAAAAGTAAGTTTCGTATCGCAAAATATGGCGTTAATGTAGCTGCGATTGATACAGTCGGAATATCCAGCCTACAGCGAGCCGCAAAAGAAAATGATATAATCGTTATTGATGAAATAGGCAAAATGGAGATGTGCAGTAAGCGATTTGTTGGAGCAGTCCGCGAACTTTTCTCAAAAACAGATAAAACTATCATCGCGACTATTCCGATATCGACTTCAATCCCCTTAATCAACGAACTCAAAACGCAAAAAGATGTTAAAATATTTGACGCAAGAATTGATTCAATTGATAATATTAAGAAAGCATGCCTGGAATTATTGAAAAGTCAAAAATGATAAAAGATAAGTTTTTATTAATCGGTTTATTAATATTACTTTTTTGGGGGTGTATTTTCCCCTTGGAGGCAATTATGATTAGAGAACCAGCAGTAGCAGGACAATTTTATCCGGGGGATAAAAAAACATTATCAAGTACTATTGATAGTTTTTTTGCAGAGATTCCAGCGCAAATATTACCCGGCAAAATCATTGGCATAGCAGTTCCTCATGCTGGTTATCCATTTTCTGGACCGACTGCGACTTATGCTTACAAATCAGTAGCTAAAGAAAATATACAAACCATCATAATGATTGGACCGACTCATCACGCTTATTTTGAAGGAATTGCGGTTTATGGTGAAGGTTCATGGAAAACACCATTGGGTGATGTACCAGTTGACGAAACATTAGCTCAGTCTATCATCAAACAGAATCCGATAATCCATAACTTACCAGAAGCTCACAGCGAAGAACACTCTTTGGAAGTTCAGGTGCCGTTTTTACAAAAGATATTCAAAAACTTTAAGATCGTTCCGATTATGTTATTTGAACCAACCTATGAAGAATGTCAAATGCTCGCGCAAGCAATTGTCATCAATGTTAAGAATAAAAAGGTACTACTGTTAGCATCGTCTGACCTTTACCACGGCAACTCATACGATTCGTGTAATATGACCGATAAGATAACGCTTAGCTATATCGAAAAATTCGACCCAAAAGGTTTGTATCAGGCATTAAAACAGGATAAAGCACAGGCGTGCGGCGGCTTTCCAATCGTTACAGTAATGCTTGCTGCTAAATTATTGGGTGCCGATAAAGGAAAAGTATTACATCATACTAACTCAAATGATGTAATCAATGAGCGCGGCGGGTATTGCGTTGGTTATAGTGCATCAGTATTTTATCAGACTGACACTAATACTGAAACTGGTGCAAAATCAAATGATAAGGATATAATCAATTTAACGATGCAAGAGAAAAACGAGTTGCTAAGAATCTCAAGAACAACGATTGAGAATCATGTTGCTGGTAAAAAAATCCCAGCGTTTATACCATTAACTGAAAAACTGAATGAAGAATACGGTGTGTTTGTAACACTAAAGAAAAAAGGTGAATTAAGAGGTTGCATCGGCTACATTCAGGGTATCGAACCTCTGTACAAAGCGGTTTCAGATATGGCGGTTGCTGCATCAACCGAAGACCCGAGATTTACACCGGTGACGACAAGTGAACTAAAGAATATTACGATTGAAATAACCGTAATGACACCTTTAAGAAAAATTAGTGACATTAATGAAATTAAAGTTGGTAAACACGGTCTCGTTATAAAGAATGGTTACAATCAAGGATTACTTTTGCCACAAGTTGCGACCGAAGAAGGATGGAACCGGCAGACATTTTTAGAAAAAACTTGTTGGAAAGCTGGCTTACCTGACGATGCATGGAAGGAAAAAAATACCGAAATCTATATATTTTCTGGCACAGTATTTGGTGAACAACATGAATAAAGACAAATTACCCGAACTTGGAAAAATACATCCCGAATTTTTTGACCGCGTAATATTTCCCCGTCTTGGAGTTTCGGATAAAAATGTTATTATTGAACCAAGACATGGCATAGATTATGGCGTATTTAAAATAAGTAATAAATATTTAGCTATATCAACCGACCCATTTTTTATTGTCCCTTCTTTCGGATTCGCAAAAGCAGCCTGGTTTGGTTTTCACATTATTTTTTGTGATGTTGCAGTTTCTGGACTGACTCCGAAATACTTAGCAATCGACCTAAATTTACCTCCGGAGATAAAAGAATCAGAACTTAAAGAATTATGGGAAACTGTGCATACAGAAGCTAAAAAGTACGGTATAAATATCATAACCGGACATACCGCAAGATACACTGGCTGTAATTATCCGATGGTCGGCGGAGCAACTGCGATTGCTATTGGAAATAAAAAAGACCTCCGTGGTCCACATAAAGTTAAAACAGGTGATAAAATTGTAATTACCAAAGGACCTGCCATAGAAACTACTGGTCTGCTTTCGGTTCTATTTCCGGAAAAATTTATCGAAGCCGGCGGAAAAAAGTTTCAGAAACAGGCATCTGACATATTCTATCAAATGTCAGTTTTAGATGATTGTATGATCGCACGGCAGTTTACCGGAGTAAAAGTGATGCATGATGCCACTGAATGCGGTGTCTGGGGTGGTCTCTTTGAAATGGCAAGAGCTGGTAATTATGGTCTTGCGATTGAACAGGAATTAATTCCTATCCAGCCAGTAATTCAAAAAACTGCTGAACTATTTAAGTTTGACCCGTTTTGTGCGATTAGTGAAGGAACACTTATAACAATTGTTGATAAAAAGGAATCTGGTAAATTAGTGGATACTTTTAAAAAGAAAAAGATATTAAGTGCTATAATCGGAGAAGTTATGTCAGCTAGTAAAGGTAAGAAAATAATAAATAAAGGAAGAGAAAGAACCCTAAGTCATCCTAAAGTCGACCCATATTGGAAACTTGCAGCAGAGTTTTCTCAGAAACCTTGAATCGTTTTACTGAAGATTATTGTATTTTCGCCTACCAGCGAAAAAATTATTCTATCTTAATTATTTTCTTGACTATTCTCAGATTTTCTCCATTGATTTGATAAAAATACACTCCTTGGCTAACCGTTTTTCCTTTATCATCGCAACCGTTCCATGCTGCCCGATAAATACCTGGCTTTTCCGTTTCTGATATTAATGTACGCACCAAAATTCCTGAAGAATTATAGATATGCAAATTGACATTAGATTCTTTAGGCAGGGTATATTGAATTATTGTTTGGTTTTTGAACGGATTCGGAGTATTACTTACTCTAGTGACTGATGTTAAATTTTGTTCGGATGGATTTTCTGTTATCATCAGCGGTGTGGCAAATAATATTGCTCTTTCGTTGGAAACCAAATTACCGGGTAATGAACCATTAAACAAATATTGTAGACCTGAAGTTCCGGATGAGTTTTCAATTCCTATGGTGGCACTTCTCCCCCAGTTATAAGATGTATCACCAACCGCGCAATCTTTATATTGAATACCAATCATTCCGTTTTCTGACAATACTATTTGAAATGTAATTGTATTTAATGGCTGTAAAACACCCGGCACAATCGCACCGTTGATGCGTGCGTCCTTCCATGTAATTACGCAGACACGATATGGTGAAGTTCCCATAAATTCATATAGGATATTAGCACTGTCTGCCATAACTAAATTCAAATCATCCCAGAAACCATATATCGCGCGGTTTGGTGCTGATGTATTGGGAATTGACGTATTAACTGGAGCATTGGTCCCAGGGTCGGTACCAAAACTTAACCAGCCGTTAGTGCAAACCCAGACCGAGTTGTAAGCCGTGCCATAAAAAGTGAAGCTGAACGGAAGCGTCAGAGAAAATCTCGCATCATCACCATTGCCTAATACTGTTCCACTATTCGAAATATCAACCCAGTAATATGGTGGACCGGAAGTTGTGTCCGAATCAATCCAAAAATATCCACCGAGATCAGGTCCGCCGGTAAATCTGCCTGTAACACCAGATGATAAACTACAGGACATCGCAGCCGACGATACGGGAATATTCTTCACATAACAACCGCTGGTCATCGGCGATGCAGTCGGATAATTGGTCAGAGAATTGGGATTGGTCGTAGCCGTATCATAACTTGTATTGTTTGATGTTCCTGGATACGGGTCGCCCGCATCACCTCGGTTACTACCGTTGAATAAATGGTTATAACCGTCTGCCTGCTCTAATGCCACGCCGTATTTCCAGCCGGTTCCGCCCGCATTGACATTATCGGCTGCCCGCCGCACATCAATAACTGAATCGTCAATATGATAAATCAAAAGTCCGGAATTATACATTAAGGAATCAAATAAAGTCTTTTGCCGGTTCTCAACTAAAAAATATTCCTTGAATGTCCGGTTTCTTGAAATCAACCAATAGGCTTTGGCATTATTTTCCACTTTTGGAATTGAATATAAATTTCTTGAACGGACTGCGGTCGGATTTAACCAGCCCAGCTCCATCTTGCACCAGGCATCCATATGCGCTGGTTTCCAGGGCGAATTGCCGTTCGCTCCCCATGAACCCGCACCCATCACCGACCAATTTCCCAGTCCCTCGCCGCCGCCGTCCGTATCATATAAATCAGGAACACCCAAAGCATGTCCCCATTCATGAACGAATACTCCGATGCAAACCATTGTGCCATTATTGGTCGTGTTGCTACGTTCCGGATCACACACATATGCATCAATCATAATGTTATGACCAGGATGATTCGGGTCTGGGTCATTAGTCGTATCGACTCCGATGCCGGCTAGGGAAAAATTCCAGGAATGTGACCAGATATCTGAACCATTTCCGCTCTCTTCGCGGCCAAATCCGGAATGGACCACCGTAAAACAATCAACATATCCGTCACCGTCATTATCATATTGTGCGTAATTGATAAATGAATCGGCTTTTTGCGCAATCTCTTTTACCAATCGGGCGGCTCGGGCAAATCCGTGTGAATAGCCATAATAAGCTCGATTGCTGTCTGCGGTCAGCCATCCGTAACAGGTTCCTGTTACATTCAATTGACCGTATGATATTTCCTGATAAAATTTTCTTGCTGAACCAGATGGCCAGGTATCGGAAAAAACCATCGCCTGAAAATTGTCTATCGCGTATTGATTATTATAATCAGGGTATTTAGCAAAAACTATCGGAAATCCCTTTACCCCGGACACAAGGAGTCGCACATCACCTGGTTTATTTATTATTCCCTTTTTACCAACATCGCGCATCGGATTGTCAAATCGGTTAACACCCAGCGCATTCATCTCATCATAATCGGATTGCGGAAACACCAAACCTTGTTTTGGTGGCATTGCTTGAACATAGTTTATAAATACTAAAAATAAGACCAACAGCACAATATATTTTTTATTCATTAATCCTCCAATTATAAACATACAATTAGATTAATTAATATTGGTCAGAGTGTCAAGAAATTACTTTTATCTATGAATGTTAAATTATTTAAATTCCCTTATTCCCTTTTATATCCCCTGCTAAATATGCTATTTTGCGTCCTATTCAAACTACTGATATGTATCCTGAGAATTTCCGTGATGTATGTTGTGTTTGTTGCCAATTTATGCTTCGTATTATATATCAACTTAGATGGTGAAATAAATAACCTAATAAATTCAGAACTAAACTCCTTACTAAATCGCTAAATTACTCTCTTGCTTTATGCTCTTCTACATCCCAAACTCAATACCCCCCACTATACAGGTATGTTGCTACTTTTCACGCCTTACGCTATATGCAACAATAGGTTACGGCAAAATTTCGCTTAAATTTTATGTTACATGCGTGTAACATTTCCTATAGCTACAAATATTTGAACTCTTAAAATAGCATGAGAATTCCATCGCACTTTTACTCTACTCTTACTAATTTTCTTCGCTTCTCCAATACCGAAATAAACGCGTCAATACGGGTATTAAATCCTGTTTCACTTGTTTGTTCATCCAGACCAATATCTAAATACGGAATATTTTTATCACGGCTGATTTTTTGCAGTACTGGTTGCACCGCAGTGCTTGACATACAGCCAAATGGATGCAGACAAATTATGCCATCATAACCTTGTTGTGCGGCAAGTAAGCTGTAACCAACCGCATTTTCATCTTCTCCTCCGACATTGTATTTCCAATAAGGATGTGCTAATTTTTTTATCAGCTTTCTTTCTTGATTGCCTAATCTTATTGAATGAAATCCGAGCCACTTGTGGGCAGTCAAAAATGGGTCAACTAAAATCCCGTTCTCTCCTAATACTTGAATTAAATTGAAATTAACAAAAGGTTCAACTACGCAGTACGACTCGCCAACAATTTTTATCTTTAAAGGCTGACGTGATAAATCTTTTTTAATAGTATTAACATCGCTAACAAATCGTTTCTTTAATTGCTTCATTTCCTTTACTGAAGTAATTTTATCTAATGCCCTTAAGTATCGGTCGAGAATTCTTGTCATAAATCCTTTTTCTATTTCATAAGGTCGGATATTTCGAGCCGTTTGCTCGATGAATTCCATAACAGATGATTTATTATATGCTCGGTAAATCGCTTCAAGTATTGCTTTCGTTGTAAGTATATCGCTGTTTTTATTCAAACTTTTTATTGTCCGATAATGCTCCCAAAATTTGTGCCCAGCGACATCGATTCGGTCGAATTTATAACCTAAATCCTTCAGGATATAGCAATAGAGCCGTCCGTAATATCCGAACCGACACGACCAGACATCACTGGGATGAATTACTGTATCTGCGCCCATATCCATTGCTTTGATAATATTACCTAAGGTCAATTTGAACGGAATGCACATTGTTTCCGTTGCCAGACGGGCGCCTAAATTTAATGTTTTATTATTTGGTGGAGGAGGAACAACTAACTCAATACCCAAACCGCTGAAAAGCGTGCGCAATGGTATATAGATATTACCCATGTACGCAAAAGCAGCTTTCATTTTTTAGCTAATCTTTGAATCGTTGCAATCTTCCAGTCATTTTTATTTTCGTGTCAACAAATCAATGAATGATTCAAGTCGGGTTTGTACCCCCTCTTGAGCGGTGTGCTCGTCAAATAAAAGTGTTAAACTCGGAATATTATGAAAACTTAATAATTCTTTATTGATAATCTCTGATACAACCGATGAAGTTCCACAGGAAAAACTAAATGCAAAAAGTACACCCGAAACTAATTTCTGGTTAAGAAAGTATGCAGTACTGCCGATAATATCCTGTTCATATAACCAATGTATGTCAGCAAAATTCGTGATTTCGTCATTAATTGCTGATTTGCAGACACAACTTACTGGCAGAGCACTCACCCCCATCTTCCCGATTGTATCAAATAACGAATGACTGAGCAAATCGTCATAAATTAGATATGGATGTCCGATTAGAGCGATTCTGGGAGTCTGAGTATTTGTTGGAATATTAATACTGGAAATTTCCTTGTTAAAGATTTCCGATGTTTTTATCCCGTTCAATAGCAGATTGTCATATCGGTCTTTTTCGATAAGGGCGGATTGCCACGCGCCCTGTATCATTTTCTTGTCTCTACTAAAAAGTTGACCTGCATTGAGAAATGATTGTTGCTGGTTCATTATCCGCTCGTCAATCACGAGGTCGATGATTTGCGGTAGGTCACTGAATATTGATTTAACCATATCTGGAAGTCCAATTGCTTTTGGGCAACCAAATTTCAATGAGCGTTTAGTTTGGTGTAATGTGTGTTGAGCATTAAGACAGACCATTCTCGGCACTAAAATATAATCCGCTTTGTCTTTTAAATATGCGATATGTCCAAGAAAGGCTTTAACCGGTAAACAAATCTCTGCTGGTGCATTTCTTATTCCATCTTCCAGTATCTTTTTTGTAGTTGATGGTGACAAAACAATTTCACAGCCTAAGTTTTCGAAAAACTTCTGCCACAACGGATAATGATAATAACTATATAATGATCGAGCGACCCCTATTTTAATGCTCATATCAAAGTATATATTTAATTAATTATTAGTCAATAAGTTAGGACTTAATTCTTTCTGCGATATATTTTAATATTGACTAATTAATAAAATATTATTAAGATGAGATAGCGGGGCGTGGCGCAGTTGGCAAGCGCACCAGCTTGGGGTGCTGGGGGTCGCTGGTTCAAATCCAGTCGCCCCGACTTCCTTTTTTAAAAGATTTTAAGATTGAAAGATTATAAAATTATTATCTGTGGCTTAAAATTGTTGGATAAAACGTATATCGTTTTCGTAAAATAACCGAATATCATCAATACGGTATTTTACCATTGCAACTCTTTCAACTCCCATACCAAATGCATAACCCGAATATTTTTCTGAATCATACCCGACATTTTCCAAAACTGCTGGATGTACCATTCCTGACCCGAGAATTTCCAGCCATCCGGTATTTTTACAGGTTTTACAACCAGCCCCGTCACATATCACACATGATATAGCAATATCCGCGCTTGGCTCGGTGAACGGGAAATAAGACGGTGTGAATCTTACTTTGACATTCTCACCAAACATCTTTCGGCAGAACATTTCCAATGTACCTTTCAATTCTGCCAGACTGACATTTTCATCAACATAAAGTCCTTCGACCTGGTGAAACACAGGTGCATGCGACGCATCAAATGCATCGGGTCTGAACACCCGACCTGGTGCAATAATCCGAACTGGCGGTTTCTGCTTTTCCATGACCCTGATTTGCACCGGTGAAGTATGACTGCGCAATAGATATTTATCATCAAGATAAAAACAGGCAATCTGGTCGCGGGCCGGATGGTCTTCGGGAAAGTTGAGCGCCGCGTAATTATACCATTCGGTCTCGATTTCCGGACCTAATTTTTCCTCAAAACCCATCCCGACAAAAATTTCAACTATCTCATCTAGGACCTGTGTTATCGGATGTTTGTGACCGAGCCAGGATTTTCTGCCCGGCAGCGTTAAGTCAACCTGACTGCCGGCTTCATTCATTTCTTTTTGCTGATTAAGCTCGGTTTTCTTTTGCTCAAGAAGCTCGTTAAACAACTGCTTTGCCGTATTTGCTAATTTACCCTGAGTTCGCCGTTTCTCTTCAGCTAAACCAGCCAGTTCTTTTAAGAAATTAGTAAGCAGTCCTTTGCGACCCAGATACTTGATTCGAACCGCTTCCAGTTCTTCTAAGGATTTTACTCCTTTTATCTCCTGCTCTGATTCTTGTTTAAGCGCTTCGATATCCATACTTATCAACTGATTATAAAACTAAAAAACAGTGATTATTTTATATTCAATGATTCAACCAGACTTTTGAAGTCTTCCGGACTTCGGATTGCCAGCTCGGATAACGACTTGCGGTCCATCTCAATATTGTTTAATTTTAATGCATGGATGAACTTGCTGTAACTCAATTCAAATGGTTTGAGCGCGGCATTGATTCGGATAATAAATAAAGAACGGTAAGTCCGTTTCTTTCTTTTTCGTTCCTTGTATGCCGATCGCCCTGCTTTCATTACCTGCATACGAGCGGTCTTGTACAGTTTCGATTTTGCGCCCCAATAACCTTTTGCTCGCTTGAGCCATTTTTTTCTGCGTTTCCGTGTTGCTGGTCCAGTTTTTACACGCGGCATTTTTTCTCCTTTATATTTTTATTTCACTTATAGCCGGGAAGCAACCGTTCCATCTTTTTGGTAAAAGTTTTATCAACGATTCTTGCGTTCAAAAGACTGCGTTTACGCGCTCTGGTCTTGGAACTTGCCAGATGTCTTTTACCTGCTTTGCGACGGCTGAATTTCCCGCGCGCAGTTACTTTAATACGTTTTTTTAACGAACTTAATGATTTTTGTTTCATTTTGGTAAAAACATTACTTGAATAAATAGTCTTCCTTCACCGAACGTTCTAGGATTACTTTCAATTGTTGCAAATGGTTTTAAATCTTCAATCACTCGTCGTATTACTGCCATACCTAAATCCTTATGCAGGATTTCGCGACCACGTAATACCAGTGAAACGCGCACCCGGTCACGGTCGGTAAGGAATTCTTTTATTTTATTTAATTTTACCTGATAATCGTTTTCGCTGATTTTCATCCTGAATCGTATTTCGCGTACGCTGGTAGTATGCTGTTTCTTCTTCAATTCTTTTGCTTTGCTCTTCAGTTCGTAGAGATATTTGCCTAAATTCATTATCCCGCAAACTGGCGGTTCGGAATTAGGCGATATTTCAACTAAGTCTAAATCCTGAGTTCTCGCTATTCGTATCGCTTCTTTGGTTGGCATAATACCCATCATTTGTTTGTCCGCTCCCACTAATCTAACGAAAGGAGTTCGGATTGATTCGTTTGCTCTTGGTCTATTGTCTTTTATAGTACTACCTCCTGTGATTAATGTCGTCTTTGATACTTTCGACGACTGATTCTAAACTAGTGTTTCCCAAATTACCCTGATGGCGTTTTCGTAAAGCTATTTGATTATTCTCTTTTTCTCTTTTACCGATGATTAAGATATACGGGATTTTTTCACGTTCTGCTTCACCGATTTTATAACTAATCTTTTCATTTCTGAAATCTTCGGCTACTCTGATATTCTCGGTTTTTAACTGCTCGATAACCTTTTTCGCATATTCGATTTCCTGTTCAGTAATCGTCATTACTGTCGCCTGAACTGGACTGAGCCAGACTGGAAATGCACCGGCATAATGTTCAATTAAAATGCCTAAAAATCTTTCCAGGGCACCAAGGATTGCGCGGTGAATCATGAACGGAGTATGATGTTTGCCATCCGCACCCATATAATGAATGTTAAATCTTGCTGGTAAGTTGAAATCAAATTGGATTGTCGGGCACTGCCATTCACGACCCAGACTGTCTAAAAGTTTAATGTCAATTTTCGGTGCATAGAAGGTCGCTTCTCCTTCTCTTGTTGTATAGGACAATCCGGATTTTTCCAAAGCCTTAATCAAGGCCCGCCCGCCCATTTCCCACTGCTCGTCAGTTCCGACATACTGGTCTTTATGTTTTGGGTCGCGTAAAGATAAATCAATATTAAAATCCTTAAACCCGAAGTCTGACATTATTTTCAATGCCAGCTGCAGAGTTAAATAAATCTCATCTTCAATCTGTTCTGGAGTGCAGAAGATATGTGCATCATCCTGAGTAAAACCACGCACCCGTAATGCACCATGCATCACGCCCGAGCGCTCATTTCGATAAACTGTTCCCAGCTCGGCATAACGTATTGGCAATTCCCGATAACTACGAACTGCAGATTGATAAATGAGAATATGTCCGGGACAATTCATCGGTTTCAAAGCATACTCTTCTTTTTCTATCATCAGGGTGAACATATTTTCTTTATAATATGAGAAATGACCAGAGGTTTCCCATAGATGTCCTCGTGCGATATGCGGTGTATAGATTATCTGATAACCTGCTTTGTAATGGGTATTAATCCAGTAATCTTCGATAATTCGACGCATGACGGCACCTTTTGGAGTCCATAACATTAAACCAGGACCTAACTGCTCGGAAAATAGAAATAACCCTAATTGCGGCCCGAGTTTACGATGGTCGCGTCGTTTGGCATCTTCTACTTTGGCAATGTATGCGTCTAATTCCTCTTTAGTTGGAAATGAAATACCATAGATCCGCTGGAGCATCACATTGTGTTCATCACCTTTCCAATATGCTCCGGCAACTGATAATAATTTGAATGACTTAATCAGACCAGTATTTGGAAGGTGTGGCCCCAAGCATAAATCACGGAATCCGTCTTGTTCATAGACTGAAATTTTTTCGTCTGGCACTTCTAATAAAATCTCTAATTTATAGCTCTCCCCTTTTTCATTAAAGTAGTTCTCAACTTCCTTACGGGATAGAAATTTGTGTACTACAGGTAGGTTCTTTTTTGCAAGCTCGTGCATCTTTAGTTCGATTTTTTCTAAATCTTTGTCAGTTAATGATTGTTTCAAGTCGAAATCATAGTAGAAACCTTCATCGATTGAAGGACCAATCGCCAATTTAACATCAGGAAATAAAAGTTTTACCGCATTAGCCATCAAATGAGAAGTTGAATGCCAGAATATTGATTTACCTTCTTTTGAGTCAAAATAAATCGGACTGACTTCTGCATCTTCATTAAGCTCAAAAGATAAGTCAACTATCTGACCATTGACCTTCGCTGCTAACGCCTTAGGGTCAGCTAATATTTCTCCGACTTGCTTATCCGGCTCAACGGTTTTAGTATTATTATCTATAGTAATTTTAATCATTTTTGTAAAAGTTATGATACCTATAATTTACTAAATGTCAATATCTGGAGTTTTCTATTGATTGATATGAATTATTTTTGCCCCTGGAATCCCGTTAAAATTTGTTGATGATGCAATAGTATATGCACCAACTTTATCGGCGATTAAAAGATCATTTAAATCAAGCTCTCCTGGCAGCTGCTCGCTGGTCGAAATTTTATCAAAACTGTCGCAGGTCGGTCCAGCAATCGTACAGACTTCAATCTTGCCTTTGTTTATATCTTTAGCAAAAGGACGAAAATGATATACACAATGGTCAAAAACAACGCCGGAGAATGTGTGATATACACCATCATTGATATAATAAAATCTTTTACCGTCACGTCGCGATTTGCCCTGGATTCGGGCAATACTGGTTGCTGCATCACCAACAATAAATCTACCCGGCTCTGCTATAACCTCAAAACCTTTGTTAAAAAGTCGGTCGATTTCTGTATTAATAATTTCCGCTAATTTTTCAAATGCCGGCACCTCATCGGTATAGGATGTCGGAAAACCGCCACCAATATCCAGAACTTTATTATGATTATCAAGCCTGCCCATTCTCAGTCCTTTTCGTTCCGCTTCTTCAAATATTTCTGCAGCAATGGTAAAAGCATCAACATAATTATTAAAATTAGTACACTGGCTGCCGACGTGAAAACTTAAACCCTCAACATTAAGACCCATATCAAATGCCGCTTTTATTAAACCCACTGCTTCACCAGGTGCCGCGCCAAATTTTCCGCTCATTTCGACCATTGAACCGGTATCCGGTACTTTTACTCTTAAAATTAGACCTGCGATATCACAGAACTTTTTTATTTTTTTCAATTCGTCAATATTGTCATAGGCGACTAACGGTTTATATTGTTTTAATTCCTTTAACGTTTCTTCCGGTTTGATCGTGTTAGAAAAAATAATTTTATCCCAGATAAAAAAATGCGCATCTTTTTTATCCCAATTTTTAATCAACTGATAAACCTGCAGAAATTCTGACATCGATGCGGTGTCAAAGCTAGCACCCAATTTAAACAGTGTATTTATAATTGGTTGCTCAGAGTTTGCTTTTATCGCGTAATAAGTTTGAACTTTTGGCAGATTAGTTGTAAATCGTTTATAATTATTCCTTATTTTTTCATGGTCAATGATAAATAAAGGTCTTTCGGTACCATGTTCTTTAACAATATCTAAGAGTTTTTTCTCAACCATTTTATTGTTTTACCTCTTTTATTTCAGGAGATTTTTGAGCATTGGAATTTCTTTGTTATGTTTAAAATAGGCTTTCTTCAGTTTATTGAATAATTTTGCCCTTTTAAAAAATAACCGCTTCGGCTTTTTGTGGGGTGCGGTATTTATAAGATAGGACGTGATTAATGGCAGATAAACCGTAGTATCACCATAAACCACGACATTCTCTTCAACTTTATTCGGGTCAATCTTGCCCCAGCTGACCGCCTCACTTGGCGTCGCACCGGATAATCCACCGGTATCAGGTCTCGCATCTGTGATATTTATATCATAGTCATGACCCATCTCTTTAATCCCTAGAATTTCCTGAATTTGAGGTTCGGTCTGAAGGACAAAGTTTTTCGGGCTACCCCCGCCAACCAGTATAACTGCTGACTTGCCATTTCTTTTCGCATTTAGCACAATCGCGGTCGATTCGTTCACGTCTAGGCTGGTATTGATTTTCAGCTTAAACTTTTTCGGGTCTAAAAGTTCTAATCCCGCAATGTTCATACCAATCGTACTGTCACCGGGCGATGATGTAAAAATTGGTATCCCCATTCGGTATGCACAGGCAAGTACACTGACATGACCGATATCGTTTATCTTTTCATGTCCATCCAAAGCCTTGCCAAGCAGGTAGTAAAACTCCTGTGTCCCCATCTCCTTCTGAAATTCTGGTTTTAACATTATCTTTCTGAGCTCGGTATCGGTTTTTAATAAAACATTATGATAATCACCGAATATATCGTAGATTCTGATTACCCCGCTTTTTCTTAAATCCACATCATCAACATTCGGACTGCCCTGATGCAATGGTAAATTAAAGGCAAAATGGATATCATGATACATATTAGCACCGGTTGAAACCAACCAGTCAATATAGCCATGTTCCATTAAAGGAATTATACTTGAAGGCCCCAATCCGGCTGGTGTCAATGCTCCGGCTAGACTCATACCAATAGTTACATTTTGCTTCGAATATTTCTCTTTTATTAATTGACAAGCCGCTCTTAATCTGCCCCCATTATAAGCAAGCATCGTCTCATTTATAATAATGGCAATAGTATCATTTTTTTCGATGTTCTTCGGTAAAATTCTTTTTCCGCAGAAATATTTCTTGTTTGATTGAATCTTTTGGTTATTCATCTTAAATCTCTGTTTCATTATTAATCTTTATTTATTTAAGATGATAATAATTAGTTTTCAATAAATGTCAATAAGTAGCAAAATATTAATATTGACAATTCGATATTATGATTTTATAATGCGAAAAGTTTTTTAAGGAGAAAGAAAAGAAATGAAAAAAATAGCTATAACAATAATTATAATAATCATCAGTCTAAGCTCAATCTATGCGCAGGAAGTTAAAATTGCTCAGGGAAAACTAACCGTTGACGGTTGTTTTTGGGGATTATATCGTTACACAAAAGACACAACAACCATTAATTCATTTGCGCGTAAAAATGCATTTCTCGGTATGACTGCTACGATTACAAATTGGGCTGCTTTACGTTTATATATAGATGTCGCTGAAACTACCGGCAAACATCTTTACGATGCTTATGCGACAATTAAACCAAATTCAAACTTATCATTTATTATCGGACAATTTAAACTGCCTTTAGGCGTCGAAGTGCTTACCAAACCGCAGAACCTTGAATTAATCGAATATTCGTTAATTGGGCGTACACCAAGAACACCAAAAGGTACAAGAGATATTGGTATTCAAGGTGCATACACACATAAATTATTTGATTTGGCAATCGCAGTAGTAAATGGTTCTGGTCGTAATGTTTTACTGGACGGTGATAATTATAAGAATATCGCCGGTAGATTCATCGTAAAACCTTTTAACAAACCTACATTGTATGCGGGTATAAATACTTATTTTGGTAAATATACAACCGGTAATTTTCAAAGAATCGGACTCGAATTTAATTACACTGTTGCTTCCGCTATTTTCAAAACTGAGTTTCTCAGCACCAAAGATGCTGCACTAAAAGGCAGTGGTTACTATGTTCAGGCAGGATACAACTTGAACAAATTACAACCGATGTGCCGTTATTCCGCCTTCAAGTATCAAAATTCGGATTGGTGTAACGAATATGCGATTGGTCTTAATTACCGACCGTTTTCGGATAATGTGAAAGTGATGTTGAATTACAAACATGAAAAATTAAGTAGCACTTTGAGTCAGAATGGCGTCTTAGCGCAACTTCAGCTTGCTTTTTAATGAATAATATACTATTGACATTTCACAAATTTTTTCTATCATAAACTCAGGAGTGTAAAGGGCCTATAGCTCAGTCGGCTAGAGCGCGTCCCTGATAAGGACGAGGTCAGTAGTTCAATTCTACTTAGGCCCACTTTTCTATGAAAAAAACACATTTAATTATACTTATAATTTGTTGTGCTATTGTATATTTTATCTTGCTATCGTTATTATTTACCCGAATACGCAGTTTCAATTTTCCCGGCACAAAAGCAATCGCGGTGATAGAAATCGAAGGTCCGATTTATGAATCAAATACTGTAGTAAACCAACTTAAAAGTTATACTAAAAATCCCCTGATTAAAGGGATATTGTTAAGAATTGATAGCCCGGGTGGCGGTGTCAGTGCATCTCAGGAAATTTATTCAGAAGTAAAATATGCCAAAGCAAAAGGAAAAACAATTGTTGTTTCGATGGGTTCGTTAGCCGCATCCGGCGGTTATTATATCGCATGTCCAGCTGATATAATCGTAGCTAACCCTGGTACTTTGACTGGTTCAATCGGTGTTATAATGGAGTTTCCCGTTGTCGATGATTTAATGAAAAAACTTGGTATTCAGTTTGAAGTTATTAAATCAAAAGAACACAAAGATATCGGTTCGCCATTTCGAAAAATGACCGACCAAGAACGCCAGTTGCTGAATGAAACGACTTTGGATATCTATGACCAATTTGTGCAGGTCATTATCGATAACCGAAAGATAACCAAAGAAAAAGTATTACAATTTGCTGATGGTAGAATTTTCTCTGGTCGGCAGGCACAGGCTTTGGGCTTGGTTGATAGTTTAGGAACCTATGAAGATGCTATCAAAATTACTGCTAAAATGTGTGGTATTACCGGAGAACCGCAAATAATAAAAGAGCGACCCAAATTCTCATTAATTAAACGAATTTTGAGCCGCTCATTATATAAACTTTTTAGCCCTCTTCCCCTTTACTTGTACACAAGATAAAGTAAATAATATTTTTCTGCTATTATGAATCAGTTGGGCTGGTAGTTCTAACACCCAAATCACGGAACGCTGTCATAATCTCTTTTCTCAAATTTTTAACATTAGTCACGGCCGCATCTTTTTCTTCGCGGGTTGTTTTATTTTTTAAATCCGCAACCGCAGTAGAAAATTCCCCTACTTTAGCTTCAAGGTCCGCTAACATTGTTTGTTGTTCCGCGGTCATTGATGATATCTTTGATTTCTGAGTATCGAGTTTTTTGTTGAACCGCTCTGCATCGCGTTCCGAACGGCTAATATATTTATCATATGCTTCGGCATCTGAAATGATATGTTCGGTTGCATACAAGCGAGTACCAGCCTGTAGTTTTTTTTGTTCTCTTATTTGGGGAACGAAGAAAATAACGACGGCAAGAACCGCAAGTCCCACTAGTGTCCAGACAATAATTCTTGTCATACTACCTCCAGTTTTATTGATTTATACCACAGCAGCGTTTATATTTTTTCCCCGAACCGCATGGGCAGGGGTTATTTCGACCGACTTTAACACTGCTACGCTGTTGTGGGGTTATATTTGCAGCCGGCTTTGGTTCCCGTGTGTCAACCGGTCCCTGAGCTGTAATCTCAGGCTTGTATGCCCGTATTGGTTGAGTTGCAGCTCTTTTATCCTGAGTCTGCACCTGGACACGGAACAATAAGCTAACTGCTTCTTGATTGAAGTCGGTCATCATCTCGTTAAACATCTGAAACGATTCTTGTTTATATTCAATGAGCGGGTCTTTTTGTCCATATGCTACTAGACCAATCCCTTCTCTTAACATATCCATTGCGTACAGATGGTCCCGCCATTTTGTATCGATTATACGTAAAAAAACAAATTTGGCAAGGTCTGATAATAATTCTTTTCCTAATTCCTGTTCGCGTTGCAGGTATCGCTCCTGGGTAATTTTCTTAAACGCCTCAGTAAGAATCTCCGGTTTCATTCTCAGAATTTCATTGTCACTTATCGTAAAATTAGTAATGAATAAAAGTCCAAACTCACTTTTTAAAGACTGCCAATCCCATTCCTCTGGATATTTTGAAGTTGAATATTTTGATATCAATCGCTCAATTATACTCTCGGTTGCGGATGAGTAGATTTCAGATAAATTTTCACCTTTGAGAATCTGGTCGCGTAAATGGTACACAACTTCCCGTTGTTTATTCATTACATCATCATATTCCAGCAGGTGTTTTCTAATTTCCGCATTACGACCTTCAACCCGTTTTTGTGCGTTTTCAATTGCACGGCTCACCAATGGATTTACAATTGGCTCCATCTCTTTTACACCAAATCGGTCCATAAGCCCGGCCAATCGGTCAGAACCAAACAACCGCATCAGGTCATCTTCCAATGACAAAAAGAACCTTGTCGACCCTGGGTCACCCTGTCGACCGCTTCGCCCTCTCAGCTGATTATCGATTCTTCTTGCCTCATGCCGCTCGGTCCCGACAATATACAGTCCGCAAGGTACATCATCCGAGCAATCTCCATTTTCATCCCAGTATTTGCACTCGCCCTCATTGTGTTCAGTGATATAGCAACCTTCACCTTTTACCACACCTTGACCAAGTTTGATGTCGGTTCCTCTTCCCGCCATATTAGTAGCAATTGTCACTGCTCCACTTTGACCAGCATCGCGGATAACTTCCGCTTCTTTTTGGTGGTATCGAGCATTCAACACCTGATGATTTATACCGCGTCGCCTTAGCATGCGCGATAAAGTCTCTGAAACATCAACCGATGTAGTGCCGACAAGAATCGGTCTGCCTATTTTGTACCATTTTTCGATTTCATCTAATACCGCATTATACTTTTCCCTTCTAGTTCGGTAGATAACATCTGAATAATCGAGACGGCGAACTGGTTCATTGGTCGGGATTTCAATCACGTCTAATTTATACGTTCCAAAAAATTCGTCTGCATTTGTTGATGCGGTTCCGGTCATACCGGCTAATTTTTCATACATCCTGTAATAATTTTGTATTGTGATTGTTGCTAAGGTTTGGGTTTCTTCCTGAATTTTAACCTTCTCTTTTGCTTCCAAAGCTTCATGAATTCCGTCCGAAAATCGCCGCCCTGGCATCAAACGACCGGTAAACTCATCAACAATCACCACTTTATTATCCTGAATAATATAATCAACATCTTTTTCAAATAGAGTGTATGCTTTTAATAGCACCTGAATATCATGTAGAGTCGCACTTTTTTTAGCATAACGTTCCTCGGCGACCATTTTCTCGTGTATTTGTTCTTTAGGCGTTAGTTTTTCATCGGTTTCAATTTTTTTGAACTCGGTGGATAAATCGGGCAATATAAATCGATCTGGGTCATTTGGTGATAATAACTCGCGTCCCTTATCGGTCAAATCAACCGAATGGTTTCTTTCATCAATAACATAATACAAGTCTTCGTCAACTTCGTACAGTTTCTTATCGCGGATAAAATTTAACTCAGTCCGCTCAATTAATTTCTTTACACCCTCTTCCTGCTCAATTTTCAAAAGACGTTTATTCTTTGATGCGCCCCGACTCGCTTGTAGAAGTTTAATACCCGCCTCATCGTTATTACCTTCGGCTAATAACTTCTCCCCTTCTTCCACGATGCGGTTAACTAACAAATTCTGTGTCTGAAATGCACGGCTTGCCAAAGGTGTCAGGCTATTATCAAATCCTCTTGACTCGGTAACCGATCCGGAAATAATTAATGGTGTTCTTGCTTCATCAATCAGAATCGAGTCAACTTCGTCAACAATTGCATAATATCCACAGTGATATTTACGACTATAACCATCATCCGTATAAAATCCCCGCTGAACTTTATCTTCGAACCGAACCACCATATTATCACGTAGATAGTCAAAACCGAATTCGTTATTCGTGCCGTACGTAATATCGGCATTGTAATGGGGTTTTCGCTCATCCGGCGTCATGCCTTGCTGAATACAGCCAACGGTCAGACCGAGCGATTCATAAATCGGTCCCATCCATTCGCGGTCGCGGGCCGCCAAATAATCATTCACCGTAACCAAATGCGCACCCTTTTTTGCCAATGCATTTAAATACAAGGGCATGGTTGCAACCAGTGTCTTACCTTCACCGGTTTTCATTTCGCAAATTTTGCCTTCGTGCAGAACAATAGCGCCAAAAATCTGCACATCAAATGGCACATCATTCCATGCCTTCTCAAATCCTCGTACAACCCACTTTTTTCCAACATGTCTTCGACAGGTTTCTTTAACTAATGCAAATGCTTCGGGTAAAATATCGTCTAAACTTTCACCATCTTTGATTCGTTTAATAAAATCCTCGGTTTTCTTGGGTAATTCTGTATCAGGAATATCCTTGAGTTTTTCCCAGATTGAATTTATCTCTTCAACCTTAGGCCAAAGCCGTTTCTTCTCGCGGTCATTCTTAGTACCGAAAATCTTACCCAGAACCTGCTGTAACATATTAAATAGTTAGACTCTACTAAAAAATAAAGTATTCCTATATTATTAAATAAATATCAATAAAAACATCTCTATTCGAACCTCTATACCGATTTATTTTGTTAGTTGTGACGTGCAGTTCGGACAACGTGTCGCTTTAATCGAAATTGCAGAATAGCAAAACGGACATTCTTTAGTAGTTGGTGCTGCAGCTGGTGCTGGTTTCTTTAGCTTATTTATCTGACGCACGATTATGAATATTACAAACGCAACGATGATGAAATCAATAATCGTGTTAATAAACATGCCATAATTGATGGTTGCGGCGCCCGCTGCTTTTGCTGCTGCGAGTGTCGGAAAAGCCTGTCCTGATATATTAATAAAAAGATTGGCAAAGTCTATTTTTCCGAGTAATAATCCGATTGGCGGCATTATCACATCATTGACTAACGAAGTGACGATTTTCCCGAATGCCACTCCGATAATTATCCCGATTGCCATGTCGACCACGTTACCGCGCATCACAAATGCTTTAAATTCTTTAAACATTTTACTCGCCTCCCATCAGATTTATTTTCATATGTTTCATCATCATCATCATATAAAACTTTAATTTTAATGTCAAGACCTTTGTGAATCGAAAACAATTAGGACAAGTCAAACTAATTGATTGACAAAACATGAATTGACAGTAATATTAATAAATTAATACAATTAGAGAGGAGATAATATGATTATATTTCTAATAATATTAGCGGTAATTGTAATATTTATCTGGACCAGTTACAATACACTTGTTACCAGAAAAAACCGCGTGAAAAATGCGTGGTCGCAGATTGATGTCCAGTTAAAACGCCGTTACGACTTGATTCCCAACTTAGTTGAAACGGTTAAAGGGTATGCAGCGCATGAACGGGAACTGTTTGAGAAAGTGACTCAAGCTCGTGCTAATGCGATGTCGGCAAAAACTGTCGCCGACACTGCCCAGGCAAATAATGCTTTGTCTGAAACATTAAAAACCCTGTTTGCGGTTGCGGAAAACTATCCCAATCTAAAAGCCAATGAAAACTTTTTGCGTTTACAGGAAGAACTTGCTACTACTGAGAATAAAATCGCATTTGCCCGTCAATTCTATAATGACGAAGCAATGAGCTACAAAATCACCATCGAACGATTCCCGACTAATATTATCGCTGGCCTATTCCGATTTGTACCCGAAGATTTCTTCCATATACCAGAAGGTGAAAAGGAACCAGTGAAAGTTTCATTCACCAAGTAAAATCTGTGTAATCTTATTTCGAAATCGATGTAATCATTTATAAATATGAAACAAACTTTATATGACCTAATTGGTCGCAACAAACGTAACACGGTTTTATTTATCTTCGTCTTCAGTATCATATTAGGCTTAGTCGGTTATGTTTTGGTAAATGTTTTCCGCTGGGGTACTGGCGGGTATGTATTCTTCGGACTATTTATCGTCTTTTATAATCTTATTCTCTATCACAACTCGGATAAGATGGCGCTTGCATTTTCCCGAGCTCACCCGGCTTCGACTGAAGATTATCCCCAGCTCAACAACATCGTTGAAGAAGTCGCAATTGCTGCCGGTATTCCCAAACCTAAAGTTTATATTATCGATGACCCGATGCCTAACGCATTTGCGACTGGTCGGAATCCAAAGAATGCCTCGATTGCTGTAACCGAAGGACTTTTATCGATGATGAATCGCGAAGAACTGCAAGGCGTTATTGCCCATGAAATGTCTCACATCAGAAATTACGATATTTTAATAATGACGATTGCGGCAATTATTGGCGGTTTAATAGTGCTATTTCGCGATATATTTTTACGCGGACTGTGGTTTGGCGGAAGAAGCCGAAGTAATGACCGGCGTGGTAATGCCGGTGCCATTTTTGTAATAGTCGGTATCGCTTTGGCAATTATCGCACCGATTTTGGTCTTTTTGATTCGTGCTGCAATTTCCAGGGAACGTGAATATTTAGCTGATGCTTCAGGCGCCTTTTTACTTCGCTATCCTGATGGTTTGGCTTCAGCTTTAGCAAAGATAGGCGGTTATAAAGGTAAAATGCATGCCGCTTCAGATGCAACCGCACATCTTTTCATAGCTAATCCATTTGGCAAAGACCGGATGTCGGTATCTAATTTATTCGCGACCCATCCACCTTTGGAGAAACGTATTGAACGCCTGAGGAGTTTAGAAATCTAAATTAAAAATCTACCATATGTCATGCTGAATTTATTTCAGCATCTCATTTTGATATAAAAGTAGACCCTGAATCAAGTTGACTTCGTTTCACTTCGTCATCGCTTCGCGACCAGGGTGACATGTGGTTATTTGACTATTACAAATCTATCTTCTATCGTACTTATATTATCCGATTTGATAAAATACACTCCGCTTTTTAGGTTTTTCAAGTTAACTGATGTTTGCCTCTCTCCTTTTGACAGACACAATGTTTTAACATTTCTGCCCAGCGCATCATAGATTGAAAAATTAATCTCATGAGGTGAATTGGGAGTACATAATATTTTCAGGTTATTAACAACAATAGTGGGATATATCTTAATGTTCACAAAAGGAAATGGTAATATATTTTCTGACGGATTTTGAATACCGCTAATATTCGTATATCCTTCGATTGCATCAAGTGAAAATGTTCCGCTGGTTCCGTCCAGACGAACATACCTAACTGTATCAAATCCTGCGGTCCCAATATCAAAACTGGTCTGAGCTGCATTTGCTGTACCGACTGTGGTCCACGGACCTTTCCAAATATTTGAAACTTTCACTGCCGCGGTTCCGCTTCCTGAAGAACGAAAAACCGTAAAATCGCTGCCCGATATATTTTGAATCGGCTTTACCATTTCAATAACAATCCATTTTGTATTATCCACTGAATAACTTATATTATCGTGAAGACCCAATGCACGAGTCGGATAAGTTCGGTTTGAACTAATCGTAACATAACGCGTCGCGATGACCCGCATTCCGTAATTGGTCGTATTGGTCGAATCCGGAATCATTGCGATATTTAACAATGCAGTTGAATCGCCGGTGTTTGGAACCACGACTGGCACTGTGTCATCTTTATATCCGAGACAACGAACGATTAAGCTATAAGTGCCTGGTAAATAGAAACGGTGAAAATCACCAATGGTTGGAGACGAGTAACTGAGCCAGTTTCTCGGTTGCGCCCAAATCTGGGCAAACAAAGGTTGTCCGGTTAGCGAATCATAAATACTGCCCTGAATTCCCTGACCGGCTTTATGGCATAACCATAACATTGCATCGCGGTTAATATTGAATGTCGGGTCGATTGATGACGCGGGAGGTGTTTTAGTCGTATTTACTTCGATTGACCATCCCATTTCACCGCCCGTCCCATAAACATAATCCTTGCTCGAACCGTTAATCAGATACATCACGATTGAACCCTGTCCATACGGGTAATTATTTCCGCGGGCTGAGTATCCCTGTGACAGATAATTCAGTAAAAACTTTTCCGGTGCAGTATCATAAGTCGTATAACTCCATGGATATGAAATAATCGAGTCTCCGGCATGATAGGTTGTATAGATTGCGAACGGATGTTTCATATAAAGATTAAAGAATGCGGTTGCTTCATTTTCGCTGAACGCATCCGACCCTGGCGAAATCTCATTTCCCCACATCCAGCCCATATTACGGTTCAAATCAACACCCCGACCGTTCTCCCGAACGCTGTTAACATAACCGTCCGGGTTAATCATCGGCACAACCCAAATTTCATGGCTTGCAACAAGATTATGGATGGTCGGGTTCAAACCGATATTACGCAATATATACTTGATAAATTCAAAACAGACTGCCCAGCCAATCTTTTCATCGCCGTGGGTATTACCGTCAAAATATATCTCTGGTTCATTCTCGTCAACCTGTACACTATCCGATATTTTCATCGCAAGCAGTAACCGTCCCTGATGACTGTAACCAAGTGTTTCCAGCTTGCAAAATGTCGGGTTATTCTCTGCCATAACATTCATTGTATCAACGAATTCAGTATATGTCAGATAACGACTCCGGCTGTCTTTGGTAAAGAAGTTATTGTAATATACTCCGCTGATATCTTCCTGTAACAAACTTATTTTATAACCTTGGGCGGATAATTTTTGTATTAAACTTGGTGACGCTTCACCAACACAATATCCATCTCTAACCCTATCGATAATCACGCCTGTGTTATCCAGAGCTTTTACTTGGGAAATATCCGTGATTTCAATCCTGACTAAATCAAGTCTTGAAGGTCTTTTCATCTCAGATTGTGACTGAGCTTGACTGGTCAGGTATAAACCTATGACCGCAAGCAATAAAAACAAATATTTCATTTATCTCCTTCAACAGATTTATTAACTATTTTAAACACAATTATAAAATATGATAAGTAGTTAAAATCCCTTTGTCAATAATTCAGAAAAATCAAAATTTAACCACGGATTATACGGTTTTTACAGATAATATAATTAAACACTGAAAACACTGAAGAAGAACCACTGAGCAACACTGAAAAAAACTCTGCGCTCTCTGCGTTCTCTGCGGTAAAAGATGATTTTTTGTGCCTTTATTAGAGTTTACCCAGCATCTATGAATAGGTGCTGGGTGGCAATCTTTAGGTAGTTAAAAATAATCATTGACAAGGTTCTTAGGGGCGTGCGGTATGACTGACTATTCCATTAATCCCTCCCTTAATCAGCAGGTTAAGAACTACATAACTTATCCCATCTAAGTCATTATTAATTAAACTACTTATGTCTTTACCTATATCTTAACTTCTTACCTGATTAAAAAGACCATCTTCTACCCTATCTTTCACACCATTTATCACTCAGCTTATCACTATAGCTATCAGACCATTTATCACACAACCCATCACATCATTTAGCACTGGACTCGGAAAAATTTAGCAGATAACAATCAATTTCAACTAAATTCAATTGGTTTCAATAAATTTCTAATTTACAAATTTGCTCTAATCCATTATTGCCAACCACTAACCCGTGTGAAAACCTTGTTATTTCGCCTCCTCGAATAATCAAATTTTAAGAAGCTTGACTTATTAAAAATTTTAGTTAAATATATACTAAAAGATATACTTATGGATTAACTCAAGGTATTAGAAGAAGTTGGGCAAGAAAGAAAAGTGATATTATGATAATAGAATTTAACCATAAAAAATCAACGGTAACTTTTGGTGGAGGGAGATTTGTATGTTTCTTTATCCATCACGGGCTGATACACAAAAGTCTAGAAATGTCTGTTTTCGAAGCAGACGAAAATTTTAAACCTATGGATCCGAAAAAACCTCTGTTTGTGGAAAAAGTACCTTTTGATGAACGTAAAATCTTGAGTGCTCTGAAAATTATAGGAGGATTAGATAGCGGAGAAGCGCCTTGGATTCCCAGTAAATATCTATCCAAAGAACATGACTCTAAAGATGTCCAAGATTTAGAAAAAAATTCAGCCCAGATGGCATTTGGGTTCGCTACTATTTTACTCAACAAGAAGAACTATGAAGCGGCTATGTTGAATATAACAGCTAGTTTATGTTCCGAGTATCTTAAAAAACATCCAGTTTTGGAATCGCGATTTTTGAGAAAACAGGCAGAGGCATATGTAGGGCTTGATAATTATTTCGAGACAAAGAAAGCTCTCTTAAAAGCTATAGAAATATATAATGCGGATTCCGACTTTAAAGACTATCTCAATTTAGGCATTATAGAATATAAATTGGGTAATAAAAAAGAAGCACTTGATAACCTTAAAAAGTTCATTGAATTGGCGGAAAAGTCTATTGCTAGCAGTGATGATGGTAGCGTTTGTGAAAAAAATAAGAGATTGATTGAATCAGCAAATCAACTCATAAATAAGCTAGATTGACTGAATTGATGCTAAAGAAAAAAATAGCGAAGAAGAATTTACAAAATGCGATCACTTGAGATTAAATAAAATGACAAAAGATTATCTAAAATTAGAGAAGAAAAAATATGATTAAGGTTAGATTAAACACTGACGACGGAAAAATTATTGAACAGGAGATAAATTTACATTATTTAGAACGATGGATCGAAGATGGAACACTAAAGGTTGATAATGAAATTTGTGCACAAGAAATTACTAATAATGAATGGAAAAGATTAGGTGATTTAGATATTTATCATCGTATTATAGATAAACCACGAAAATCACTAGAAGTTTCTGAATCGGATGCAAACAGTACTAATAGCGATACTGAATATGTTGAAGAGCAGTCTATATTACACCATCTTCTTTTTCCGCAGGATTGGATACCTGAAAAAGGTTCCTATATATGGGGATATTTTGCAGGAATTATAAATATTTTATTTGGATTAGCCGCATGTAAAGTAGGAAATAAATCAACAATAATTGGAATAGCTGGTATTATTAATGTTTTTTCAGGTATCTGCATTTTGTGGCGGAGAGAAAAGTTTTTATATTACTATATTTTATCTGTTACTGGACTAAATATCGTATTAGTATTTCTTTATCAGGTTGTTTTATCTGGAAAAGAATACAACTTACATTCTGGTTATACTATTTTATCTGGTATAATCGGTGCAGGTTTTGGTATAATCTGGTTTAGATATTTTTACAGACGAAAATTAATGTTTGGATTTACTGAGAAAGAATTAGGAGTAAAAGTGACTACCGAAAAACCGTCAGATTGATTTTTACTTGGTCTGTTTATGTAATTAATGAAAAATATTATTACCCGAGTTTCTTAGGTACCCCTCCAGGAAATCCATCAGGAAACCCTATATAATGATTACATTGCGGACATCTTATGTGCGATTTTATACATTGCCGAGTATGAAGATTAAATTGTAATTTACAATTTTCGAAAGGGCAGATCAGACCAAAACTTTCTCCAAATTGATTCTTAAATGGATGTGAAAAATGTGTGCCATCAGAATAACTTTTAATAATTTCTCTTAGGTGATTGAAATCGTCGGATTTTTCAAATAAATCTTTGGCATAAAAATAATTATTAGCATATGGCATTGGAAAGTTAATCATGCTCCCTATACAAACACACCAAACGTCAATCCCCCTTTGACTCGCAAGTCCTATTTCATAAGCAATCCAATTTTGTGTATATCTCCACACCGATTCCATTGAAGATTGATTTTTCGAAAGCTCAGGTCCCACTAATAAGAACATTGCCATTGACGCATCCATTGCTTTTTTAATTTCGATCCAAGCGGGTGGTTCTATGTTTTCAAACTCAGCTCGATAAGCACTAATTGGTAACCTTGCAAAAACTGCATCTAATTTATTATATGCATCTTTATCTTTTTTGGTATGGGAAACAAAAATTTGATTCATTGTTATAACTTTAAGGTATTTTTGTCTTTTGTCAACCAAGAGTTATTATAATCAAGTTATATATACATCGCTTTGATGAGTGGTTTGTTTGTTTCCAGCACTTGATTCTTCTTCGTTTAGGGTTGACGTGAGTATGTTGAATTTTGTCATAATAGCAGAATAATATATCAAAAATCCCAATATCAAGTTCTTTTCGTTCCTTTTTTACGAAGTAAATATTAGATTTAATCTTCTGGCGGTTTTGTTAATTGCGATGCGGCTTGGATACCTTCTGCGATTTCTGGAATGATACCCATTTTGGCATATATCGGATGGATAACTTTTTTTAATGCGGGCAGTTCTCTTCTAAACCACCAGGCACCAATAATACAAAAGATACCGCTTAATAATATCGTAAGGGGTGCGCCGATTTTTGATGCCGTCGCACCAGCTAATAAACTGCCGAATGGCGCGGTGCCCATGAATGAGAGTGTATAAAATGCCATAACCCGACCGCGTTTATCCTCGTCAATAATCGTCTGGATAACCGTATTGCAACAAGCCATTTGTACCATCATACCAAAACCAACGAAAAGCATCAATATCATTGACAGCCAGAATATACGCGATAATGAAAAAGCGACCAGACCAATTCCGAAAACAGCGGTTGCATTAGAAATCCAGCGTTCCAGGCCAAGCACCGATGTCTTAGAAGCAAGATAGAGTGCGCCACAAATCGCACCTACCCCGGTTGCGGCCATTAGAAAACCAAGTGTGCTTGGACCACCGTGCAGAGTTTTACTGGCAATAATCGGCATTAAAACGGTATAGGACATACTTAATAAACTGACTGACCCAAGCAATAATAAAATTGCTTTGATTGGCGGTGAATTATAAACATATCTAAACCCGTGTCGTAATTCCTGTAATACCGAAGCCTGCGATTCGATAATTTTTCTCGGTTTGATTTTCATCATCAATAAAGAAATTAATACGGCAATAAAACTGAATCCGTTTAACAGAAAACAGATTCCCTCGCCGACCGCAGCGATTAATATTCCAGCCAGCGATGGACCGAATAATCGGGCACCGTTGAACATGGTCGAGTTCATCGCAATTGCATTGCCTAAATCTTCTTTTTTCTCAACCATTTCTACGACAAATGACTGGCGGGCTGGCATATCAAAAGCATTGATAATACCGAGAATTATACTCAGCACCATCACATGCCACATCTGGATTGAACCGAGTAAAACCAAAATTGCCAAAACAAAAGCTTGAATCATTGCTAAAATTTGCATCAGTAGCACTACATTATAACGACTCCAGCGGTCAATAAACACGCCGGCAAACGGTGTAATCAAAAGTATCGGAAGCTGGCTGACAAATCCGACCATACCCAGTAAAAATGCAGAATTTGTCAAACGATAGACCAGCCATCCCATTGCGATGCGCTGCATCCAGGTTCCGACCAGAGAAATACCCTGACCCGAAAACCAAAGCCGATAATTCCAGTACTTGAAAGCGCGAAAGGTTGTTTTTACATCGGTTATTGCGTTAATTATGTTCTTTAGAAAATTCATTGGTATTGAAATAATTTCTTAAATATTTTACAAAAAAAGATAATACATCGAACCAAACTTGATGTCAACGATTCTTAAATATTTAACTTGACGATACCCTATAATTTCATATAATAAACTTTAATGACCAAAATAAAAAAAGGACCTGTAACCGAGCTGAAATTGGAAGCTGAAAAATTGCGTTCCGAAGTCAAAAATCATAAGGATGAGTACATGCGTTCTTTGGCTGAGTTTGAGAATTTTCGGCGTCGTAAAGAACGCGAGATTCAGGAGTTTCGTACTTTTGCCAATGAAAACCTGATGAGTGAAATCATTCCGGTTTTAGATAATCTGGAACGCGCTATTGCGCATAAAGATGCGGTTGAGAACAATGAAAACCTGCAAAAGGGATTTGAAATTGCCTATCGACAGATGAAACAGGTCCTGGAAAAGTTTGGTCTAAAAGAGTTTTCCTGTCTTGGTAAAGAATTTGACCCGAAAACCTGCGAGGCAATCAGTTTTATTGAAACTGATGAACAACCGAAAAACACAGTTGTTCAGGAACTGACAAAAGGATACCAATATCAGGATCGCGTCATCCGACCAGCTCGGGTCATTGTTGCTAAGCCCAAGTCAGAAAAAGATTTATCCAAGGACGAGACGACAGCAGAGTCTCAGGATGAAGATAAGGAAAAAGGAGCGTGATTTAACGCACCAGTCGAAAAATAATCGAAATCTTTTCCAACTAATTATAGTCTAATAAGTAATAATAAATTTATTTAGTTCGGAGGCAAAATATGTCTAAAGTTATTGGTATCGATTTAGGAACAACGTTTTCCTGCGTTGCGGTGATGGAACGCGGACAGCCAGTTGTAATTCCTAACCCTGAAGGAGGCAGAACAACACCTTCAGTTGTTGCGTTTGGAAAAGAACGATTGGTCGGAACCTTAGCCCGTCGCCAGTCAATTATTAATCCCGAGCACACAGTTTATTCGATTAAAAGATTCATGGGACGCCGTTTTGACGAAGTACAGGAAGAAACAAAACGCGTTCCGTATAAGGTTGTAAAAGCTGACAATGGAGATGCATGGGTTCAAATTGATGACAAAACCTATTCACCGCCGGAAATTTCCGCGATGATTCTGCAGTTTCTCAAAAAAGCCGCTGAAGCTTATCTTGGTGAACCAGTGACTAAAGCAGTTATCACCGTACCCGCGTATTTTAATGACTCACAACGACAGGCGACCAAAGATGCCGGTAAAATCGCCGGGCTCGAAGTTTTAAGAATTATTAATGAACCGACCGCAGCCGCGCTTGCTTATGGTCTGGATAAAAAGAAGAATGAAAAAATTGCCGTCTATGATTTGGGTGGCGGAACATTTGATATTTCTATTTTGGAGATTGGCGAAGGATTATTTGAAGTCCATTCAACCAATGGTAACACCCATCTTGGTGGTGATGATTTTGATGTCCGGATTACCGAGTGGGTATTGGATGAGTTCAAAAAAGAACATAATATCGATTTATCCAAAGACCGTACTGCATTGCAGAGAATACGTGAAGCATCGGAAAAAGCAAAGTGCGAACTTTCAACCACAATGGAGACTACGATCAGCTTACCATTCATCTTTTCTGACCAGCAAAAAGGACCTCTCCATCTTGAACTCAGATTATCACGGGCAAAGCTGGAAACATTGGTTAATGATTTAGTACAGGGTACACTCGGTCCAGTGAAAAAGGCTTTAGAAGATGCGAAAATGTCAACCACTGATATTGATGAAGTGATAATGGTTGGTGGGCAGATTCGCATGCCTAAAGTTCAGGAAGTAGTCAGAAGTTTCTTTAATAAAGAATTGCATAAAGGTATTAACCCGGACGAAGTTGTTGCGGTTGGCGCGGCTATTCAAGGTGCGGTTCTTGCCGGTGAAGTTAAAGATGTAGTTCTGCTAGATGTGACTCCGCTTTCGCTGGGCATTGAAACATTAGGTGGTGTAATGACTAAAATTATCGAACGTAATACGACAATTCCAACCAGAAAAAGCCAGATTTTTACGACTGCTGAAGATAACCAGAATGCAGTAACAATCCATGTCCTGCAGGGTGAACGCGAGATGGCGCTCGATAACCGGACATTAGGTCGGTTTGAACTTATGGGTATCCCAACTGCCCCGCGCGGTATTCCGCAGATTGAAGTCACTTTTAATATCGACGCAGACGGTATCCTACATGTCACAGCTAAAGACTTGGCGACTAAAAAAGAACAGAGTATCAAAATTACCGCATCATCTGGTCTAAATAAAGAAGATGTTGACCGCGCTGTAAAAGATGCCGATTCACATGCTTCAGATGACCGGGCAAAACGTGAAGTTATTGATGTCCGCAATCGGGCTGATACCCTTGTCTATCATACTGAAAAAAGTCTCAAAGAATATGGTGACAAAGTATCTGATGCCGACAAGAAAAATATTGAAGAAGTCATTACTAAACTCAAGGAATCAATGAAAGGCAATGATAAGGCAACGATTGAAAAAGACATCGAAGCTTTACAGAAAGTAAGCTATAAACTTGCTGAAGAGAT
>CAIPLT010000053.1 GCA_903865935.1 Caldifarciminota bacterium
ACAATGAAAACCAAAAGAAGTACAAAGAAATGCTACGATTTATTTTGTCCGCAATGTGGCATGTCAATAACGGTAAAGTCGGCTAAAGAATGTCCGGGCAGTGATGTTATGTTTGTCTGCTGTGGCGAATCAATGAAAATTAAGAAGTGAACGCTATCGAATAACAAAAGATACCTAACAAATTAGTTCAACAATCACGAATCCCCTGGGATTTATATAAAGTCTAATATATTATGGATTTAAAAATATATTCATTAGATGACCTTTTACTTACTGCAATAAAAGCAGAAGTAGATAGCAAGAACCTATATGCCAAGCTGTCAAACCGGGTTGAGAATTTTATGCTGAAAGAACGACTGCAGTTTTTGTCTGGCGAAGAAGCAAAACACCAGCGTTTTTTCACATCACTTTATCATGAATATAATCCGGGCAAAGAGGTATCAATGCCTTCTAAAACTCCGGTTCCATTACCACAGATTATTATTGATTCAGATAACACACCGGTCAGCAAAGTTTTAGAAAGTGCCATGCAGGCGGAAAAAACCGCTTATGATTTTTATAATGGAATTGCCGAGCGCTTTGCAGAGAAACCAGATATAAAGAAAATGGTTATTTATATAGCATCGATGGAAATGGGTCATTTTAAAATCATCGAAATCGAAAAGGAAAACGCCGAAAAATTTGAGGGGTTCAATATGGAATGGCCTCTCATGCATGTTGGTCCATAAAAAAGTCAGTAACTGATTCGAGGAGGATATAAAATGAAAAAATGGCGATGCAGTGTTTGTGGATATATACATATTGGGAATGAACCACCGGAAAAATGCCCCAATTGCGGTTCACCAAGAGAAAAATTTGTCGAAGTAGCTCAGGATTTCGAGCAGGTTTTTATGAATAATGCGCAAAAAATTACGTATGGTACAGATGTAGAAATTAATCCTTTCTTCGGAGACTATAAATCGATTTCGCCATTTATTTATAATTTACCGGTAGGTAAACGTGTACCTTTGCATAAACATCCCAAAAATGACGAGCTTTTCTTTGTTATAAAAGGAAAGATAAAATTCCGCGTCGGAAACAAAGAAATGGTAGCAGTTGCTGGTGACTTAGTAGAAGGAAAAATGGATATACCGCACACTTTTGAAAATATTGGTGATGAACATGCGGCATTTCTTTCAGTCAAAGGACCAAAGCCTATCGATGTGGTAATGCTTGAAAAATAAAACACTTGACTAATATAGGACGCATAGCGTAATACATTGGCGTCCAATCTGTTTAATAATGAATAATTGTATGAAAATACATGTTGACGGAAAAAATAAGGGTTATATTATGTTATATACACTAAGCACTTGTGGGTGGTGTAATAAGACCAAGCAACTTTTAAAAGACCTGGGTACGGCATATGACTTTATCGATGTTGATTTACTTGAAGGTAAAGAACGGGAAAAGATTGAAGCAGAAATAAAAAAATGGAATTCGCACATTTCTTTTCCGACGATAGTAATAAATAATGACCGATGTATTATTGGTTTTGATGAGGAGCGGATAAAGTGGGAAATCGGTAAATGAATAACATAATTGTTTCAGAAAAAGAAATTCAGATACTTTACGAACAAATACAAAAGGACGCGGAGACCTCAGGCTATCATCTGAATACCGATGATAATTTCGTAAAAGATTTAATCAAAGGGCTGCTGATTAATTTAAAACGTTATGGGTATCAATCCTGCCCATGCCGAATCGCAAACGGTATAAAAGAAGAAGACACGGATATTATCTGTCCGTGTGATTACCGTGACGACGATTTGACTGAATTTGGATGCTGCTACTGCGCATTGTACACATCATCAGAGGATATTATTAAAGGGAATAAGAAAGTTATATCAATTCCAGAACGCCGACCCGCACCCGAACAACGAAAAATAATAAAAGATATGAAGCGAGCGGATAAAATTTCGTCACTGCCACTACCTGTCTGGCGTTGCAAAGTTTGCGGTTATTTATGTGCCCGCGAAAATCCACCTGAAATCTGTCCGATTTGTAAAGCAAAAAAAGAGCGGTTTGAACGTTTTATATAATGACTATCTGGTTATATTCCCTTATCAGCGTTATTATCGTAAGTGCTATTTCACTCATCGGTATTTTTTTTCTTTCGATGAGTACTGATAAACTAAGAAAAATTTTAATATTTCTGGTAAGCTTTGCGGTCGGTGGATTATTTGGTGACGCATTCATACATCTTTTACCGGAATCATTCGAAAAAATTAACAATCACATTATTGCATCATTACTAATTATTACCGGCATCTTGATTTTTTTTATTCTAGAAAAATTTTTACGATGGCGTCATTGTCATATTCCGACTTCAGAAAAACATCTTCATCCAGTTGTTACTATGAATTTAGTCGGTGATGGAGTTCACAATGTACTCGATGGAATGATTATCGGTGCCAGTTTCCTAATCAGTACGACAATTGGTATATCAACCTCACTCGCGGTCATTCTACATGAAATACCACAAGAAATAGGTGATTTCGGTATATTAGTTCACGGAGGATTGACTCCAAGAAAAGCATTAACTTTTAACTTTCTTTCAGCAGTATTTGCGATTTTAGGTACTATTCTATCACTAACGGTCGGACCATATATAAAAAATTATGCAACCTATTTACTTCCAATAACGGCTGGTGGATTTATCTATATGGCTGGGTCTGATTTGATACCAGAGTTACACCATGATGTTAAAGTATCTATATCTTTTATTCAGTTTATTTTGATTTTATTGGGTATTGTATTAATGGTGTTATTAAAACTTCTTGGTTAGCATTATCTATTTCTGAAACCATAAAAAATTTTCAAGTCTTGAATTGTTGACTTTTACAAAAAAATATCTTAGTATAAAATAATGGATTTAGGAAGAATTTGGGCGGAGATCGACCTTAATGCATTAAGAAATAATCTGTCGATCATAAAACAAACATTGGGAAATAAAAAAATTCTGCTGGCAATTAAAGCGGATGCTTATGGTCATGGGGCAAAAGAGATTGCTTTAGAACTTCAAAATGATGTCGATATGCTTGGTGTTGCTGGGGTTGAAGAGGGCATATCTTTGCGTTACGGTGGTGTTAATGTACCTATTTTAGTTCTTAGTCCAATACCGTATTTTGAAATTGATTTGCTCTGGGAGTACAATCTTATACCAACCGTCAGTGAAATGGAATTTGCTCGTTTTTTACAGGAGAGTACGAAAGTCAAGGGTGCGAATATCCATATTCACATTGAGGTAGATACCGGAATGGGTAGAACCGGTTTGGATTATGAAAAATCATTAGAACAGATTATTGAAATTAGTACATATAAATCACTTATTATTGATGGAATATTTACTCATTTTCCATCAGCGGATTCCGATCCCGAGTTTACCAAACAGCAAATCGGAAAATTTCAGAATTTATGCGAAAAACTGAATCAGTCAGGTATTACTAATTTTATACGTCATGCATCGAACTCGGCGGGATTTTTAAATTATCCGTATGCAGATTTTGATATGATTCGACCCGGTTTATCAGTTTATGGAATATATCCAAAAAATACCATAACTGATTCAAGAAGTATTACCTTAAATCCGGTTATGAGTCTACGCAGCCGAATTGTTAATTTACGTTATATTCCTCAAGGTTGCAGTATAAGTTACGACCGAAATTACTTTACTGACAAGGACTCAATCGTTGCTGTTATTACAGCTGGGTACGGTGACGGATACCCATTTGCCTTGAAAAATGGCGAGGTGCTGATTCAGTTAGCAAGTGAATCAGGAGGACCAACAAGACGTGCTAAAATAATCGGTAATATTTGCATGGATTTGATAATGATTGATGTTACAGATATACACGGTATAAAGATCGGAGATATCATAACTCTAATGGGCAGTACAAATGGTGAAACGATTAGTGCTTATGATTTAGCAAAATGGGCAAATACAATTCCTTATGAAATCACTTGTCGCATCAGCCCACGGGTCCCGAGAGTATTTATTAAGGAACAAAAAATCGTAGCAATGCGCAACCTGTTACGTCTTATTGGTGATAATAGATTAACCTTGACAAAATAGCGTTTTAGAGAGAATATAAATTGTAATGAATAGAGAAAAATATTATATCCGAGCATATGGGTGCCAGATGAATCTATACGAAGCCGATGTTATTAGTTCAATTATGGACAAAGCGGGATTTGCCCAGGTTAGTAATGAGCGAGAAGCTGATATCGTTTACCTTGTTACATGTTCAGTTCGTAACCATGCAGAAAATAGAGTATTAGGAAGACTCAATTCGCTCAAACAGTTGAAAAAATCAAAACCTGACCTGATAATCGGTATTCTTGGTTGTATGGCACAGAATTATAAAGGGAAATTGAGTAACGGTCATGGTGCTGATTTAGTAGTTGGTCCTGATGAATATCGCAGATTACCCGAACTTGTAAACAAATTCACACAAGTTCATAAACCACAAATCCAAACCGAATTTAATACCGAGAATTACGAAGGAATTTTACCAAAAGTTGTAAATAAAACTACTGGATTTGTATCAATTATGCGCGGTTGTAATAATTATTGTTCATACTGTATCGTTCCCTACGTTCGTGGTCGAGAACGGTCAAAACCAAAAGAGCAGGTAATCCAAGAGGTGAATAATTTGATAAATAATGGTGTCAAGGATATTACACTTGTTGGACAAAACGTTCTTGCCTGGAATGGTGATGGTTTAAAGTTTTTAGATTTATTAAAAATTGTTGATGGCATAAGCGGATTTGACCGTCTGCGGTTTATTACATCTCATCCGAAAGATTTAACAATAAAACATTTTGATGTACTATTAACACTTAAGAAGTTTTGTCCGAATATTCACTTGCCATTACAATCGGGTTCAAATCGTATTTTGAATCTTATGAATCGCGGTTATACAAAAGAAGAATATATACAGAAAGTCAAGAAAGGAAGAGAGATTATTCCAGATATTTCATTTACAACCGATGTGATGGTCGGATTTCCAACCGAAACCGACGACGATTTTAAAGACACTCTTGATGTCATTGAACAATTAAAATTCGATTTCGCATATATGTTTAAATATTCAGAGCGACCCAATACTAAAGCATGTGAAATTAAACCACAAGTCAATGAAACAGTAAGTCAGCAACGACTTACTAAATTGATCGAGATACAAAATCAAATTACCAATGAAAAAAGCAAAGAACTTTTAGATAAAACTTTGGAAGTATTAGTGGAATCTAAAAACGGTGTACAGTTTTACGCGAGGACAAAAACTAATAAAGTTGTTATTATTAAAGAACCAGTTGAAACAGGAAAGACTTATTTATGCAAAGTTATCAGAGTTGCCGGTTGGACACCAATTGGCAAAATAATAAATAATTGAAGGGGGTATTATGACAACAATCAGAATAATTATCGTTTTTATTGTTGGAATTTTACTAATTGTACTGGCACTTGAAAACACAAAATATACTTCAGACATTCAAGTTTTTTACCGAACATATTCGCAAATGTCACTATCTATTATATTACTGTATGCTTTTACGTTTGGATTAATCGTTGCTGGTTTCTTCTGGTTAGTCAGTGAAATAAAACTGAGAACTGAACTTAGACGGCAAAAAAAAGAGAATGAAGCATTATTATCAGAACTTACAGCATTGCGAAATCTGCCATTAGAACTTGGACAGGAAAAGGGGACACAATGATTTTCTTAATTTTAATTTTAATCTTTGTTGCGATTATCGCAGTCTATCCGGTAATTCGAGATTATGTCAAACGTAAGAAAGCACCGGTTGCTGCATATACTGAGGGTCTAAGTTATCTGCTTGACGGTAAAGATGAAGAGGCGATTGCGAGCTTTAAGAGAACAGTTGTTGCTGATTCAAATAATGTCGATGCTTATTTGCGCCTTGCCGAGATATATACAAAAAAAGGTGATAGCGAACGGGCGGCAAAAATATTTGAACGGCTTACAGTACGGCGAAATATGAACGCAGATGATGAGCGAAAAGTATATAGAAATTTAGCATACTACTATATGAAAACTGACCGAATTCAACGAGCAATAACAATCTTCGAAGAATTAGTGAATCTTGAACGAAATAATATCAGCAATTATGAAAACCTTTTAATGCTCTATGGTAAAACCGAACGTTGGCAGGATTGCGAAGAAATTCTCAAGAAACTTGAAAAAATGCAAAATAATAAGGACAAGGTGTCAGAATATTATGTCGAATATGGTAAAAAGCTGCAGGCGAAGAACCCGGATGATGCAGTAAAATACTTTAAACAAGCGCTCGCCTATAACCGCAAATCAATTACCGCACTGATTACATTAGGCGATTATTATTACAATAAAAAAGAGACCGAAATGGCGATAAAAATCTGGAACGAATTATTAGAATTTTTCCCTGAGCGTAATGGTTTAGTGCGCAACCGATTAGAAATTGCATACTATGATTCAGGTGAATACGAAGAAGTTGTAAATCTTTATGAAAGACTGTTGAAAAAGGTGCCCGAGGACGTTGGGTTATATTTTGCTTTATCACAAATTTATGCTAAAAAGGAAGATATCAATACCGCAATTAAAATTCTGAACAAACTACCGGCAAGCAAGAAAAAAGAAACATTGCCGCAGATCGCTCTTTCATCTCTTTACCTAAAACAGGGAGAGGTAAACAAGTCAAAACAAGTACTAGATAACCTAATCGAGAGTCTAAAGCAACAAGCGACATTATTATAACACCTTACTCCAAGTTACACCGTAGATGCAAGAACGTTTGACCCCATTATTAGAACAATATCATAGAATCAAAGAACGCTATAAAGATACAATGCTACTTTTTCGGATGGGAGATTTCTATGAGATGTTTTATGAAGATGCCGAAATCGGTTCCAAAGTCTTGGGTTTGACACTTACTTCACGTTCTCATGGCAAGACAACAAGGGTTCCGCTTGCGGGTGTGCCAGTTAAAGCAGTTGATACTTATATCGCAAGGTTAGTTCAATCGGGATTAAAAGTCGCAATTTGTGAACAGTTAGAATCAGCTGGTATTACAAAATTAATCAGACGTGATGTGATTGAAGTTATAACTCCTGGTACAATATTAAGACCATCATTACTTGAAGCTAAAAAAAATCATTTTCTTATGGCAGTTAAAACTGATGAAAATAAGTGCGGATTAGCATTTGCCGATTTATCGACCGGCGAATTTAATGTTGCGGAAATTCCTTTTACTGCTTTAATCGAAACAATTCAGAAGATTGACCCAAAAGAAATTTTACTGCCCGCCGAGCCTTCTCAACTTACAGCTTTTCCCGACGGTAATTATGCCAAGACAAATTTGGAAGACTATTATTTCTCGTACGATTTTTCATACGAAAAGTTATTAAACCATTTTGGCGTTGTGACATTAGATGGTTTTGGTATTGAAGATAAACCGTTGGCAATACAAGCTGCAGGAGCAATTTTGCATTATTTAGAGGAGACCCAAAAGAATGCATTGCCCCACATACGCAAGCTTAATCAATACAATGAATCTGATTATCTTTTAATCGACCGCATGACCCGCAAGAATTTAGAAATAACTGAACGTTTACGAGATGGTTCTACTCAAGCAACTTTACTATCGGTGCTGGACCAAACCACTACACCAGGCGGAGCGAGATTATTAAGAAGATGGATATTAGCGCCGTTGCTCGATATTACGAAGATTCAACAGCGGCAAGAGGCGATTACCGAGCTGGTTAATCATGGCTATCTTATCAAAGAGTTATCGGAAATATTGTCAGACATCGGAGATTTAGAACGAAACGCATCACGGATTGCATGCGAACGTTGTAATGCGAGGGACTTAGTAGCGTTAAAAAATTGGTTAAAGAAAATTCCCCAAATAAAGAATTCCATAATAAATACCAAATCATTCTTATTGCAGAATTGCTGTAAGTCAATAGAAGATTTTACTGTTTTAGTTGAACAGATTGAAAAAACATTAATCGAAGAAGCTCCTTTAAGCATAACCGAAGGCGGAATAATTAAGACTGGTTTTTTGGCAGAACTGGACGAATTACGTTCTTTATCATCAAATGCCAAAGAATATATCAGTCGGCTTCAACAACAGGAAAGAATACGAACCGGCATTTCTAATCTGCGAATTAGTTATAACTCGGTTTTTGGTTATTATATTGAAATCACCAAATCGTATTTGAATCTGGTTCCGAAAGATTATATCCGAAAACAAACCTTGGTTAACAATGAACGATTCATTACACCGGAGCTTAAAGAATACGAGAATAAAGTTTTAAATGCCGAGGAGCGGATAAAATCACTGGAATTTGATATCTTCACCAATCTTAGAAAAGATGTTGCTAAAGAAGTGCCGCGCATTCTTGTTTCATCGGCATTAATTTCTGAACTCGATGCGATTATCAGTTTGGCCAAAGTTGCAAAAGCTAACAATTATATTAAACCGGAAATAAATGATTCGAATGCGATAATAATAAAAGATGGCAGGCATCCGGTAGTTGAAAGATTAACTTATGAACCGTTTGTGCCGAATGATGTTTGTCTGGATTTGGAGACAAGTCAAATATTATTGATTACCGGACCAAATATGGCAGGTAAGTCGACATTTTTGCGGCAGGTTGCTTTACAGGTGATTATGGCACAAATTGGCTCATTTGTACCAGCCAGAGAAGCGAAAATCGGCGTAGTTGATAAAATATTTACCCGGATTGGTGCTTCGGATGATTTATCTCGAGGCGTTTCAACTTTCTTAGCGGAAATGTCAGAAACGGCCAATATTTTGAACAATGCAACACCAAAGAGTCTTGTGATTCTCGACGAAATCGGACGCGGGACCGCAACTTATGATGGATTGGCAATTGCCTGGGCAGTCGTTGAATATTTGCATCAGAATCAAGCAATCAAACCAAAGACATTATTTGCGACTCATTATCATGAACTCTGTGATATTGTTCAGTATTTACCAAGAGTGAAAAACTATAATTTCCTGGTTAAAGAGCGTGGTGATGAGATAATTTTCTTAAGAAAATGTGTTGAAGGTAAAAGCGACCGCAGTTATGGTATTGCAGTTGCAAAGCTTGCCGGTTTACCTCAGGAAGTAAT
Organism: Caldifarciminota bacterium; assembly: GCA_903865935.1. Lineage (GTDB taxonomy): Bacteria > Hydrothermota > Tepidihabitantia > Tepidihabitantales > CAIPLT01 > CAIPLT01. Next base: position 9,180 of record CAIPLT010000053.1, read on the forward strand.
CGAACGGGCAAAAGAGGTATTAGAGGATTTTGAAAAAGTGGAGGAATTAAGCGCTAAAAGTTTAGGAAAAGAGAAAGAAATGCGAATCTCTTTATTCCATCCTATAGAGCATCCGTTGTTAAAAGAAATACGCAGCTTAAACTTAGAAACTTTAACACCTTTACAATCATTAAATCTCCTAAACGAAATTAAAAAGCAATTAGAAAAAACGAACGGTAAGTAAGTGCAATCTTCAGCTTACATTGATTCACAAAATATTCCATCCACGAAGCTGATTTTCCGATTTTTATATAATGAAAAAGATTGACAAATAGGATATTAAATATTAAATTTTACTATCTTAGATTAATGGGAGGTTGGTATGAGTACTAAGGTCATTGTCAAATTTACTTTATTGTTGATTATCTGTATATCAATGTCATGTCTACATAAAGACCAGATCGACCCAACTGTATATATTATAAACCCACAAGATAACAACACGGTATCGGGTGCGGTTCGAGTTAAGGCAGTTGCGATGGATAATAATGAAGTCACGCGTGTTGAGTTTTTTATCAATAGCGTTCGTAAAGGTATTGATAGCACAGCAAGTAATTCAGTATATGAGTTTGTCTGGAATGCAAGTTCCGAATCATCGGGAACAAAGACAATTATTGCAAAAGCTTATGATAAAGCTGGTAATATTGGCATATCACCAAGTATTGTGATAACTATTGCATCTGGTGGTCCAACTTATCATTCTGGTACAATATCAGTTAATCAAACATGGACAAAAGCCGAGAGCCCGCATATTGTCGATGGCGAGCTACAGATTTCTGCGATTTTGACAATACAAGCAGGTGCGGTTGTCGAATTTTCTACAAATGATACGGTTTGGAGTGACATGACAGTTAGTACTCAGGGTGATATTATTGCACATGGCACAAATGATGAGCCGATTCTTTTAACCAGCGATGCACAGACACCACAACCAGCAGATTGGAATGGCATCTTTTTTAATTCGTCCAGCAATGATAATTCGGTCCTGGATAATTGTATTATTGAATATGCTGACTTTGGTATAAATATATTCGAACGGACAATATCAATAATTAATTCAAGGATTCAATATAATGACGATTACGGCATAGTGTCTGAAGACAGTCGGTTTCGAGAATTTCATGATAATATAATAACCAATAATGAAGGTACGCCAATTTCGATTACAGCGGATGCAATTTCAACATTAGGCACGAACAATAATTTTATTGGTAATAATAATGGTGATTATGGTGATTGTATTTTGGTCAATGGTGGAGATGTAATTACGAGTGGAATTTGGAGAAATCAGGGCGTGCCTTATATCATTGTTGATGATATTTATTTAACTACCGATAATTTACCTCCTGTAATTTTAATCGAAACCGGCAGTGTTTTAGCCTTTGACGGAACTTCTCTTTACATGGATGATGCGACGGCATTAAATGCGACAAATGTTATGTTCACTTCACCATATGCGTCAATTGGTGAAGCTAATCCAGGTGATTGGGATGGAATTTATTGTGAAGACGGCTCAATAAATTTTGATAACTGCATCATCGAATTTGGCTTTGGAGATATTGGAGTAATAGAATATACATCTTCTAGTGATTATCGGGAATTATCAGTTAATAACTCGACAATTAGATATTGTGGTGAATCAGGAATTCATATTGATGCATCGGAGAATGCAAATATAAATATTTCTAATACGAGAATTACCGGATGTGGAATTTATCCGGTTGTTATCAGTGAACCTGATTATGTGCGTGCGATTGGCACGGGTAATAACTTTATTGGAAATGCTAATGATAATGTTTACATTGATGAGGGTGGTGAAATATTGACGAGTGGTGTCTGGAATAATTGCGGAGTGCCTTATGTGTTTCAGTCGACGATTGAGATTGGCGAAGAAAATTGGCCAGTTAACATCACGATTTTGCCCGGCGTAATCATCAAATTTTACGACGGGTTCTTAGATATGGAATGTGGTGCATTAATTGCAGATGGAAGTGGAGGGCAGATTGTTTTTACTAATGCTACGAATGATGCAAACTGGGGAGGTATTATTTTAGAACAGAGTATTGACCAGAATTTAACGAGGCTTAACCATTGTATAATTCAATATGGCGGTAGTGACCCAACAAATGGCAGTGCAAATATTTACTGTCAATTCTCATCACCACATATAACGAATTGCGATATTAATAACAGTCAAGGTTGGGGAATTGCTTTGCAAGGTAGTAATTTAATACCTGATACTTTAAGACGATATAATCATATATTTGATAATGATTCTGGTGATATCAGAGTTTTACCAGAATCACTTCAAACTGATTTCAAATCAATCGTAAAAAAGTCGATAGCGAAAGCTATGACAAATAAAATTTTACATAAGCACAAGGTTGAAAGAGCGGTTCATTTAACAAAGCATTTTAATATAACAGATTCAAAAAATCATCGTAATATAAGAGCGGACAATAATAATAGCAATATTAAAATCAAACGCTGATAACTGCCCGTAGTCCGGTTTGTTGACATAATCATCAGATATCTTATAATAGATGATTATGTGGAAAATTAAAGAAGTTGCATCAGAAGATACGATATCAGAATTAGCAAAATCATCAAATATTCCGTTGGCGATGGCACGTATTTTATTTTTGCGTGACATCAAGACAAAAGCGGATGCCGATAAATTCCTGAATCCGAAGCTCAGTAATTTGCATCCGTATTCTCAATTACCCGATATCGAACCAGCAATAAAACGCATTCAGCAGGCGATTACAAACAAAGAGAAAATCGCTATCTGGGGACATGAAGATTTAGACGGAATTACGGCAACGATTATTCTGTATGAGATAATTAAAGCAATTAGAGGTCATCCATTATACCATATACCAACCAAGGGTAAAGATAAGCACGGTCTAAGCACTGAAAAAGCAAATGAATTTGGAGAGCAAGGAGTCAAATTAATCATTACGGTTGACTGCGGTATCACTAATGTAGAAGAGGTGGAACAAATTAAAAAATTGGGTATAGACGTAATCATAACTGACCATCACGAAGTGCTAGATTCCCTACCACAATCGAGCGCTAATATTGACCCTAAAAGCAAAAACTCAAACTATCCATTCGCATTTCTTGCCGGAGTCGGCATTGCTTTAAAATTAGCGATTGCTTTAGTCGATATTCATTTGGGTGTCAAACTGCTCGAATTATTATCATTAAAACCGGATTTTTTGGGATTTGCGGCTTTGGGTACAATTAGTGACCGAGTTCCATTAGTCGATGAAAACCGTATATTAACAAAATTTGGTCTTGAGGGATTGTCCAAAATCAAAAATCCAGCAATAAATGCAATCTTTTCAGTTGCTGGAGTCGATAAAGCTAATATGACGAGTGATAAATTTTTTTCGGATATTCTGCCGATTTTTGCTTCAGCAAACGGTAACAACGCCTGTGATTATTTTTTAAATAAAAGCTATGATGAATGTGTAAATTGGTCGCATGAATTATATCGACAAAGCCAAAACTGGCGGGAAGAAGCAAAACAGACATTAGCATTAACCGAGCAAATCGTTGATGTATCACCGGGTATATTATTTGTCAAAGATGAACGGCTATCCTTAAAAGCATTAGGGCATGTTGCGGGTAAATTAAAAGACCGTTATCAAGTACCAGCATTAATCATGGGACCCAAAGGAGATGATTGGATTGGAGAATGCCGTGGAATAAACGGTGTTGATTTAATCGAACTCTTAAAAGCACATCGTCAATATTTCAGTGCTTTCGGAGGTCATAAGAAAGCCTGCGGGTTTACAATTGCCAAAAAGGATGCGGATGCGTTTATTAAAAGCGCCAAGAAATTTGCCAAGGAACATTTCGCGGCAAATATTATCAAAGAAAACAAGGTAATACCAGATGCGGTACTACCGATAAAAGAATTAAGCAATGATTATACCAGGTTAGGACCTTTTGGCGAAGGCAATCCCGCGCCAATGCTTATATCGCCTAATACGCCATTTTCCAAAAGTAATGGTAAACATATATTCCTGGAGCGCCCGGATATTGATGTAAGAAATAATAGCGAGCAGCAAATCTTTGACCGTGTTTTTGCTGATATTCTTTACACGTTTGATGAGAACTTGAATGTAACTATATTAAAAATAGAATATCCGGAAACTTAAATGCAGTAATAAAAATAACCGGTTAGAAAATGGACGGCAAAGTCTTAGTAATACGGAAAAAGAATCGTCGCCAGCACCCCTGGGTATTTTCAAATGAAATTAAAAAAATTGAAGGGAAACCGAAAAAAGGCGACAGTGTTTTAGTATATGAGCATGATAATTTTATTGGTTCCGGTCTTTATAATCCCAATTCCTTAATTACGATTCGTATCTATTCCAAGATAGAACAGGATTTGGATAAAAACTTTTTTGTCGAACGAATTACAAAAGCATTGGATGTGCGCAAGGCAAGTTTTCCCAATGAACAGGATTTCAGATTAGTATTTGGTGAAAGTGACGGTGTGCCAGGTTTGGTGCTGGATAAATATCAGAAAAGTTTTGCCCTTCAGACTTATACGGCAGGTATGGATATGAGACAAAATTTGATCGTCGAAGCGATGCGGGATGTGATGACAGTTGCTTGTGTTATTGAGAAAAATGATTTTCGGATGCGGGACATCGAAAAATTGGAACGAAGAGAAGGTGTGATTTACGGAACACCGGAACGAGTTATAATATCTGAGAACGGCACGAAATATTATGTTAACATTCAGGAAGGGCAAAAGACCGGATTTTATTATGACCAGCGCATTACCCGAAATAAAGTCAGATTATTATCAAAGAATAAGAATATACTTGATGTATTTTGTTATACTGGCGGTTTTGCTCTGAACTCTGGATTAGGAGAAGCGAAATCAGTTTTGGGAATCGATGCATCGGAAACAGCAATAAAACTTTCTGAGGAAAATGCTGGCTTAAACAAACTCGAAAATTTATGTAAATTTCAAACAGCTGATGCTTTCGTGTTTTTACGTGAAATGTTTAGAGAGCACCGACGCTTTGATTTGATCGTTCTCGACCCCCCCCCATTTTTTAAAACTCAAAAAGAAAAGAAACGCGGGTTGCGTGGTTATAAGGATATTAATTTACAGGCGATGAAATTACTGACTGAGGGCGGAATTTTAGTCAGCTGTACCTGTTCTCACTATTTTTTCTGGCAGGATTTGTTGGATGTTTTATCTCAAGCCGCACAGGATATCGGACGAAGCTTCAAAATTATCGACCGGACGACCCAAGGTCCTGACCATCCGGTATTATTAAATATGCCGGAAAGCGAATACCTGCGGTGTTTTTTCTTGGAAGTATATTAAAACCTTAAAAAGCTTCCTCTGAATTTCTAACTAAAATATAACAAATATTAGATTAATCTTCCAATTTAATGGCTGTTGTCGGACAATCATCAGCCGCCTGATGCGCACATTCTTCAGCGCCGGGCTGAATAATTTCGACCTTGACCTTGGCAAGATCCCCATCCATTTCAAAAATATCCGGACAGGAAGTAACGCAAAGTTCACAACCAGTGCATAATTCTTTATCAATAATTGCTTTCATTTTTTCTCCTCTCTAATTTTATCACATAATAAATACATCGTATTTTTATTTACTTAATGAATGTATAATTTTAAATAATTTATAAAAAATGTCAAGCATTTTTAAAACAATCATTGATAGATTACACAGATTTTGTTAGAATAAGAAAAATTATAAAGCTGGAGGAATAATGGACTGGAAACTTTTAGTTACGACATTTGCAACGGTTTTTTTAGCTGAGTTGGGTGATAAGACACAGCTGGCAACAGTCGGTTTCGCCGCGTCCGGTAAATCACCGTGGATAGTCTTTTTAGGAGCAGCATTTGCTTTGGTTGTGACGTCTTTATTAGCTGTGATTGTCGGAACCGGTCTGCAAAAAGTTCTGCCGGTTAGAATAATTCACATCTTTTCCGGTGTTATATTTGTCGGCATCGGTCTTTTATTGATTATTAAAAATATCCGCATATAATAACAAGCGTGAAAATTAAAGTCCAGCCGGATGACTTTTATGTTGAAGAATTCATAAATCATCCTTTAAGCAAGATCGGTCAATATTCAATTTATAAATTGGAGAAGAGGTTCTGGGATACATTTGACCTTCTTGATTATCTGAGCCGAAAATATAAGTTCAGGAATATTGGCCGAGCGGGTATAAAAGACCGCTATAGCCATTCAGTTCAGTATATATCAGCTAAAGGAGTGAAAGAAAAAGAGATTAAAGAAGAGAATTTTAATTTAGATCTTATCGGAAAGTCTGACTTACCAATTACTCAAAATGACCTAGTGAAAAATAAATTTACCATAATAATCAGGGATTTGAACGAGAAAGAAGCAGAGTATATCCAGAATAATGTCCAGTCATTGACTAAGTTCGGATTTCCCAATTATTACGATGAACAGCGAATGGGTTCGGCTCGGGCAAAACAGGGGTTTATTGCCGAGAAATTGATTTTAAAGCATTATAACGGAGCTCTAAAACTCTATATGGCAACATCATCTTCGTTTGATGACAGCCGAACCAGAAAACTAAAAAAGTATCTTGAAGAACATTGGACTGACTGGAAAGAGTGTTTAAAATCCCCATATCCGCTTGGTCAACACCGCTACCCTTTATTATATTTAATCGAACATCCAAAGGATTTCAAAGGCGCGTTAAAAACAATCCGGCGCGATTTACTCGAAATGTTTATCAATGCTTATCAGGCATATGTCTGGAATGAGACGTTGAAAGGTCTTCTCGAAATTGAGAAAGTCGAAACATTCAAAAGAAAATATCGGTTTGGGGATTTGTATTTCTATGATGAATTGGCTGAAGATAAACTTAAATATTTTCAGGGAATTTGTATTCCGGCAGTAAGTTACAAAACACAATTCAAAGACATTAAAATTAAACAAGCGGTCGAGCAGATATTAGTATTAGAAAACAAGTCATTAAAAGATTTTAAAATAGATTTGAATATCAAAGGACTATTCTTTAAACCGTATGAGCGAAATGCGTTTGTGATACCCGAAGATTTTACAATCAGTAATAAAGAAAATGATGAACTTTATCCTAAGAAACTGAAATTGACACTCTCGTTTGCATTACCTAAAGGCAGTTATGCTACAATACTATTAAAACGGGTTACAAGTCTATAATGAAACAACATCTACAAGACTTGTTATCTAAATATTGGTTTGTATTCGTGTTTATTTGTGTTTATTCGTGGTTTAACTATGGATTTGCACAGTTCTCGCCAATGGATAAGCTTGACCCAAAGCTTTCCTGGTACACTTTTGAATCTAAACATTTCGCAGTTCATTTCTCAAATCAGGATTCTTTTAAGTCGCAAGAAAAACTAACTCGTGAAATCATCAATGATTGTGAAGATGCTTATACAAGATTAGTGCCGTTTATGGGATGGCGACCAAAACATCGAACTGATATTGTTATTGCTGATATTTATGATTATGTTTCAGGCTGGGCAACACCATTTCCCAATAATATAATATTTATCTGTCCGACTTTTCAAAAAGATATGTTGGTTAACTATGACGACTGGTTTGATAATCTGATTATTCACGAATACACGCACATTTTAAATATGGATATGACCTATGGCATTCCGAGATTTTTTAGGAAATTGTTCGGCAAGATTATTACGCCTAATGCACTGATGCCCTTAAATTTTAATGAAGGGTTATCAGTATTTAACGAGACTTATTTTACGGGTTTTGGTCGGAGCCGAAGCACCTATCACAGGATGATGATGCGCTCAGCGGTTTTAGCCGATGATATATTTACGATTGATAAATTGGTTAGTTATGAACTGGCTCAATTTCCCAGAGGTGAAACACCCTATTTTTATGGCAGTATGTTTGACGAATTCTTAGCGGATAAATACGGCACAGCAAAATTACCTCAATACGAAAACTGGTACAGCGGAGGAATTCCTTTATTTTATAATACTCAGGCAAAGCGGGTATATGGAAAAAGCTTCTATTCTTTATGGCAAGATTTTAAGAGCACGATGATTAATAAATATCAGACTGAAATTGTAAAGATTAAAAAGAATTCAATAACTCAAACAGTTCAATTGACCTTTGAAGGAAATTATACCGAATCGCCTTTATTTTCTATAGATAATAACGAGATTTTTTATGTATCGCAAAATAGTGATGAATATCCATCATTAAAAGTTCTGGATTTGACATCTCACAAAACCCGCACTTTATTACGAAAACAAATCAGTTCCGCTGTAAGATTATCTCCGGACGGCACAAAACTTATTTTCAGTATTCAAGATATTTATAAAAACTATTACACTTATGACGATATTTATATTTATGATATAGTAGAAAGAAAACTGTTTCGACTCACAAAGGGTTTGAGAGCGACCGACCCTGACTTTGCACCAATAGAAAATAAAATAGTATTTGTTAAAAACGAATTAGGTCAGACCAATCTTTGTATAATGGATTTAGACTCAAGCAAAATTACTCAGCTTACTTACAGCGATGATTATACTCAATACTCACATCCGCGATTTTCTTATGATGGCAAAAAGATTTCGGTTGCAGTGTGGAAAACAGGCGGCGAGCAGGATATTTATATCTATGATTTAGTTACTGATTGGATATTGCCGGTAACGCAGGATAAGGCGCTTGATATTCAGCCATGCTGGACCAAAGACAATGATTATCTGCTTTTCAGTTCTGACCGAAGCAATGTATTCAATGTCTATGCATATCAATTAAAGAATCATAAATTATATCAGATAACCAATGTTATAACTGGTGCATTTGAACCGGCATTATCATTGGATAATAAAAAACTCGCATTTCTCCAGTATTCAAGTAAAGGATATGATGTGCATATGATGGACTTTAAAATAGATACATTTGCCGATTTTGTCATTATGAGTGAGAGCGTATCAATATCAAATTCTGAAGAGTATGTGAGACCTGATTCAATACATTCCGAACTTTATCATTATAACCCGTTCCCATCAATTCTGCCCAAGTTCTGGCTGCCTTTGGTGTCGTATGATAATAGCTGGTCAATTGGTGCTATTACTTATGGTGCGGATGCATTGTTTCAGCATAAATATTTAATTCAGGGATTATATGACCTGCAAGATAAAAAGCCGATAATCTATATGGATTACACACTTGACCGATTTTATCCGACAATCGATATCAATGGTTATTATGATAAAGGGAAAATTCAGGGGAATTTATCGGGTTTGATAACGTTTCGAAAAGCCGCTCGATATCAGGATTTATCTTTGGGATATCTGATTAACAAAGACAATTATCTCTTGAGCGGTTTAGGTTTTTCGTATGGTTTTAGCAATGCCAAGATTTATCCTTATTCAATCAGTCCTGAGCAGGGGAGAAGCGTACGATTGACTATTTATAATTATGATAAATTTCTGTTCAGTAAATACAATTTAACTAAAATTCTTATGGACGCTAACGAATATCTGAACCTGCCATTTAAACATCATATTTTATATTTCAATCTTCAAACAGGATTAGCATTTGGAGATAGTATCAGAAAGAATGAATATTCATTAGGCGGAATTAATGAACAACTTTCAGTTCGTGGATATGCTGGCAATGTAATAAACGCACAGCATTTAATAACATTGACTGCTGAATATCGATTTCCTTTATTCTGGATTGAGCGGGGTTTAGGTACAGTGCCTTTATTCTTTAAGAATTTCTCGGGTAAAGTATTCTTTGATTATGGGAAGAGTTTGAAAACTTCGCAATCAGCCATTATGGGAACTGGTGCGGAAATCTCATTAAATACGCTAATATTTTATGAAGTTCCTGCTACATTAACTTTTGGTATTGCATCTGACCTGAAAACTATCTCTAAACCACAACTCTATTTTCAACTCTCTTCCCAAATACCTTTTTTAGGTGATAGAAAAATATTCAAAGACTAATTTTAGAATCTTTCAATCATTAAAGACTTGATTTTAAATAAGATATACTTATAATCAAATTATTGAGATGACTAAACAGCAAGCAAAAGAAAATTTAGCGAAGTTAATAGCAAAGTATCAAAAGGTTGTCGCGGAAGATAAAGTCCAAGATTTCAACGAAGAGGCAACCAAGACCGCATTTATTCAGCCATTGTTAAAAGATGTGCTGGGCTGGGATGTCAATGATTATAATGAAGTCAGCCCTGAAGAGCGGATTTCCCGCGGTCGGGTTGATTATTGCCTGAAAATAGACGGCAAGCCGAAAATCTTTGTCGAAGCCAAACCATTAAAAGCAGACTTAAAAAAGCATATTGAACAGGCAGTCCGCTATGGATATAACCGCAAGGGTGTGCCATTCGTTCTATTGACCGATTTTGAAGAAATCAAGCTGTTTGACGTTACGCTTAAACCAGATATTAAGAATCCTAAAAAAGGATTGAAGCTTGATTTATACTGGAAGTGGTATGAAGATAATTTTGATAAACTCTGGCAATTATCCAAAGAATCTGTTATCAATGGCGAGCTTGATAAACTGCTTTTAGCAAAACCCAAAGACCGCATTCCAGTTGACAAGGCGATACTTGTTGATTTGGAAGACTGGCGCGAGAATTTAGCCAAAGATATATTCAAGAACAATCCGAAGATGTTTCAATTGGACTCACCTGAAAAAGGTGCGGATTATTTAAAAGAAATAACCCAGCGGATTTTGGACCGTATCATTTTTATGCGATTCTGTGAAGACCGCCAGTTTGTCCACGGTCAAATCCTGAAAGAACTATTTGAAGACCGCACCGAGCAGGTCGGCACAACTACAATGGTATTTTTAGAGCCAAAGTTCAAACAATTTGATATCACCTTTGACTCGGATTTATTCAACCATAAAGAATGGGAAAACGATTTACAGATTGATTTTCGGGTAATGAATAAGATTGTCTTGGATACTTATAATCCTTATCAGTTTGATGTGATACCATTGGAAGTTTTGGGTAATATCTACGAGCAATATCTCGGCTATACAATCCGCTTAACACCGCAGATGGTGAAATATGAACTGAAACCAGAAGTGAGAAAAGCGGGCGGAGTTTATTACACACCCGAATATATTGTTGATTACATTGTAAAGAACACAGTCGGTAAATTATTGAAAGAAACAACCCCACAGAAGATTAAGAAACTGCGGATATTAGACCCGGCCTGCGGTTCAGGTAGTTTTCTAATCAGGGCGTATGAAGAGATGCTGAATTATTACCGAGAGCAGAAGAAGGGTAACCGCAGAGATAGCAGAGAAACCAGAGAAAATGTAGGGCAAGGCTTTTGCCTTGCGGATAGGCAGACGCAAAGCGTAGATGGAGTGAAACGACATCAACCTAAAGGTTCGCCCTACGAAGACACAATTCAGAACGAATTAGACCTTAAGCACTCTGACATCGAAATCCGTTTGTCTATTCAGGAAAAAGCGGAAATCCTAAAGAATCATATCTTTGGTGTTGATATTGACGAACAGGCAGTAGAAGTAACTAAATTGTCATTGATGTTAAAGATGTTGGAAGGTGAATTTGGTATTATCCCTGGCAGAAATATTCTGCCAATGCTTGATAAAAATATCCGTTGTGGCAATTCGTTGATTTCAGGAAGTCCGATAGAACTTAAAAAATACTTCGGTGACGATTACTACAAAGTCAAACCATTCAATTGGGAAGAAGAGTTTAAAGAGATTTTCAATAATGGCGGATTTGATGTCGTAATTGGCAATCCACCGTATGGGGCGGAACTTTCTGAAAATCAAAAGAAATATATTAAAGATAAATATCGCACGAAAACGCAAGATACAGCAGCATATTTCTTAGAATTAGCGTGGCAACTGAGCAAAAATAAGCTTGGAATGATTGTACCTAAAACTATTACTTACTACACTGCTTGGCAAAGTATTCGCGAATTTCTACTAAATAATTCAACGTTGTATACACTACTTGATTCTGGAATAACATTTGAAGATGCAAATTATGAACAAATTATTCTCTGTTTTGAGAAAACCGTTACAAAAAGTAAAATATTAATCCAACGAGCAGAACCAGTCAAAAGATATGTAGAGCCTAAACAAATCATTGACGATGGAACTGTGCCTTCTTCATATCCAAGAATCGCCAATGTAATTATTTTTAGAGGAATATCTAAGGAAGAGCAAAATGTTATAGATAAAATTATCTCTAAATCTAAAAAATTAGGTGAAATCTGCGAAGATTGTTTTAGGGGGTTGTATATTCCTGATAACGAAAAGGCGATTCTTAAAAAGGGAAAGTGGAAATTTATCAATAAAGTTCCTGATGTAAAGCGTTATCAAATAGACAAAATAAAAACGATAGATATTTCGCACAATGCAAAATATCTGAAGTTAGCAGAAAAGATTTTAAAGCCTAGATTATTTTTTAAGGTGCTTCGTGGCGAACGTATTGTTGCATATCCCGATGTTAATGGAGAATATTTAACAACTGAGAAACTCGTAAACTTTATAGCTAAAAGCGATTCTAATTACCATTATAATGCTCTTGCTGGAATTATTAACTCAAGAGTTCCTTCATTCTACATTCAGCGAATATTGTTTAGTCGCACAACAGAAACCTCACGAGTTATGGATTTAATTTATTCTCAATATATCCCAATTCCCATAATTGATTTTTCTAAACCTTCTGACAAGAAACTTCACGACAATCTTGTTGCATTGGTTGATGTGATGTTGGATTTGAATAAGAAAATCCAATCCGCCAAAGGTAATGCCAAAGACCAAATACAAAGAGAAATAGACAAAACAGATAAGGAAATTGACAATATAGTTTATAAGTTGTACGGGATAACGGAAGGGGAGAAGAAGATAATTGAAAGGTATTTCATCAAGGAGATTAAATAATTAATATTACGATTGAATGTGAAAAAGATGAAAATAATTATATAAAACCATTTATAGAATTTTACATCCCAACTTATGACCATCAAATTAAAAATATAGATGTTCTGTGTCCTGATAAAAATAAACAACAAAAACAACCCGATTATTATCTCGTTCAACCCCAAATTTTAGTAGAAGTCACAAGAGTAGTTGATAGAGATCAATTAGAAGAAATGGTATTGTTTAATTATGGAAGGGTTCGCTTAGAAAATGAATTGAAATCAAGAAATCTTAGCTTTGTTAATGGACTTTTTTTCGTTGATGTACCAATTGATTTAAACGTAAAACGAAAGGATGCGCCAATAATCATTAATGATGTACTTAATGCAATCAAAAATGAACAGGTAAGTGTCGATATAAAAAAAATAGGTCAATTTAAAATACATAAAGTAGATAATCAAGGTTCGGATATCGGCTTTGGTTCCTGCCCGCCGGCCCAAAGGATTGATTCACCCAATATTATACACCAAAACATTGATACGAAATTAAAGATTGCTAATGAACAATTAGGTTCATTTCAGAACCATACGATACATAAAAAAATTCTATTATTGGTTAACAAATACGTATTCGGAGATGATATAAGTGATTTTATAGAAGCTTTAACTTATTCATATAATGAACTTCTGAATTATAAAAATATCGATGAAATTTGGCTTCAAATCAAAACATGGGATAAATTCTTTCATGTCTTGCTTTATACAAGAGACTTTGTTAGATCTTTTGACCAGTGTGAATTTCAATCTACGGAACAGTCAGTTCTCTTATTTGAAAAGTGGTTTTGTCCCTTAGAAAAATTAGGGGATGAATATAAGGAAAGGCTGTTCATCATATTTAAAAAGTTATTAGATAGTAAAAAACCTTGTCAAGTTTTTAAAGATAAGTTTGTGCGTGAACGAATGGTTCATCTTAGTGACTGGTTAGCGAATGAAAAAAGATATAAAGATATAATTTGGCTCGTTGATAAATTTATTGATGACCCAGACCCCGAGGACCCACAAAATTATACTGGAGACCCAAAATTTAATTATCATGAAGTAATTGCTAAAGGAGAAGACCCACGAATTATTACATCGGTTTTAGGCAATCTTGCATGGGTAATTCAAAAACTTGCAATTCAAAAGGACTATATTACAATAGCACTTTCTTATGTAAAACGCTTATTTTTACATAATAATCTTTACATGAAATATCAATGTATTTTTCCTTTGATTGAAGTTGCAAATAGACGCCAATCACTTGACGGATGGGGTAAACGACCTTACAAGGGGCAATATAAAGAATTTCATCATTTAGTATTTGGTTTAGTTAATCTTGTAAAAGAAAATCCGAATTATAAAGTTATCGCAGAAAAAATATGTTATGTTTTTCGTTACTATCAGGATTTATCAACCAATGAGGCGGAACAGGTTTTAGATGCGCTAAAAATTACGGATGAATCAGCAGATTTATTTATATATTTTGGTATTTACCGACAAATGCATTATTGGAATCAAAACGTTGAATTTAATGCTGAAAAATTGTCGAGTATTTTAAAGTCACTAATAAAAGATAGAAGAAAAAAGACATCAGGATTACGGTTAAATATAGCGTGGCATTTCAGAAAAATTTTAGACGATACACCGCAAGAATTTAATGCTATAAAGTCATATATTGATTTATTCCTCGAACATCCCTATGAAATGCATCTTTTTATGGATATTGAAGTAATTATAATAAAATCGATTAAAAATGACCCGGGGACTTGTATTCAGTGGTATAATTTATTGCTGGATCGAATTACTGAAGCCATTGGTTTGAGGAAGCACGTGCAACCACGAGATGGTATACTGTTAATGTGCACTGAAGGAATAATCAAAGCAATAGCTGAGTGTAATCCAGATGAGTTAGTAGAAGTAATGGGAAAATTGGTGAATCTTTGGAAGAAAGGGATGTATATTGGGAAGTCAAAAATAATATTTGAAAGTTATAAACTAATTAAAGACGAAAAACAAAAAATAGTAATTAAGCAGAAATTCCGCAAAATGTATGACTCAATACGTAGACTTGAGCCAAAATTAGAAAAAATTGACTGGTCGTGAGATGATCAGGAGACGGAATGGCAGTTTGTCCGTCTCCTTTTGTTATCCGTTATTCAATATTATCATGGAGCGGGTGCCGCGAGCGAGAATACGACATTGCGTATTTTCTCAAGCGTATCGCGGTCGAGTCCTCTGCCTACCCACTTATTGACGATGATGTCAACTGCATTGAGTAACTAAGCGCCTGAGAATCTGATTGCATATTTCCATACTTCGTGTCCATAGTTTAGATAGAACGGGTTCTGAATCGTTAATGTTGCTGCTTCAACTAAGATTGGTTTGATTTCGTTTTCAAGCGTCTCTTACACAGGAAAGATTAATGCGAACTGTTCGCGCATCTTTTCCTTGTAGAATGCAACTTTCGTAGATAAGACATCGCACGAAAACATTGTAACCCACATATATGAAATTTTGATTCGATTAGAAAAAAGTAACTGTTGCCGGTCAACATAATTCGCAGTCTTTGAAAATCTAAATAGGTTCTAAGGATCGATTCTGGTTTTGAGATATATAGTGAGAGAAGAGATGTGGTAGTATTTTTATTATATATTAATATTTAGTCAATATTACTACTCCCTCTAACTCAGTATATTATTATCTTATTCTATTGTTATAGCTGCCCAAATAATCATGTACCCTACAATTAATGTTTTTTGTCATTTTCACCACTAAAAACATGGTATAAATATACTGAAGGGTATTCTTCTTTATAGCTGTTACCGGTAATAGCTAGTTTATCCCTTCAGGAGGTGTTTTTATGGACCCACAACTAAAGTGGAAGCATACTATAAATAAACTCTTCAACCCCCATTATCTCTTTGATTTTCTCGATATCGTCCTCGAGGGCATCAAAGCAGGGCTCTACTACCTCTGGATCATCTATACCAAGAAAGTCGAGAAAGAACTTTTCAATAATAAATCCAAAAAAGATAAAAAATAGAAAGGAGCATAATCATGCCAAAACTCACTTTAGATGAGTTAAATGAAAAACTGGCCGGTTTTACCGGCACCATCAACTGGTATCGCCACTGGACCAATTTATTGGCCTACACCGACGGCGTAAAAACCTTAGCTGAGTCAGTTGGCGCTTTCTGGCTGATTGATGCAATCGCATCCTGGCAATTCAAACCCAAGGTAGATCAATGTGATTTCCAGGTCTGGACATTAACGGTCAAGGAAGATCAAACCGCTAGCTTACAAATGCAGGAAGACACCGGTTTGCAGTCGGTCGTGACCCAGCAATTAGTATATACCGATTTTCCTTTTGGCACATTCACTTTATGGGTTGAGGGCTCTGGTCAAGAGCGCGTCTTACTACTCCCCTCAGAGCATTAAGGAGCAGCCATGTCAGAACGACTTGAAATTCCCAATACCAAAATCACCTTGTACGGATCAAAGCAAGAGATAAAACAAGCAATCAACTATTTTAATCAAGCAAACATTCATTCAAAACTATCCGGTGAAGAACCTTCAGACCGGCTTGTGCTTATGAACGACTATCTACCGAATATAAAATGCGCTATCTCCTATAGCGGCAATACGGTCTGGAACAAGGAAAAACTGATCTGCGACTTTAAGCGTATCCTTAATAACGGGATGCACAGCCTGTCCGATTATCTGTATGAGTTTTTCCATCTCTCTTGCGG
>CAIPLT010000054.1 GCA_903865935.1 Caldifarciminota bacterium
CCTTGCATCATAGAAGAGCGGGGGTCTATTTTTTCTATGCAGGTGATTAAACTTTCTAATGACGCAATACTTGCTTTTTCTGCAGAACTTTGTATCAAATTAAAAGTACTGGTCAATGCGACTGCCTTTATTAAATGAAAAAAGACTGTATTGTCCTGTGAAATATTCGCCAGACGGACGGTCTGTTTTAATACATCAAATCCCTGTTCAGTTTTGCCCTGGGCAATCAGTTGTTTGGCATAAATTCGAAGTATTCGGCAGAACTTAACCAGCGCCGGGATTAGTTTCGGTATTTCAGCATTATACCCATCCTGATATTTATATCCAAAATCAGCTTGCGGATATTTTGCTGCTTCTAATAATAAATCAATTACTGTTTTGTTTTCGGAATTAATTTGATTAAAAAGCTGCGGATTGTCTGTGTAGTTAATACTATCTGCAATCCTGATATTTTGATTCCATACGTTTTGCTTATCTTCGTTTCCTTTTGTTATTTCCTGATAAGCAGTTGCTATTATTTCCGCCGCTTTTCGATTTTCTTGTGTCGAAACTGGTTTAATTTCGCTAATCGTTGTGGCATAACCTGATTGTTTAAGAGATTTCATTAGTTTATTGATTTGCGAGTTAAGACTCATATTGGAAATGAAATAAATAGCAACAAGAACAATTACGATTACAACTATAATATTTATCGCTTTTTTCATATATCCTCCAGTTTTTACTTAAACATCTTTATTAAATGTATTGTAAAATATTAAATATGTCAATATACTTGTCTTTATATAACATATGATTACTCTTAAAGTAAAATAGAATCGCAATATGATATATTGAGTCTATAAAAGTATGAAGATAATATTTACCAGGAGGATTTATGGATGTTAAAGACGCGATAAATCAAAGAAGGGCGTATCGGTCATTTGATCCGGTTTTGATTACAAAGGAATTGATTGAGGATTTGGTAAAATCAGCCCAGCTTTCGCCATCCTGCTTTAACAACCAGCCCTGGCGATTTTGTTTTGTTTATGATAAGGAAATGCTGGAAAAGATGAAGTCTACCCTGTCTAAAGGTAATGAATGGGCGTATGCCGCATCAATGATGATTGCGGTATTCAGCAAGAAAGAGTTTGACTGCATTATTCACGATAGGGAATATTATCTTTTTGGATGTGGAATGGCAGTTGGTCTTCTGATATTAAGGGCGACTGAGCTTGGTCTTGTCGCGCATCCGATTGCCGGTTATAGTCCGAAAAAGGTGAGAGAAGTGCTCGGTATTCCTGAAGAGATGAATGTGATTACTCTGATTATGGTCGGTAAACATTCATCAACAATCAGCCCAGTTTTATCAGAAAAACAGATAGCGGACGAGAAAGAACGACCTGCCAGGTTTCCGCTTGAAAAGTTTGTATATCATAACCGATATGAGCAGAGATGATTCGAAATGCAAGGTATGATATGTTGATAATTGACAAAGAGATGAAATTGATATAATATTAGGTAAGCAAATTATAAATTATGAAAGGAGCCAAAATGGCAAGTAGACAATTAATGGAAGCAATGAACAAAGGAATTGCGAGAGAATTACAGGTCGCAGTTCAATATATGTGGCAGCACGTTTTATGGAGTGGTGTTAAGGGATTTGCTGTAAAAGATGAACTGAAATCAATTGGTGTCGCGGAAATGAAACATGCCGAAGCAATCGCCGAAAGACTTAATTATTTCGGTGGTATTCCGACAACCAAACCCGAACCTATTTTCATCGGTAAAACATTAAAAGAAATGATTGCCCGTGATATGAAAGATGAAGAGGGCGCAATGAAGTTGTATAACGATATTATCAAAATGGCGGGAAAAGAAGGCGATGTCGTGACCAAGAAGATGTTTGAAGGAATCCTTGCTGACGAAGAGGGACATTTTGATACCTTCAGAACTATTTCAGAAGAAATTTAATAATTGGGAGGGGAAAATGGCAACAAAGAAAACAATAAAGCATAAAAAAGGTAATGTCTATGTATGCGGTGTATGCGGCCTGGAAGTGAAAGTAAATAATCCGTGCGACTGCGATGATTGTGGAATCGTCTGTTGCGGTCAGGTAATGAAACCCAAAAAGAAAAAGTAATAATAGCGTTTAATAGTCAAGAGGAAAAATGACGGTATTAAATCAGGTATATAAGTGTAAAATATGCGGTCACATCGTTGAAGTGTTGCATACCGGCGATGGAACGCTTGTTTGCTGCGGACAGCCAATGGAATTGATGCCAGAAAAATTTACGGATGTCGGTATGGAAAAGCACGTGCCAGTGATTGAAAAGACCGCAACTGGTATTAAAGTTAAAATTGGCTCGATTCCTCATCCGATGGAAGATAAACACTATATCGAATGGATTCAGATTTTCACTGATGGCAAAGTCTGCCGCAAATATCTAAAACCCGGCGGCAAACCAGAAGCCGAGTTCAATGACAAAGCGGATAATGCCATTGCGCGCGAGCTCTGTAACGTCCACGGACTCTGGAAGACTCAATAAATATAATTTTTAGGATTTAGCTCTCTTTCGCTCGGTGGAGGAGAGCTATATTAATTTTAATATGGCTGAAAAGATTGAGTTGCCGGTTGAGAAACGACTCAAGGCGTGGCATAACGAAGAGTGGCATACTTCAAAAGGCCGGATAATCCGAGATATTGTTTATGCGCTTGACACTGGTCTGGTCACGACGGTTTCGTTTATTGCTGGTGTTTCAGTTACGCTGGTTACCCATGATAAAATCATCATCGCCAGTTTAATCCAAATTATTGCCGGAACAATCGCAATTTTTTTCGGGGCTTTTATTTCGACTCGCGCACAAAAGCATTTCTTTGAAAACCAGATTGATTTTGAACGCAAGGAAATCGAAACAGATCCTCAAAAAGAGACTGAAGAGATCAGAGTAATTTTCGGCGAGATGGGTTTTGATAAAAATGAGCAGGAGATTGCAGTAAAGCGGATTACCGCGAATAAAGATTTGTGGTTAAAATTTATGATTCAGGAAGAAATCGGGGTCAGTCCGGAGTTTATCGACAACCCTTATGAAATCGGTTTTATTTCAGCTGGCTCATTTATCATCGGTGCAATCCCGGCAATCATCCCGTTTTTTCTTATTGATTTGGTAAATACCGCATTAATTGTGTCGGCATCTGTAGTATTAGCATTTCTTTTTGTCGTTGGTGTCTTTAAGACAAAAATAACTAAGGTCAGTTGGTATCGGAGCGGGTTGGAAACACTCGCGATTGGTGCAATATCTTGTGGTGCTGGATTCTTTTTGGGCAGAATTGTTGCTGGATATTTTTACCATTTATAAACACGATGAAATACAAAGACCCAGTTTGTGGGATGGAAATTACAGAGCAGGAAGAAGCCGGAAGATACGAATATAAAGGGGTGACCTACCATTTTTGCAGTATATCTTGCCTTAATAAATTCAAAGCTGACCCGGAAAAATTCCTGAAGCGCCCTGACTTCTCAGAGAAAATGGAAAAAGAAGAAAAAAACCTTGGTAAAACCGAAACCGTAACTCTGCCAGTGCACGGAATGACCTGTGCCAGTTGTGTCTTGACTATTGAAAAAGCAGTCAGCAATTTACCTGGGGTTGTGGATATTGGAATTAACTTTGCATCCGAAAAAGCGGTCATCGCATATGATAAGTCAATTGCCAGTTTAGATGATATCAAAAAAAGAATAAAAGATGTCGGTTATGAAGTAGGCGAAGAAAATGAAACATTAGAAGACCGGTCAAACATCGAATGGCAGAATTCGAGAAAAAGGCTGATGACGGTCTGGTTTATAACTGGTCCGATTATTATTCTTATGCTCTTGGATATGGCGTTTAAAGTAATGATACCGGGTATCAATTTTATTATGACCGTACTCGGGGCGTTGGCAGTTTTTATGCCCGGACATAATACGCTGAAAGCTGGTTACAATTCAATCCGAAATGGTGCGGCTTCAATGGATGTATTGATTGGCATAGGAACATTAGCAGCTTTGATCACCGGGGTACTCAAAATATTTAATTTACCGATTGAAAATTATGCCGGGATTGCTGGAATGATAATGGCATTTCACCTGACCGGACGGTATATCGAAGCGATGTCAAAAGGCAAGGCATCACAGGCGATACAGCGCTTAATTCAATTAGGTGTCAAAACCGTACGCATTATTTCCGGACAAGAAGAAAAAGAAATTCCAATCGAACAGCTTAAAGTCGGTGATGTGATGATAATAAAACCAGGCGAGAAAATTCCTACGGACGGTGAAGTTGTCTCTGGCACATCAACTATTAATGAATCGATGGTGACGGGCGAACCAATACCGGTTAAGAAAAAAGCGGGTAACACAGTTATTGGTGCGACAATTAACCAGCAGGGTCTATTGCAGGTAAAAGCGACCAAGGTCGGCAAAGATACCTTTTTAGCACAAATTATTAAATTAGTTGAACAGTGCCAGTCGTCTAAATTTCCTATTCAAGAATTTGCTGACCGTATTACCGCGAAATTTGTTCCGATTATTTTAATTATTTCTGGTTCAACATTTGTTATCTGGCTATTGTTTGCGGACTATTTGACAAAAGTTCTTTTCTGGGCATACACATTTTTACCATGGATTAATCCGTATCTTTCACCAGTCTCACTCGCAATTTTCGCTGCGGTTGCAGTTCTGGTAATCGCGTGTCCCTGTGCTTTAGGATTAGCAACGCCAACTGCTTTAATGGTCGGTTCGGGTATTGGAGCAGAAAAAGGGATTCTATTTCGCTCAGGCAGCGCGATACAAACGCTGAAAGATGTCAAAGCAATCGTTTTTGATAAGACTGGCACATTAACCAAAGGCAGACCCGAAGTAACCGATATTGAGGTCTATAATAACGTAACGAATAATGTTTTATTAGAATATGCGACCAGTCTGGAATCAGGGTCAGAGCATCCATTAGCCAGTGCGATTATAGAATCAGCAAAATCTCAAGGAATAAAAATTTCTGCGCCATCAAATTTTCAGGCGATATCAGGTAAAGGGATAATCGGTAAAGTAAATGGCAAACAAGTAATTGTTGGTTCGAAAATGATTTTACAGGAATACCACATTGATTATTCATTAGCGAAGGCACAAATTGTCCACCTGGAAAATGAAGCAAAAACTATCATTATAGTTGCAATTGATAATAGCTTAGCTGGAGTGATTGCAATTGCCGATGCATTGAAGAGCGATTCACAGTATGCGATTAGTGAGCTTAAATTAATGGATATCAATTTAATTATGCTCACCGGCGATAACCTTACAACAGCAAAAGCAATCGGGAAAAAAGTCGGGATAAATAGGGTAGAAGCAAATGTTTTACCCGCGGATAAGCAAAAAGTATTAGAAAAACTTCAGAAGGAATTTGGTGTAGTCGCGATGGTTGGTGACGGTATCAATGATGCACCAGCCTTAACTCAAGCCGATGTTGGGATTGCAATCGGCACTGGAACTGATATTGCAATCGAGTCCTCCGATGTCACTTTAGTTCGCGGTGACCTGAGCAGTGTTGTGACAGCAATAAAATTATCCAAGGCAACCTTTAGAAAGATAAAACAAAATCTATTCTGGGCGATATTTTATAATGCAATCGCAATACCTTTAGCTGTTTTAGGGCTCTTACACCCTTTAATTGCCGAAATAGCAATGGCGGCAAGTTCGTTAAATGTGGTGACAAACTCAATTCGACTAAAAAATAGTAAAATTTGACCCCTAAACTCAATACTGGTTAATCTTCGATCTGATAATTTTTAACTTTATGATTAGTATGTTGTTAACAGTCGGTTTTTATATAAGAATAAACTTGACAAATATTCAAAATTGGTTAAATTCATTATTAGTGAGAAGAGGGCATTTAGATATTAGGAATTTAGGAGAATAAATGGTAAACAAACAACTAATCGATAAGATGAATGAAGGTCTGTCTGATGAACTTCAGGTTTCAATTCAATATATGTGGCAGCATGTTTTATGGCAAGGTGTAAAAGGTTTTACGATTAAAGATGAATTTAAAAAGATTGCAATTGAAGAAATGAAACATGCGGAAGCGATTGCGGAACGGCTTAATTATCTTGGCGGACTGCCAACAACCAAACCTGAACCAATTTTTATCGGTAAGACACTTAAAGAAATGGTTGCAATAGATAAAAAAGACGAAGAAGCGGCAATTAAACTATACAAACAAATTATCGCGTTAGCGGTAAAAGAAAACGATGTTGTGACTAAAAAGCTATTTGAGAGTATCTTAAGTGATGAAGAACAACATCATGATACTTTTAGCAGCATTTTAGAAGAAGTCTAATTTGGAAAATAAAATTTAATTTAATAATAAACTATATAACATGGTGGAG
>CAIPLT010000055.1 GCA_903865935.1 Caldifarciminota bacterium
TATTACTATTCTTTAAAGTCGTATTTGCAACAGATAAAGTGCATCCAACCAATTTCATATTCGCTGATGCAAAAACGAGTTCGGAACATTCCTCGGTGTTTTCGGAACAAACAAAATCTAAAGCAAATATTTTACCGGGTGCGCCAAACGGATTGCATCGCACCGGGTTATTATATCGCGACCCACGCTTGAGCCCTAATTTAATCCAAGTTTTCGATATCCCGTTGAAATCAGGAAAATCACTATTACGATCAGTTGATTTATCTTCACAGATGCCGCCCGTTGGTGACCAGGGGGCGCAAGGTTCATGTGTGGCGTGGGCGATGAGTTATTATCATAAAACTCACACCGAATGGCGCGAACAGGGATGGAACGTTAACCTTGCCCAAAATCAATTCAGCCCGGCCTTTGTCTATAATTTGATAAATGGGGGTGACGACCTTGGCGCTTATTTTGATGATGGGATGAAGTGTATAGTTGACCACGGCAGTGCTAATATGACGCTTTTCCCTTACGATCAATACAATTATACTGCCTGGCCATCCGAAACTTCTTTTGTTTGGGCATTGCCATATCGGGGTGACGGGGAGAATTGGATTGATTGCAGTAATGATGCCGGGGTAAATTTAATAAAAGCTCAGCTTAATAACGGTTACACGGCGGTGCTCGCCATCTATGTTTGGGGCAATTTTGATAATATCAGTTCTTATAATTATACCTACTGCGCTTCTCAACGAACTGGTTCAAATCGCGGCGGACACGCGGTTACATTTGTCGGATATGATGATAACCGGTCGACCGCGGATGGTTATGGCGCGTTTAAGTTGGTTAATTCCTGGGGCACGGGATGGGGCGCATCCGGATATTTCTGGATGTCATACGTCGCAGTAAAGGATCAGTATCTGTCTCAGCGTGAGGCTTATTATATCACCGACCGAATTGGTTATAATCCGGTGCTTCAAGTTCGAACTCAACTAACTCATAATGCGAGGACTGACGTTGGTATTCAGTTTGGTTTTGGACCAACCAGTTCGCCTCGTGCTACGAAAGATTTTTTCAACTGGTATATGACCACGCAAGCGAATTGCGCGTTTCCAAGTAATAAAATGGTTTTTGACATGAGCGATAATATTTCTTCGCTCGGACCCGATTCGCTGGCCTTTCTGCGTTGTATTGATAATTCATCGGATGGTATTTCCGGTACGATAAATAATTTTTCAACCGAAATCGTAGGTTCTTTTTCCAGAAACTCGACCGACCCGCCCGTATCGATTCCGGATTATAATGTAGCGGTTTACGCTCAGCTGTCCATGAAACAAATAACCGCCGATGTTGGAATCGAAGCAATTGTTTCGCCATCGGCAACGCATCTAGTTAATACTTCAATGACGCCAGTTGCCCAGGTGAAGAATTATGGCACCGCAACGCAAACAAATTTCCCGGCAGTTTGTTCAATTATTGGAACGGGCGGTGCGCTAAGATATACGAACACCCAGACGGTCGTTTCCCTGGGACCCAACGCAACCACCAACGTTAATTTTTCAGCGTGGACACCGACTATTACTGAAAACGTAACGGTGATAATGAGGACACTGTTAGCCGGCGACTTAAATCCAGTCAACGACCGAATGACCAGGACAACTCAAATTGCTTCATATTTCTTGATCGAAGGTTTTAATGATGTAACATTTCCACCGGCGGGCTGGCAGAGCGTGATTGTTTCAGGTTCGTATAACTGGGAAAGAATGACTTCCAACACCGATCCGACTTGTACACCTTATGAAGGTGCTGCGATGGCGTCTTATCCGACGTATTCGGCATACAACGGCAGTATAGCGCGGTTAATATCACCGGCAATCGCATTAGGTTCATCACCCGTGCTTTGCACGCTAAAGTTCTGCATGTATCACGATGATGGATATGCGCCGGGCAGCGGTTATGGACCGGACAGCGTAAAAGTCGAGTATTCGACTAATGGGACTACCTTTAACCGGGTGACCGCATTCAGGCGGTATGAAGCGACCAATGGCTGGGTCGAGCATACGGTTTATCTGGGAAGTTTTACTCAGACATTGTACATCGGCTTGTTGGCATATTCAGACTATGGCAATAACATGAATATTGACTACGTCCGATTAATTGGCGGTCGGACGATTTTTCATGATGTGGGAGTTGATGCGATAATTTATCCGTCGGTACTGCATCAGGTTGGTATTGCGATGGCGCCAGTCGCGCGCGTGAAAAATTATGGCACCATAACTGAGTCGAATGTTCCAGTGGTCTGTTCAATTGTGGGCGCGGGCGGGGCGCTCCGATATACCAACACCCAAAATGTTGTGACGCTGAACGCCGGGGATACGGCCCGGGTCAGTTTTGCAAGTTGGACGCCAAGTGTGGTTGAGATGTGCACGGTGAAAATGCGGACCGCCTTAGTTGGCGACCAGAATTCAGCCAATGACCGGCAGACCCGCACAACTCAAATCAGTGTTAATGCGACAACCAATGTTGTTATACCCAACGGCGCTGAATTATGGGCGGGCGGCAGCAGCCATGTGATAAAATGGCGAACCACAGGCACGGGTTTTACCTGCTTTAGGTTAATGCTTTCAAGAAATGGCGGATCGAGCTACACCGATACGATAATCAACAGCGTTGCGCCGAGTGAATCAATCTATAACTGGACTTTGCCGATGATCAGTTTTACCACGTGCCGGGTGATGGTGCAAATTTTAGATGCCGGGGGTTTGGTTATTACGCAAGACACGAGTGACGCTAATTTCACGATTGATGCCGAGTCGCCTTCGGCCGCGGCATTAATTGCACCGGCCAATGGCGCTTATACGCCGGACAGTCTGCCAAGGTTCCGGTGGCATCACGCAACCGATAATTACAGCGGAGTAGATTATTATCAGCTGCAGTATGCAAATAATTCAGGATTTGTCGGGGCGGTGACCGTCAACCCGGCGGATACAACTTATCAGGTGCCGGCCCGGCTGGCGGATACGACATATTACTGGCGGGTAAAAGCAGTGGACCGGGCGGGCAATCAGGGTAGTTGGTCTTTGGTATGGAGTTTTGAACTTGACACACGAGTTCCTCAGGGACCCGGTTTAGTTTCACCGATTGGCGGCATCTGGACGAGTAATACCAGAGTAATCTTTAACTGGTCACAGGTTATGCTTGACGCTAAATCACCGGTGCGCTATTTGCTACAGGCTGATACGAACGTCAACTTTACCAGCCCATTATTAGACACGACCGGTCTCGTTTATGACACTTTAGTCTTAAATCAAGCCCGTTACTTCTGGCGGGTCAGGGCGTATGATTTAGCAGGTAACCAGGGTGCTTTCTCGCCGCGGGATAGTTTTAGCGTTGACAATAACGCGCCGAGTCTCCCAAATCCTGTGTCGCCCGCGAATAGCACAATTATTAATAACGCGAATATATCATTTGTCTGGAACCATTCGACGGATAATCTGAGCGGTGTTGCAAGTTATACATTGCAGTATGCAAAGAATTCTGGTTTTACCACACACCAGGATACAATAATTTCTGACACCATGTGCACAATTACTTTGATTGATACGACATATTACTGGCATGTCCGTTCACAAGACCGTGCCGGCAATCAGAGCGGTTGGTCTTCGGCCCGCAGTTTTGAACTTGATACAAGGATTCCTAATGCGCCGGTTCTAGCATCCCCATTAAACGGTATTTGGCTTACTAATACATCAGTAATCTTTAATTGGTCCCAGGTTTCTTTCGATGCCAGATCTGCGGTGAGATACATCTTGCAGGTCGACACATTAACAACCTTCACAACTCCAAGAATCGACACAACAAGCCTGATATATGATACATTAACATTGCCCGAGGATTGTTATTATTGGAGGGTTAAAGCTTTTGACTTAGCTGGCAACCAGGGTGTTTTCTCAGGACGGGACAGTTTTGGCGTGGATAATACTGCGCCCAGTGTGCCAAATCTTGTGATTCCGGTAAATGGCGCGATGATAAATAATCCCAGTGTAACCTTTGTCTGGAATCGCGCATCGGATAATTGTAGTGGTGTATCAAGCTATACTCTCGAGGGTGCAATCGATCCCGGATTTTTAGTTACATACGATACAATTGTTGCTGATACATTCTTCGCAATAATCGGTATGCCATTGCCTGATACTACTGTTTATTGGAGAGTGAAATCTCATGACTGTGCGGGTAACCAGAGTAATTACTCGGCAGCCCGTAGTTTTGAACTTGATACAAGAACACCCGATGCGCCGGTTTTACTTTCACCAATCACCGGAATTTGGGTTAACAGTATCGATGTAATTTTCATTTGGTCTTCGGTTAGTTTCAATGCTAAATCGCCGGTGCGATACTTAATACAAGCGGATACATCAACTAGCTTCACCAGTCCAATTACTGACACCACTGATTATTTATGTGACACTTTGACTTTAACAAATGCTCGATACAGTTGGCGGGTGCGTGCTTATGATTTAGCTGGTAACGAGGGCGCTTTCTCGAGTCCGGATAGTTTTGGTGCGGATAATTCCGCGCCGAGTGTGCCGAATCTGGCGAGTCCGGCCAATGGTGCGGTGCTCAATGATTCGTTGGTCAGGTTTTACTGGTACGGCTCAACGGATAATCTAAGCGGTATAAGAAATTACCGGATCCAGATCGCAAATAACTCGAGCTTTGTCAGTCCGATTGATACACTGGTTTCTGATTCGACAATCTTAAGAAAGTTGCGTGATACGACTTATTATTGGCGGGTAAAGGCGATTGACCGGGCAAATAATGAGAGCGACTGGTCAAGTGTCAGGAATTTTATCGTCCGGACAACTGGGATAGATGAGATCAACAATTTATCTATGCCAACTAGCTTTTCGCTGTCATTGAACTCGCCTAATCCATTTTCACGATTAACCGAAATCCGCTATGGAATTCCATATACCAGTAAAATAAATATCACGATCTTTAGTTCGACCGGGCAAGAAATAATTGGACTTGTCAACAATACTTATAATCCTGGTTGGTATTCGGTGAGATGGAATGGAAAAGATAGCAAAGGAAAGATTTGCCCGAATGGTATTTATTTCTATCGGTTACAAACTGAGGAATATCAAGCGACAAGAAAGATGTTAATGCTGAGGTAAATAGACAGAGAATTAGCGGAATAAGTAAACCAGTATATCAGCGCGCCATATTTATGCCTTAATATTAGATAACATTTCAGGTAATAGTGTCGACTGTAACTTGACATTTTTGGAATATCGATTAACATCAAACTATGATATATCCACGAAGATTGACCAATCAGTTATTAAAAGAAATAACCAGCCCGAATATTATCGTTTTGACCGGGATGAGACAGACCGGCAAGAGGACTTTGATGCGGCAGGTTTTTGATTCGGTTAAAAGTGACAATAAATTATTTCTGGATTTGGAAAATCCACTAAACTAAAAGGTTTTTGAAGAGAAAAATTATGACAATATTCTTCACAATTTCCGTGATTTTAATATTGACCCCGCCAAAAAATGTCATATTTTCATAGATGAAGTTCAATTATTACCCGAAAGCGCACGGATTGTCAAATATCTTTACGACCATTATAAGATAAAGTTCTTTCTTACTGGTTCTTCGAGTTTTTATCTGAAAAATCTATTTCCTGAATCGTTAGCGGGACGAAAAATCATCTATGAGCTGTTTCCTTTAGATTTTGAAGAGTTTTTAGTTTTTAAACAGATAAAAAAAGGATTTGAACGAGATTTCAGTAGTAAATCAAGAACCAAATCTGAAATTGCTTATGAATTATACAAAAAACATTTTGAAGAATATTTACAATTTGGCGGATTCCCAAGAGTAGTGGTTGAACAAGAGGCAGACCGAAAGAAACAGATTTTACAGGATATTTTCACGTCTTACTTTGAAAAAGATGTTAAAAAATTGGCAGATTTTAAGGATATGCGAAAATTACGGGACACAATCTTGCTGTTAGCGAATCGGGTTGGCTCCAAAATTGAAATAACCAAAATTGCCAGCGAAATCAGTATTTCACGGGACACCGTTTATTCATACCTCGGTTTTTTAGAAAAAACTTATTTCATTTTTTTAGTAAAACCATTTTCGAGAAATATTGACGGCGAAGTAAAAGGCGCTAATAAAGTATATTTTTGCGACTCGGGTTTATTGAATCAACTGATAAAATTTCCCGAAGGCGTTATTTTTGAAAATGCGGTATTCACTAATCTTAAAAAGTATGGGTCGCTAAATTATTACCAAAAATACAAAGGTCCAGAAGTCGATTTTATTTTAAATGAGAAAATTGCGTTTGAAGTAAAAACGATTGGTAATATCGGTGATGTCAAACAGCTTTCTAAAATTGCTAAGAATCTAAAACTAAAAGACCATTACCTTATTACCAAGAAATATTTTGCTCATCCCAAGGCAATTTCAGCCGTTGATTTATAATACCAAAGATAATTTTTTTGTGACCAATTTGTGACCAACGTTGCATGAAATGCTGCAAGTGCTGTAAATCCTGTAAAGGGCTCAACGCTTTGATCTACAGTTCGTTGAGCCTAACTTACAGAATGACAAAATGTTGGGGAAAGTGATCTTTTAAGATTATGAGTCAGCTACTCTAACCAACTGAGCTACGGACCCGTATAATATTACTACTAAAAAAATTCCGATTAGTCAATAGTTTATATCGTATACTAGAATATCATAGATATGGCGACGGCAGTTTGTCCATTTCTTTTTATCAATTAGTCGTTAAGGATTAAGGAGTCAGTGCGGCGAGCGCGAAAACGGTATTGTGGTTTTTATTTCGTACTTCATTAGTAGTATCAGATATGTAACTAATGTTAATATTAGTAACACATATTGACTTTTCTGTAACTATGCCTATAATTCCGGTATGAACCGTTTTGAATTGACCAGACTGCCGGTAAAAGTCGATTACTCAAGTTTTATTTCTCAGCTGTCACAGGCTAATTATTCATTGGGGAAATTAGATGCGATGTTTAAGTTTGTCGCGAATCCCAATCTTTTAGTAACACCGCTGATTGTGAAAGAGGCGGCGCTGAGTTCCCGGATTGAAGGCACTCAAAGCTCGATAACCGATGTTTATCTGTATCAGGCGGGCGAGATAACAAAATTCGAAGATGTCAAAGAAATTGTTAATTACCGCAAAGCATTAGAATTCGCGCAAGCCAGTCTCAAAACCAAGCCGATCAGTTTAAATGTAATCCGCCAGATTCACTCGATTCTTATGAAAGATGTCCGCGGTTATGATAAAGCAAGGGGTGAGTTCAGGCATATCCAAAACTGGATTGGCGTGCCCGGAACACCAATTGAACGTGCCCAGTACGTTCCGCCCGAACCGATTAAAGTATTGGGGTATATGGAAAATTTAGAGCAGTTTATCAATTCCGAATATACTGACTGCTTAATCCAGGTTGCACTCGTCCACGCGCAGTTCGAATGCATTCATCCCTTCATTGACGGAAACGGAAGAATTGGCCGGATCTTGATACCGATTTTTCTTTTCTCAAAAGGGATGATCGCTAAACCAGCTTTATATATCAGCGAATTTTTCGAAAAAAACCGGCAAACCTATTACCAATTGCTGAATGATATTACCAAAGAAAATAATTATGTGAACTGGATAAAGTTTTTTCTCGAAGGGGTTGCCTGGCAGAGCGCGAAAACCCAGAGTACGATTGATAAGATGCTGGGTTTGTATAATGAAATCAAGGAAAAACTGTATTCGTACAAGTCGCCATACTCTTTTAAAATGCTTGATTTTATTTTTTCGCAACCGGTATTTACGAGCAAGGATGTGATTACGAAATTAGACCTTAATAAGGTAACCGTCAGCCGTTTAATAAGAATTTTCGATAAATTGGAGCTGTTAGAAGAGACGGAAAGAAAACGGAATAAGATTTACATATTTAGAAAACTTTTAGCAATCATTCAGAAATAAAATCTACAAAAATACTGCCCATGAATTAACGAGGAAGTTCGAGAAAATCGGGGTCTTAAAAGAAACAACCGGTAAAAAAAGATACAAGAAGTACATTTTTAAAGATTATAATGATATTATAAAACGTGGAACGCAGTTAGATTAATAATATGCTGGAGGAGACGGCGCATAGTGGTGTTTAGTTAAGTTTACGCTCGTTTTTTGTCAAAAAAAAGACTTTCCTGATCTAAATTCCCGGCTGGGATTCTTATGGGAACAAAACGCAATCTTTTTTGTGTTCTAGATCAGCGAACAACAAATTAATCGTTTCCGCACCTTATTGCTGATCATATACTTCTCTTTTCATTTTATAAATATCAGCGATTATTGCCCAGTCCAACGTTTTATCACCCTTGATATAATCCTTAAACTTAACCTCATGTATACCCGGAGGTGATGGCTTTTCCAGTTCCTTTGCCCGAGCCCAAACCTTTTTCATTGACTTTACTAAATACACGCTATATTTATTGTAGAATATTTGCAATACAGGGTATTTTGCCATACCTTTGTAGACAATAAGTGGATATAGTCTGTATACTGCCTCAGTCTGTCCGCAATTCGGGCATTCGATTTTTCCGTCCGGATTAAAAATCTCAGTATCCCTCTCACAACTGAAACACCAAAGAGTATGACGCCTCACCAATCCTTCTAATTCCGAGTCTTCCGCAGTTGTTAATTCTGGAAAACCAAGCTTTACATGATAATCCCCTCTGATAAATTGTTTCAAGATTATTTTACTCTTGATTAAATTTTTATTATATAAATAGAATAAAATCCTTATTGTCAGCACTAGCTGTTTTAAATCATTATTATTTTCGACCATGAATTTTTCAACCTTATGTTTCATTGGCTTAAGTAGGTGACCTTCTGGGGTTAAGGGTTCTTTGAATGGACTGTATAAATTCCAATTCTCGGCTAATTTTTCCGCGTTTTTCACAGTTACTTCATCCTTGACTTTTTCTTGATCATCACCCGTATTCTCATCATTACTTTCTTCGCTTGTATCTGCGCTGCTGGGTTCAATTTCTGCTTGTGGCATACTTTTATCCGGCTGGGAACTCGATAAGATATCCTGGTCGGTATGACCGGGCGCGGCGTCCGCATTTTTCGAGGCGGAATTATTATTTCGATCGTCCCAATTTTTTAAACTTGCTTCTTCAATTCGCCATCGACCGGCCACTAGCTTAGCCTTGAGATGTCCTTTTTCAATCTCTCGCCGTACAGTCTTACGGTTTAGCTTATATATCTTTGCTACTTCGTCTATCGTATAATATTTCATTTATACCTCATTTCTAGGACATAAAATCCTATAAAATCTCATATAGTCTATTATATACCGATTGTAGGATATGTCAATTTTTATTTTTTAATAGCAACTGACGTGAGGTCGCTAGAAATGCATTTGAGGCATTTTGGTGTTAAAA
>CAIPLT010000056.1 GCA_903865935.1 Caldifarciminota bacterium
CCCTTAACCTATATTGTTTATATTGGTTATGGCAACTATTACCTCTTTTGGTCTAAAAAAAGGCAGAAATTTGGCACTATCGGGTGTTGACAATAATGGCGATTTCTGTAAGCTATTGAAACAGTAAGCTGGGTCCGTAGCTCAGTTGGTTAGAGCAGCTGACTCATAATCTTTAAAGACCACTTTCCCCAACATTTTGGTTTTCTGTAACTTAGGCTCAATGTCCTGTGAATCAAGGCGTTGAGCCTTTTACAGGATTTACAGGACTTACAGGATTTCATGCTGCTTTGGTCACAAATTGGTCACAAACAGAGGTTGACAATAAACTTTGATTTCAGTAAGTTAGAACAAAAAATCGATGGGATTTTTATTATACTGTCAGTATATATTTAAATGTTACCTAAAACGGTCCTTTCGTCTCTTTCCCGCGAGCTTTTTAGGTGACGACAATGATGTTTGTTTCGGATTTCTCTAATATCTATAATCTAAATCCACATGTGATGTTATTTTGACGGAATCGTTACCTGTATTATTAAAAAGCACATAGAAAAAATTGATGCTATTATTTGAAGGTAGGCTTATACTATTATCACACGAAGTTCCGGTTACTTGATAAATATACTCAACAGTGTCTATGCCAATTTGCCACCTTTCGAAATTGTCTTGATCCATAACAGCAAAATCAATATCGTCATGATCTGTGTTCCAAACAATATTTAATTGCAGATTTGTCCAGTCTTTATCAACCGAAAAGGGGAAAATTCTGTAAGAGTTTGCTGCTATATTAAAAAGATGTGATTCATTATAATCCAACACCACTTTATGACCTTCGCGATTTAGTATTGCACATGAAAGACACAATAAACAACTTGCAATAAATAACAAAAAAACTACTTGTTTAAATTTCTGCACAATTCCCCCTTTCATATTATCAATGCGTAATTATAATAGTCGTCATGCTTTTGTCAATGAAATTATGCGAGTTACAATCTTGACATTCCATAAATTTAAGTGTATTTTTCTCGTATGAATATTGCTGTCATAATATGTATCTTTAAGCACCCTGATTTATAAGAAATTTAGAGATATCGGAGAGTTGTGCTTCGTGGGTTTCCCTAAAATGTCAACATTGGTCACAAATTGGTCACAAAACAACCGTGTCTTAAACGGTGCGCTTTATGCACGTTGCTTCAATGAATCCCTACCCGTTCAGTCCCAAACTACAAACAATCCTAAATTAGTGTTGATTAAATAGCGATTTAGGATATTATTTCCTCTTGGCTTCCTGGTTTCCTTATTTTCTCATTATCTCCGTTAACTCCGTGCCTCTCTTATTAATGTGCGATTACCATCTTGTGTAGAGAAATGTATCTATCCGCGCGCATTTCGTAGAAGTAGACGCCCGCTGCAATTTTCTGATTACGGTCGTCTGTGCAGTTCCATACAGAGTTGTAATAACCCGGTAAGTAATTACCATTTTCGATGGTTCTGATTACTCTTCCGGTCGCATCATAAATTGAAATGTTAACACGGGATGCAGTTGGTATCTGCCAGCGAATTGAGGTCACACCATGGAATGGGTTAGGATTATTCTGCATTAACCCGAAAACTTGTGGCAATGCGCTAACTGCACCTTGAGGAGGAGTTGGCGGCTGATGACGGACATAGTAGAATCGTTCAAGTGAATTGTTTTCTGGTGTCGAATCAACACCCGGTCTCATCTCAATGTAACAATAAAACCTATACAAACCGGTGTCATTTGGCACCCAACCCGAAGACGTGGATAGACAAGCATAAGTTCTTGGGTTCAATGTGCGGTCTACGTATTGAGAGTATCCGGTTATATTGGTCCTTGCTTTAATAACCTTGCACCATAGACGGAAACCCGCGGCCGGACC
>CAIPLT010000057.1 GCA_903865935.1 Caldifarciminota bacterium
ATCTTAAAAGACCACTTTCCCCAACATTTTGTTATTCTGTAACTTAGGCTCAATGTCCTGTGAATCAAGGCGTTGAGCCTTTTACAGGATTTACAGGACTTACAGCATTTACAGTGTTTCGGTCACAAATTGGTCACAAAACAACCATATCTTAAACGGGGCACGTATACAAGCTACTTCGATTAATTCCTACCCATTCAGTCCCAAACTACAAGCAATCCTAAAAGTGTAAAGTTACATTTTAACCGATTTGTCTAATATGTGCTGAAACAGAACACTGCAGCTAGAATTTTCAACCGATTTTGATAATGGTTTTAAGGCTAACTGGGAGGTGGCGTGTCTTTCTTATCAATTTCAATGAAGCGTTATATCCTTAAATTAGTCTGGAATTTTTAATTTACCAGAATGGTCTTCTAAAGAAAGTCTTTACACGCACAGCATATTTGATGTCAATCTCAACTGCCTTATTATAATCCACAATCGCTTTCTCCCACTCATTTTTATCAGTATAGACAAGCCCTCGATTGTAAATTGCGTCAGAAAATTTGGGGTTAAGTTCAATAGCCTTGTTATAATTTTCAATTGCTTTATCGAAATCTCCTTTTTTAGAATATACCAGCCCTCGCCCGTAATAAGCTTTACTATATTTCGGATTAATCTCGATTGCTTTATTAAAATCTACAAGCGCTTGGTCAAATTCACTCTTTTTGATATAAACAAGTCCTCGGTTATAAAAAGCTACGAGCATTTTCGAATTAAGATTAATTGCCATAGTATAATTTTCAATCGCTTTATCTAATTCACCTTTTCTATCGTAAGCGAGCCCTTGTCTGTTATAAATATTGGATTTAGAACATGAAATGATTAGAGTTATTGATATTAATGCAACCAACAAAATTATTTCTTGTATGACCTTGTGGTTTTTCATAACTCACCTCGTGCCGACGCCAAAAGTATGTTGACGGTCTTTTACCTTAACTTACATAAAAAGTTTAACCCCTAAATATTGCTTGTCAATATCTAAACAAAGATTTTCAAATTTTCTTATTTCGTGCTTTCGTGGTATTTTTTACCTGTTGTATTCCAGGTGATATTGTTCAAATTGGCTATTTAGCATATTGCAATCTCTAAGGTTAACCAGTTTGTCTAATATGTGCTGAAACAGAGCACACAGACGTTACAACCTGCCATTCTCTTAGTAGTGTAATTCCTTTTGGGTCTCGCACCCCATAAAATCATTGACATATGATTAGTAAAGTATACAATAAAGTCGAAACAGGAGGATATATGAATAACAGAATGTCATATATGTCTATTGTAATCTTAATATTACTAGCTAGTAGTTTGGTTTACGGCCAATATTGGTATTACAATGAACGACCGCAAGAACCTTTGTTTCCCAATATTTCGAATCGAATGCGAGCACTGGGAGAAGATTTCTCAGGAATCATTTCTGACTTAGAAACTGATGTACTACAAAATCCGTCATTAGCTTCACTTTTAGAATCCAAATCAATCGGTATTACGTTTCTCCCCTATTACTATTATACGTCATATTTTCCACCAACTCTTTTAACACTCCTTCTCCCAAATTTCCCGGTTTCAAAGCTCGCGATTGGGTTTCAAAACCAGTTTGTCTACACAAAGTCGGGTTATTTTGAAACATATGCTAATCTTTATGATGAATTCTGGTCTCATCAGTATAGTTTTATGTCATATCAGCAGCTATTCTTTTTAGCTTTTACCCCTTCGGAACACTTTAGCATTGCGCCATTTTATATTCTTACCAAAAGTCCGTATCAAGAACAATCCTCAGATGATTGGGGTCGGAACGAAAATAACACTTATGCTAGTTCATATAATTCAACCAGCCAATATGACGATAATATTTTATATCATCAATTTGGTATTGGCACGACTTTTAATTCTCAAACCAACTCGTTTCAGATAACTGCCGCATTTAAAACGGGTGATAATAAGATTAAGCTTGATGACGAAACTTATCACACTATGTTCGATATTTATTCATATACATATGAATATGATAGTTCTTATTATTTTGACCAATATTGGAGGTATCATAACGAAACTGACACAAAAAGTATCGATAAAACAAAAAAGGTTAATGAACTAAACATCAGCTTTCGTTGGCAGAAAGAAATTAATGATGACAATACTTTCAATACTCTCGTGCGTTTTACACGCTCATCAGCAGCTCTGACTGGTAGCGAATTAGGTAACTCATACTACGCAGCAATTGATTCTTCGCTCCACCGATGGCGCAATTATCCGTATCCAGAATCAACTGAAATAAACATCTCAACATATATTAATGGAAATAAAGATTCATCCGATATTAAGGGAACTGCCAAGTCGCTCAATTTGACTCTGGGATTTGGTTATGAATCACGTTTGAATAGAAGACTCAATGG
>CAIPLT010000058.1 GCA_903865935.1 Caldifarciminota bacterium
AAAGGTTTTCGATCTTTTCTGCGTAAGCGATTTGTATTCTGGGACTAATAACAGCCATGTAGTAGTCATGGCTGTTTAACTGAAGGTAACATAATAATACTCCTTTCCATAATAACATTATACTAAAAAATGTTACCGAAATACTGAACACTTACACCCCCACTATACCCATTTGTTGGCACTTTTTAGACATTACGCTATATACTACAATAAGTTAGAGCAAATTTTTGCTCAAATGAAAGTTGATTTATAAGTAAACTTTTTAAGTCTGCTGTATTAGGATATTATACTTCTTAAACACCCTATTTCACTATCATTAGTTTCTTTTGTAGTTTTTTCCATCTGTTCTCAGCATACAGAAATAAATACCTTCACTAACTTTTTTGACTTGTATCATCATGTCAAATCTAGAGTTATAACATATATTAATCTAATTCTTGACGAACTTAATTTTATTGAGTATATTATCCAACCGTGAGAAAGTTAAAAATTGTCGGTTTGGGTGTTGGAATTCCTGAAAAGATATTGACTAATTCTGACTTTGAAAAGATGGTCGATACTTCCGATGAATGGATTACCGAACGGACCGGAATTAAAGAACGGCATATCGTTGAAGAAAAAACCGCAACATCGGACTTAATTATCATCGCCACTAAAGAAGCCCTAAAGCAAGCTAACTTAAAGGCAAGCGAGTTAGATACGATTATTGTCGGCACATCCACACCGGATACACCTTTCCCCTCGACTGCCTGTTGGGTCCAAAAAGGATTAGGTATTTCAGGACAGGCGGCATTTGACGTTAGCGCTGGCTGTAGCGGGTTTTTATACGCTTTAGAAATTGCATCTTATCTTATTACTTGCGGTAGTTCCAAAAAAGTTTTGGTTGCTGGTGCTGAAATACTTTCCAAAATCACCAATTATCAGGACCGTTCTACGTGTGTTTTATTCGGAGACGGTGCTGGCGTTTGTGTGTTAGTTCCAACCAATGAAGAACGAGGAATTGTCTCGTCAAATTGGGGTGCGGATGGTAATTTGGCCGAGCTTCTTTACCTGCCGGCCGGTGGAAGTAGAATACCAGCAACGTGTGATAGTGTTGAAAAGAAACTTCATACTCTTCACATGGCAGGTAACGAAGTCTTTAAAAATGCGGTGCGGGAAATGGAGAACGCAACCCTAACTGCATTACAAGATGCTCACCTGACCGTTGAAGATATTGATTTGTTCATATCGCATCAGGCTAATATAAGAATTATTGAAGCGACAAGAAAACGAGCTATGATACCCCCTGAAAAGAACTATATGACAATTCAAAAATACGGCAATATTTCTGCGGCGTCGATTCCAGTATCTTTACACCAAGCTTATCATGAGGGTAGAATAAAAGATGGTGCGAAAATTTTACTTGCTGCCTTTGGCGCTGGCTTTACCTGGGCGGCAATGATTTTGAAATGGTAATTTAATGAAGCTTATAGAAAGGACATTAGCGATTATGTTGTATATTAATCGCGGTATTTACTTATGACCGAAATCAGATTTCATGGACGGGGTGGACAGGGCGCGGTAATCGCTTCGGAAATCTTGGCATCCGCCCTATTCGCAGAAGGAAAAGCGGTTCAGACCTTTCCCGAATTTGGCGTTGAGCGTAGAGGCGCGCCAGTCCAAGCTTTTTTAAGATATGACGAAAAACCGATATTACTCCGCTGCAAAGTATATAAACCAGACCATATTATCGTTTTAGACCCGGTCTTAACCAAAACGGTCAATATAACCCAGGGACTAAAACCAGGCGGTTGGATTTTACTCAATTCAACCCAGGTTCCAAAGAACTTTCGTTTTGAAGGATTCCGAATGGCAATTGTTGATGCAACCAGCATAGCAATCAAATATCGACTCGGTGCAAAAACCGCACCGATTGTTAACACCGCAATATTGGGTGCGTTTGTCAAAATAACAAATCTGACGTCATTAGACCATATAATTGACGGGATAAAAGAATATGTGCCGGTCAAATTAGAAGAAAATATCCATGCAACTAAGGAAGCATATGAAATGGTTAGAAAAATATAAAGTTCAAGTTCCGATTTTAGAAAAAGAATCAGATTACCCCAACTGGGCGATTTCCATGACCACTACCCTCTTGAACCACACAGGAACATGGCGTATCTTCCGACCAATTTACCTAAATAAAATTCCACCATGTAATAATGAATGCCCGACCAATGAAAAAATACAGAGTTATATGGATTTAG
The DNA here is from genome assembly GCA_903865935.1 of Caldifarciminota bacterium. Taxonomy (GTDB): domain Bacteria; phylum Hydrothermota; class Tepidihabitantia; order Tepidihabitantales; family CAIPLT01; genus CAIPLT01. The sequence goes on from CAIPLT010000058.1 coordinate 2,250, forward strand.
TAAAGCAGGATAAACTACTTGAAGCATATAAATTAATTTTAGAAGATAATCCATTCCCATCGATTACTGGTCGAGTATGTTATCATCCATGTGAAACCGAATGTAATCGTAAAGACTATGATGAATCAATCGGTATTCATTGCGTTGAAAGATTTATCGGCGACTGGGGATTAAAAAAAGTGCCATTTGCCAAACCAGCGACAAAAAGAAAAGTATCGATTGCGATAATCGGTTCTGGACCAGCGGGTATGGCATCAGCATATTATCTGGCATTAAATGGTTTCAATGTTACGATCTTTGAGAAAAAAGCTAAGCTGGGCGGAATGTTGAGATACGGCATCCCGGCTTACCGCTTACCCAAAAAAGTACTGGATAACGAATTTAAGAAACTAATCACATTAGGTGTGAAATTCAGAACCAGTAGTTTGGTTGGCAAAGATATTACTCTGGATAACTTGCGTAAAAACTTTGATTTTGTAATTATCGGACACGGTGCACATAAAAACCGTCCGATGGTAATCCCGAACGAGGAAGCATCAGGAGTCTTTTCCGGCTTGGATTTTCTGTCTCAAATTAATTCCGGCAAGCGACCAAAAATCGGTAAGAAAGTTGCAATTATCGGAGGTGGGAATACAGCAATTGATGCTGCCCGCTCCTGTCTGCGTTTAGGTTCAATACCAACAATCCTCTATCGCCGAACCCGTGCGGAAATGCCTGCGGTTTCGGATGAAATTGATGCCGCGGAAGCGGAAGGTATAAAAATTGAATTCCTGGTTGCTCCGGTTAAAATCACCGTGACCAAAAAAGGTAAATTGACTGGAATTGAGCTAATTAAGATGAAATTAGGCAGACCAGATGCATCCGGCAGAAGAAGACCAGTACCAGTCGAAAAATCAAACTTCACCCTTAAATTTGATTCGATTATCAGCGCAATCGGTGAGCAGGTTGATCTATCAATCTTATCAGCGGATATTACAAAGACCGAATGGGGTGTTAAAGCTGACTTTATTGGCCGGACCAATATCCAGAATATCTTTGCGATTGGTGATTGTGTGACCGGTCCAAAAACAGTGGTTGAAGCATTTGGCGCTGGAAAAAGAACTGCTCTGCAAATTATGGGAAATGCTGATAAAATTCAACATAAAGTAGAAAGACCCGTACAATATAGTGAACTTAATCTCGATTATTTTGAACATACACAAAAAGTACCGCCCCCACAAATGCCTGTCGCAGTGCGTAAAAAGAACTTTAAAGAAGTACATACTGGATATTCAAATGTTAACGCAAAAAACGAATCAGAACGTTGTTTTTCCTGCGGTGTCTGTAATAAATGTGATAACTGCTTTGTTGTTTGCCCTGATTTATCCGTGCTTAAAGATACTGGGGAATACGAATTTGACTACGATTATTGTAAGGGATGCGGTGTTTGTGCCCATGAATGTCCCAGATATGCAATAACAATGATTGAAGAATCGAAAGCAGAGGTCGAATGAAAAAAGTTATTACTGGAAATCATGCAGTAAGTTATGGTGCATTGCTCGCCCGTTCTCAGGTTATTGCTGCTTACCCTATTACACCTCAAACACAGATCGTGGAATTGCTGTCCGAGTTTTGTGCTTCAGGCAAACTAAATGCAAAGTTTATTAAAGTTGAATCCGAACATTCAGCAATGACTGCTTGTATTGCTGCATCAGCAACTGGCGCCCGAACATTCACCGCAACATCTTCTCATGGATTAGCTTTGATGCATGAAATGCTGCACTGGGCAGCAGCGGCTCGTTTACCAGTAGTTTTAGCCAATGTTAACCGCGCGATGGGACCAGGCTGGTCAGTATGGACCGATCAAAATGACTCTTTATCACAACGTGACTTAGGCTGGATTCAATTATATTGCGAGTCAAATCAAGAAGTTTTAGATACAACAATCCAGGCATTTAAAATTGCTGAAAAAGTACTGCTGCCAGTAATGGTGGTGCTTGACGCATTCGTGCTTTCGCATACTTCTGAACCGGTTGACATTCCAGAACAGACGCTGGTTGATAAATTTCTGCCGCCCTACGACTTAAAAACCAAACTTGATTTATCTGCCGCTAAATCATATGGCGCGCTTACCAACCCTGACCACTACTTTGAAATTCGTTATAAAATCCAGAAAGCGCATGATGAAGCACTGCATGTAATCAAGGATGTTGATAATGATTTTTACGAGCATTTTGGCAGAAAATACGGTGTTGTTGAAGCCTACCGTTGTGAAGATGCCAAGGTGATTGTTGTAACATCTGGCACGATTAGCGGTACAACCCGCGGTGTGATTGATGAAATGCGAGAACAGGGAAGAAAAGTGGGAATGCTTAAACAAAAACTTTTAAGACCGACACCAGTTGACGAACTGCGTTCAATATTATATAAAGCTCAAAAGATTGCGGTAATCGACCGTAACCTGTCATTCGGACATTCGGGTATTTTTGCTCAAGAAATTAAATCAACCCTTTACGGTCTTGCCGGAGCTCCTCCGATATACGATTATGTTATCGGTCTTGGTGGCCGCGATGTAACGCCGGATGATATCAGAGAAATCATTGACAATACCTTTAAAGCCGAATCACCACGCGATACTATTATTTGGCGAGGAGTGAGATTATGAGATTTACCGTACCTGAAAAAGAATTAATGTTTCCTGGACATGTTGCCTGTCCTGGCTGTGGTGGCGCATTGGCAATGAGATTTGCATTAAAAGCTTTGGGTGAGAAAACGATGGTCGTCTTACCCGCTTGCTGCTGGACCATTATTGACGGTCCGTTTCCGATGCATTCCTTGCAAGTTCCGGTATTACATACCGCATTTGAGACTGCGGCCATTGCTGCGGCGGGTGTAAAAGCTGGATTAGATATTCAGGGTAAAAATGACATTACCGTTATGGCTTGGGCGGGTGATGGCGGGACACTTGATATCGGTATTCAGGCATTATCCGGCGCCGCCGAAAGAAATGACGATATCATTTATACTTGTTATGATAATGAAGCGTATATGAACACCGGAATCCAGCGGTCTTCGGCTACTCCCAAAGGAGCCTGGACTACAACCACACCAGAAAAAACACCGAAATCCGAACCAAAAAAGAACATAATGGAAATCATGAATGCCCATCGAATTCCCTATTGTGCAACTGCAACCCTTGCTTACCCGGAAGATTTAATCAATAAATTTAAAAAAGCACAAAGTATCCGGGGGACAAAATTTATCCACATATTCGCACCGTGTCCTACCGGTTGGAAAATGGCGCCAGACCTAATGATAAAAATATGCCGTTTAGCAGTTGAAACAAATATATTCCCGATATACGAATGCGAGAACGGTCTTAATTATTCAATAAATATTAAACCTAAAAACCAAATACCGGTGGTCGATTATTTGAAACCGCAGGGGCGATTTAGGCATCTAATCCAGAAGGATATTGAACAGATTCAAAAATCGGTTGACTTTGAATGGGAATTACTCCAGTACCGGGCATCCCGGGATTTTACTAAAAGTAAGAACATACAATCACAAGCTAAAAAATAATCTAAAATCGATAAAATGTATTACTAAATGTAATGAATAAGAAAAGCAATAATGATACCTATTTAGTTATTTGCGAAATTTTATTATTGTTATTTTTTACATTTAGTATATCCGCTATATTTTATTCGCTGTCTCTTATCAGCACGATTAATTCGAGCATAATCTTATGGGCTCTGCTGGTCATATTCGGTTATTTATTCGGAGAATTTGAACCGACGGTTAGTACCTATTTCGGATTAAATCTAAGAACACAAGCAATCTTTTTGAGTACAGTAATTGTATATACTGCATTACAAATCATCTTTAATTCTTTACCACAACTGAATTTATGGTTATTACTGATTCTCTGGTTATATCTGAATATATTAACGCCCTTTATCGGACTTATAATTCGCAGGATTTTCCCGGTTCCGGTTCTATTCGTAAGTAACGATGGAAACAATAATCATTTACTGCAGTGGTGGGGTTACAAAATTAGCGGACATATCACAAAGGATGAATTGAATAATTGGTTGAAATTGAATAGTAATGATGCCGGTCGAGTTACTAATTTTGATTTAATTTTAGTCGATGCCACAAATCCCAATATTGCATCTTCTCTGTCTCAAGTATCCGATGATTTTTTTGTCAACTTCATTGGGATTAAATCATATAATATGCTAGATTATCTCATCGGATGTCATAGTCAGGTAATTACTAAATATCCGGGTCGGGGAACTAGTTATCGCATTAAACGAATTATTGATTTCTTTGTTTGCCTGTCTGCTTTAATATTAAGTGCGCCATTATTTTTATTTTTATTGTTATGCATTAAACTGGATAGTCCTGGTTCAGTTTTTTATCGTCATCGCCGTCTCGGCAAAAACATGAAACCATTCGATTTATTGAAATTTCGCACTATGTACAATGATGCTGATAAAAGATTAAAAATTATTTTAGCGACTAATCCTAAACTTAAAGCGGAATTCGATAAAAACTTTAAATTAAAAAATGACCCGCGTATTACACGGACCGGTAAGATTATACGTCAATTTAGTCTTGACGAAACACCCCAGATTTTAAATGTTTTGAACGGTGATATGAGTTTAGTCGGTCCTCGCCCGATCGTACAGGCAGAAATTCCGTACTACGAACAATATTCGTTGGACTTATTTCGAGTTCTCCCTGGTCTTACCGGTCTTTGGCAAACCTCCGGACGTACCGAAACTACTTACGAAGACCGTGTCAAACTCGATACACAATATGTCCGTTCTTGGTCATTATTAAATGACCTAAAATTACTTATTAAAACTGTACCGGCTGTCATTTCACAGCGTGGGGCATATTAAAAAATATGCTAATCGACAAAATAGATTTAACGATTCTCCGCCATTTAGAACGATCCGGGCGCTGGCTATCTTCGCTCCCGGCACAATTAAAAATGACCGATGAAGACATCTCAATCCGAATAAAAAAAATGGAAGTTGAAGGTGTAATCGCTGGTTATAAAGCAACCATCTTCATTCCTCCTTTTTTGGGTGGTGATTGGGTTTGGGGTTGCGCTCTGGCGACCGCGGCTGACCGGGAAAAAACCGTCTCTCGTGTTCTGCAGAAAATACCTTTTGTCAGTGAAATATGGCTCAACTCAAATTTACCATCACATCTTGGCCATAATTTTTCGATTATTTTCTACTCCAAAGATTTTGACACGGAAATTAAATTTATCAAGGAAATACCCGAAATATCTTACCTCGAAGCATATCGGATATCGAATTTTGCTTTTCCGATGGCACGGATTTTCTCATCCGAAGAAAAATTGTTACTCAGAACAGTTTTCGATTATCCAACCGCAGATGCTGCCAAATTAGGTGAAATTTGTCAAAAGAATGTGCCCTGGATACAAACCAAACTTGATAAACTGGTTTGGACACCCCAGAATAAAGATGGTGTAATTATGGTCTTACCGGAGATACAATTTAAACGCATTCAAAACTATAGCCATTGTCATTTTATCCTGGAAATATCCGGTAATAAAGATTTATTATTTGATGAATTTAAGACCCTCGGTTTTGATATCGTACTCGACGGTAGACCCTTCCAGGGGCGGTACATTCAACTAGAAGCTGATATGTGGGGATTTAATGACATCATCGCTAAAAAAACATTCTTAGAAACTTACAATGAAGTAAAAATACAGGGGATAATTTTCGCTGAAGAGATGCGCGTAAATGCTGACTGGAGTTTGAAACTACTTAATTCTTAGATTATTACTTTTATCATATTAGATGAATTTAACACTTCGCTAAAACCTTGACAATTTGGTTTTCTTAAGGTATGTTCTAAAACTATGAAGAATAATTATATGACAACATTTTTTACTTCAGAATCAGTAACCGAAGGTCACCCGGATAAAATTTGTGACCAGATTTCTGATGCAGTTTTAGACAATGTATTAAGACATGATACTTATGGAAGAGTTGCCTGCGAAGTTTTTGTGAGCGTTGGATTGGTGATGGTTGGTGGTGAAATAACCACAAAATCATATGTCGATTTACAACCATTAGTCCGAAAGTTATTATATGAAATTGGTTATACCGAAACAAAGTACGGCTTAAGTGCAGAAAATTGTGCGATTATCAATGCGATTGGTACACAATCACCGGATATTGCACAGGGTGTCGATATCGGCGGTGCTGGTGACCAGGGTCTGATGATTGGCTATGCATGTAATGAAACAAAAGAATTAATGCCGTTACCGATTATGCTTGCGCATAAACTGTGTCGCAGGCTTGCTTTTGTCCGTAAAAACAAAATTTTAAAATATTTGGGACCAGATGGTAAATCCCAAGTTACGGTCCAGTATGAAAATGGCAAACCGAAAAGAATATCCAGCGTTGTCATTGCCTCCCAGCATACCGTAGAAATATTGGATCGGACTGGTAATAAAATCACTAAAGCCGCGCGCGGACAAATTATTGAGCAAGTGATTAAAAATGTTATTCCCGAAAATTTATTAGATAGTAAAACAAAATATTACGTTAATGAAACCGGTAAATTTGTTGTCGGCGGACCACAGTCAGATACGGGTATGACCGGTAGAAAACTGATTGTCGATACCTATGGCGGTTTAGTCCGTCATGGCGGCGGCGCGTTTTCCGGAAAAGACCCGACGAAAGTTGACCGCACCGCATCGTATTATGCACGGTATGTTGCCAAGAATTGTGTCGCAGCCGGTATTTGTGACAAAATGGAATTAAGCCTTGCTTATGTTATTGGTCGAGCCGAACCGACCCACATCAGTATTAATACTTATGACACTGGTATAATGTCAGATGAAAAAATCGAGAAACTGGTGAAGAATTTGTTTAATTTTACCCCCAAGAAAATGATAGAAAAATTAGATTTACGCAGGCCAATCTATCTGCCGACTGCTGCATACGGACATTTCGGTCGCGAGGAAAAGAATTTTACCTGGGAAAAATTAGATAGTGTTGAGATAATAAAGAAGTCAGCAGGAGTTTAATCATGGAATTTGACGTCAAAGATATAAAATTAGCGCCCAAAGGTAAATTACGAATTGAATGGGCGGCACGATTTATGCCGGTTTTAGCATTAATTCGTAAACGATTCCAAAAAGAAAAACCTCTAAAAGGCATAAGAATTTCAGGATGTTTGCATATAACAACTGAAACTGCTAATTTAGCAATCACGCTTAAAGACGGTGGTGCCCAACTACGACTTTGTGCTTCTAATCCCCTGTCCACGCAGGATGATGTTGCGGCAAGTATTGTCAAAGATTTTGGTATATCTTGCTTTTCAATTAAAGGTGAAAACCGCAATTCATACTATAAACATATTTATCAAGCGTTAGCTCATAAACCCAATATCACAATCGATGATGGTGCAGATTTAGTTTCAACTCTGCATATGGAAAAACAGGATTTGCTAAAAAATATCATCGGCGGCACTGAAGAAACAACAACTGGTGTTATCCGGTTAAAGAGCATGGAAAAAGATAAGGCGCTTCGCTACCCGATTATTGCGGTTAATGATTCACAGACCAAATTTCTTTTTGACAACCGTTATGGCACCGGACAATCAACTTTGGATGGCGTATTAAGAGCGACTAATTTCCTGTTTGCCGGTTCGACCGTTGTCGTTTGCGGTTATGGCTGGTGCGGCAAAGGGGTGGCGAGCAAAGCCAAAGGTTTAGGTGCCAATGTATATGTGACAGAAATCAACCCGATAAAAGCTTTGGAAGCAAAAATGGATGGCTTCTCAGTTGCCAAACTTACCGATATCTGTAAAAAAGGTGATTTGTTCGTGACAGTAACGGGTTGTGAAGATGTAATAACCAAAAAACATTTTCTGGCAATGAAAGATGGTGCGATATTTTGTAACTCAGGTCATTTTGATGTTGAGATAAACAAGAAGGAGTTGGCGCAGATTTTGAAAAGTAAAAGAACAATTAGACAATCCTGTGAAGAGTACGAATTAAAGAATGGTAAAAAGATTTATTTATTAGGTGAAGGACGGTTAATAAATCTCTCAGCCGCCGAAGGTCACCCGGCAATGGTAATGGATATGTCTTTTGCTAATCAATCACTCGCTTCCGAACATCTGGTCAAAAATGCTAAAGAATTAGAGAAAAGAGTCTATAAATTACCGGATGAAATTGATTTAGAAATTGCCCAACTCAAACTGAAATCAATGGGTATTACGATTGATAAACTTACACCCGAACAGGAACGCTACATCTCATCCTGGCAATTCGGAACATAATCTATTGCGTTCTATATTAATAGTTAATTAAAATAGAGTAACCAATATATCAATAATATTTGTTTTCGATAGGTTTCTCAAATTATTCTAGACGATTTTGCTCTATCAGTGTCAATCCGTGGCTATTTTTTTATTCTTAGATGTATGCTTAAAAGTTGCCCAAAATTTAAGCGGATTTTTAATCTAACATCTTATATTCCATATTTTTAATTCAAAATTCTCTAAAGGGTAGGGTAGAATTCCCCCCATTGGGTATGAAATCAATAAGGAAAGCGGTTATCAGTTTGATTATTGGATTGATTGACCTATTTATTTCAGTATATTATATAGAAGAAACCAAACCATCTATCACAGATGTTATTTTTCTATCTATAAGCAAATCTATCTTGAATTATACCAAGGAGCATAATTGGAGATATTTCAGTTCATTGAACAGGAAATCTATTACCGAGTCTATCAGTGAATAAACAACCCCATATGAAAAAACTTAAAGTTTAAGAAGTCGAATCCTTTCGAATTGTGATTATTTTGTAACAACCAATTTCTTGCTGATTAACTCATCCCCGACTTTGACAAAATAAACACCATTCTTTATCCCGTCAAGTGAAATTCGGTTGTTTTTCCCTTTTAGCTCTTCGCTTTTAACTATGTTTCCATTCACATCAAATATCTTTACTACTGAGTGGTCTGCGGATTGAGGTATGCGGAAGGTAAAATATGTCTTTGCTGGATTCGGATATATTTCGAGCAAAATGTGGTTAGCGGAAAGTGGGTGGCGATTTTCTTCTAACCCTGATGTCTGCACATATTTTATTGTCGCATAGTCATAATCAGTGCCTAATCCACTACTCGCTCCTGTCACATACACATTTCCCTGTCCATCCACTACTAGAAAATAAGCATCATTATAATAATTTCCTGGACCACTATATCTTTGAATCCACTGTTCTACTCCAGTCGAATTATACTTGATTGTTGCATAGTCTGAAGAAGAGCTTGAGTTCCTACTAGAACCTGTCACATACGCATTTCCCTGTCCATCCACTGCAAGAGAATAAGCATGGTCATCATCATTTCCTGGACCATTATATCTTTGAACCCACTGTTGAACACCAGCAGAATTGTATTTGATTGTTGCATAATCATAATCTGTGCCTGAACCAATACTACTGCCTGTTACATACACATTTCCTTGCCCATCAACCGCTATTGCATTTGCATCATCCTGAGAATTCCCAGTACCATTATATCTTGCGACCCATTGTTCAACACCAAGAGAATTATATTTAATTGTCGCATAGTAGTAACTGGTATCACTAAATCCTGTTACAAAAACGTTACCAGAACCATCCACTACCATTGCCGTTGGTCTGTCACAATTATTTGAGGGACCATTGTATATTGCAACCCATTGCTGGGCACCCGATTCGTTATACTTGATTGTCATATAGTCAAAACAAGTATTCAATCCATAACTCGCTCCAGTGACATAGACATTGCCTAAATCATCTACAACTATCGCATTATTCCACATATCAGAGTTTGCAATATATCTTCTTACCCAAACTATGTCGCCATTTGAATTGTACTTAATTGTTGCAAAGTCATAGCCAGAACTTAATCCATAACTCACTCCAGTCACATAAACATTTTCTGCATCATCTACAGCGATCGCATAAGCTACATCCTCATTATTTCCTGGACCGTTGTACGTTGCAACCCATTGTTGTATTCCTGAAGCATTATATTTGACTGTTGCATAGTCATAATAACCATTTGAACCCCAAGACTGCCCTGTTACGTAAACATTTCCTGAATCATCTACGGCAAGTGCACTTGCATAATCCGTACCATTTGCTAAATCGTATCTTACAACCCATTGTTGGATACCCGAAGCATTATATTTGATAGTCGCATAGTCAATACCAGAAATTAAAGAGTGACTCCATCCCGTAACATGAACATTACCTTGTCTATCAACTACCATTGCAATCGCTCTATCGAAGTCGCTTGACGGACCATTATAACGCCTTACCCAAGCTGTGTCGACCTGTGAATACAATAGAGAAGGGAGCAAGGAACAGAGAACAGATAAGACTACCAAAAATACTTTATGTTTATACATACATCCTCCTCGCCCACTACCCATCATCCCCAATAGAATATTAGCACAAAAATCCAATTATTGTCAAGCTTTAATTTATCTTGAACAGAGGATTTGCATTTCAGACTTCGTGTTTCAGGATGTTATTAATGATGAAATAAAAAGCCATTATCTCATTTAATATTCGATAACTAATAAACTGACTACTGACCTCTACAATTTATACTATTTCTCCTATTTAATATCTATAAAATGCTGATATTTTTTCTCTTGATTATTTTTATTTTTTTCCTATTATATGAATACTTGTGTCAAATTTTCTGCAGCAAGTAATCAACGGGTTACAACTCGGTTCAGTCTATGCTTTAATCGCATTAGGTTATACTCTTGTTTATGGTATTATCCGTCTTATCAACTTTGCCCATGGCGATGTTTTCATGGTCGGTGCTTATCTCGGATTTTATGCGATTTTGAGATTTCATCTGCCGTTTCCTTTAGCACTTTTATTTGCTATGCTCGGTGCTGCGTTGTTGGGGATTATTATTGAAAAACTTGCTTACAAACCATTACGCAATGCACCGAAAATTGCTTGTCTTATCACCGCATTGGGTGTTTCTTTATTTCTGGAAAATTTCAGCAGTTTAAAGTTTGTTTTTGGTCCGAATTATCTTGCCTACCCCCGACCATTTCCGGTTGTCAACTTCAATGTCGGAAACGTTACAATTTCTAACATTCAAATCATTGTCTTTGTTGTCGCAATCGTTTTAATGGTATTGTTACAACTCTTTGTTTCCAAAACAAAAACAGGTATGGCAATGCGGGCAGTGTCGTTTGATAAAAGCACCGCTCAGTTAATGGGAATTAATATCGATTATATTATCTCGATTACTTTTGGAATCGGTTCCGCGTTAGCCGGAGCCGGTGGTGTTCTTTACGGTATCGCTTATCCTCAGATTAACCCGTTTATGGGAATTATGCCCGGTTTAAAGGCATTCGTTGCGGCGGTGCTTGGGGGTATTGGAATTATCCCTGGTGCGATGCTTGGCGCTGGAATTATGGGTATGGTTGAAGTGCTGACCTCGGCATATATCTCTTCCGCAATGCGCGATGCGATTGCTTTTTTGGTTTTACTCATTGTTCTGTTGGTAAAACCGGCTGGGCTTTTGGGTAAAAGTTCAATTGAAAAAGTATAATGTTAAACTTAAATATCAAAAATAAAATATCGAAAATAAAAATCCTCTTATGCTGTATCTTACTGTATCTACTTTTACAGGTTCTTTTATCTACTGGTATAATAAATAACTACTGGCAACAAATTATCTGTTATGCCGGCATTATGACGATTTCGGCACTGGGATTGAATTTGATTTACGGTTTTACCGGACAATTCTCATTAGGACACGCGGCATTCTTTGGAATCGGTGCTTACACATCCGCATTTGTTATTAAAGTTGCGCATCTTAACAATACATTTTATTTGATACTGGGTCTAATCGCAGCAGGAATATTAGCCGGACTGATTGCTTTTGTTATCGGACTTCCGATACTCCGCTTGCGGAGTGATTATCTCGGAATCGCGACTTTGGGTTTTGGAATAATTATTAAAGTTATCTTTGATAATGCGGACGCGGTTTTACCCGTGCTCGGCGGCTCACGGGGTATGATTGGGATTCCCAAGCTCACCAGCTTCACCTGGGTTTTTGTTTTAGTAATACTGGGGGTTGTGATACTACGCAACTTAATTAACTCTGCACCAGGACGCGCCCTGATTTCAGTACGCGAAGATGAAATCGCCGCCGAAGCGGTGGGTGTTAATACTACAAAATACAAGACGCTTGGGTTTGTAATCGGCTCGGTCTATGCTGGTGTTGCGGGTGGTTTGTATGCTCATCTCTATGCGTTCTTGCATCCGTCAAATTTCGATTTTCTAAAATCGATTGACGTGTTACTGATTGTCGTTTTGGGCGGGATGGCGAGTATTTCCGGAACAATCTTTGCCGCGGTTATCTGGGTTTTTATTTTAGAAGGTCTACGTGTTGTTTTGCCCGAAGCAATTTTAGACTGGCGGTTGGTAATCTATCCGTTATTACTGATTCTGATAATGATATTCCGACCGAGCGGAATTTTTGGCAGCCGGGAGATTAAATTTCTTGCCTATCACGAAGAGAAAACTAAATGAAAACTAATGTTTATACAATTTTAGAAACTAAAGGGCTCTCGCGGTATTTCGGTGGATTAAAAGCAGTATCAAATTTCAATCTCGCTTTGATGCCTAGCGAACTGGTTGGTTTAATTGGACCAAATGGCGCGGGGAAAACAACTGTTTTCAACCTTATTACTGGTATGTATGCACCTTCCGCCGGATCGATAAAATTTTGCGGTGACGAAATTTCAAATCTTAAACCGCATCAAATTGCACAAAAAGGTGTTACCCGAACCTTCCAAAATATTCGGCTTTTCTCATCGCTTTCAGTATTAGATAATATTCGTATCGCCTACCATTACAAAGTTAATTATGGTGTTACGCATGCAATCATCCATTCTAAAAAATATCAAGACAATGAAAAATTGATCAAAGAAAAATCTTTAGAAATCTTAGACATTTTCCGCTTGACCAGCCGAGCTTATGAAACCGCGAAGAATCTACCCTATGGCGAGCAGCGACGATTAGAGATTGCCCGTGCCTTAATCGGAAAACCAAAGTTGTTATTATTAGATGAACCCGGCGCAGGAATGAATCCGAGCGAGATAAAAAATCTGATGGAGCTAATTAATTTTATTCATGAACGATTTGATTTAACTATACTGCTCATTGAGCACCAGATGCGGGTTGTGATGGGAATCTGCGAGCGCATTGTGGTAATGGATTTTGGTGAAATCATTAGTGAAGGCAGTCCGGATGAAATTCAGTCTGACCCAAAAGTGATTGAAGCTTATTTGGGAAAAACAACAACCGAGTGCATATCTGAACAAGAAGATGTGGCTTAAAATACAAGATTTATCGGTAGCTTACGGTGTCATCAAA
>CAIPLT010000059.1 GCA_903865935.1 Caldifarciminota bacterium
ATATATTAATATTATACGTGTGGATAACTAGTAAGTTCCATATTATAACCGTATAGTAAGCGTTAAAAGCAGTGTGCAAGATTGATAACAAATAAATAATGTGGAAAAAACCCAAATTAATCTTAATAAATGAAAAGAGTGGATATTTCTACTCACTTATATCCCAATAATCTACAGATACTCCACAAGTTATCCACCACTTATCAACATAGTTATTTTATGGATATCTTGACTTAATGAAGAGTCCTGCTTCTTTAAATCCGTAATTTTAACAATCGCATGAATTACGGTAGAGTGGTCTTTACCACCAAAATAAGCCCCGATTTCTTTTAATGACATACCGCCAAAAGCACGCAAAAGGTACATCGCAACCTGACGCGCCAGAACCAGAGTTGCGGTCCGTTCCTTAGATTGCAACTGTTCTAATGTAACATTATAGTAATTTGCCGCTGTTTCAATGATTTTTACTGGCTTGGGCGGTTCTTTATTGATTTGGAGATCAGACAGGACTTGTTTGCATGTCTCTAATGTTAAAGGTGTATTGGTTAAAGAAGCATAACCGCTAACACGAATTAATGCACCTTCCAGTTCCCGGATATTGGTTTTGATGTTTTCCGCAATGAAAAATATTATCTCAGGCGCAACCGATATACCGTCTATCTTGGATTTATTGTTTAATATAGCAATTCTGGTCTCAATATCCGGCGGCTTTAAATCACAAACAAGCCCAGAAACCAGGCGCGAAACCAAGCGTTCTTCAAGGGTTGGAATTTCTTTAGGTGGACGGTCTGACGTAAAAACGATCTGCTTTCCCATATTTTGAAGATGATTAAACAAATGAAACACATCCTCCTGCAACCGCTCCTTTCCCTTAAGATAATGAATATCATCAAGTAACAGCAAATCTAAATTTCGATATTTGTTATTAAAAAGCATTGTATTTCTTTCTTGGATTGACTGTATTAAATCTAAGAATAACTGTTCAGCTGGTGTATAGTAGATTTTAATCTTTGGATTTACTTTTTTAAGATGGTTTCCTATCGCGTGTAAAAGGTGTGTTTTCCCCAGTCCAACACCACCGTAGATAAAAAGTGGGTTATATACTCGAGCTGGCGCATCAGACACCGCCCTGGCAGCAGCAAAAGCAAAACGATTTGATTCACCAATAATAAAATTATCAAAATTATAGCGAGGTAACAACCTTGAACCATCTAATGGACCGTTGCCATTAAATTTAATTGGCGAGGTCGTCGTGGAGGCTTCAATTATTTCATCGACCTCTTCGGCAATATTCTCAAAACCATCCTTTTCGACCTTGAAATCAATTTTTAATTTGGAAAACTCAGGTTTTGATAAAATTCGGGTTAATGGATTTGAATAGTACTCAGAAATCCATTCGATAAAAAATTGATTTGGCGCCCCAAGTACTAATGTTCCGTCATCAAGCGATATTGGCCTTAATGGCTCGAACCAGGTTGCGATCGCATCTTTATTGACGACCTCCAGAAGCCCGGCCATTATTTCTGACCAGAGCTTTTCTTTGGTTAACCCAACTAAATCCATAAAACCTTTTTCATAAACATCCTCTAGTTTTCCACAAAGTTATCAACATTATTAAAATATCTAAATAGCTGAAAAATAAAAACTTACACAAAACAAATTTTCTTTTCCACAATTCAATACATTTATTTCGCTTTTATGCGAATGCTCATTCTAAGATTAATAAAAAAATCGAAATTAGTCAAGAAAAACTTTTTATAAATTTACATTTTCTTTTTTAGACGTGAAATGTAATATGCTGATTATTAGAAAACTATTTTTGCCCAGCGATTATCGCCTGACCGAAAGCAATTCCACCGTCGTTGATTGGAACGGCACGGTTAACAAAAACTTTAAAACCCAAACGTTCTAATTGCAAATATACCCCATCTAAAATTATACGATTCTGAAACACACCGCCTGAAATACATACTGTATTAAGAAGCTTTTCATTACGAATTTTTAAGCAGGAACTAACCGTCATTTGAATAATTGTTTTGTGAAACCATAAAGCCACCTCAGATTTATGTACGCCTTTTTTGTGCAACAGCAATGCCTGTTTGAGAATAATTGCCGGATCAAATTCATTGTTAATAATCACCTGTCGGTTGTTAATTTTTAAACGACCAGTAGCTTTCATAGCCTCAGCTTCCAATGCTATCGGTGCCTGTCCCTCAAATGACTGATAATGGCATATTCCCACGATTGAGGCAACTGCGTCAAATAATCTGCCCATGCTGGACGTGAGCATCGTATCGGTATCTGTTGTGCTGTTATTTGCTTTAGCTAAATAAGTCCTAGCAAGTATGTCAGGATTTGTAATCGCCTCATCTCCTCCGACCAGCGGCATGTTTTTAAGATGGGCAATGCGTTCAAAGCCAGATAAGTCTAAGATCATTATTTCGCTTCCCCAGACAGTGTTATCTGTTCCATATCCCGTACCATCATAACCGATACCAATAACCTTTTCTTTTAAACCATGTTCAGCCACAACACCAGCCAAATGGGCAAAGTGATGTTGAATTAGTTCTAGTTGTAAACCATATTTTTTTGCATATTCTTCTGCTAATCTTCTTGATATATAGTCTGGATGTAAATCGCAAGCGACAATTTCTGGATTAATCCCAAACCAATTCTGAAATTTTTCCAGCATTTCGTACAGAAACTTTATACTATCTTCTGACGTCAAATCACCGATATAAGGGCTTAAATAAACTTTATCGCCAAAACCCAAAGCAAAATGATTTTTCAAATCTGAACCAAAAGCCAAGACCGGTCGCAGACTAATATTCTTTAATAATATTGGCTGTGGTACAAAGCCACGTGAATATCGGACAATAACCGGTCCTTTAGAAGAAAAAACTACAGAATCATCACATCTTGATTCGATTGGACGATTATGGTCTAGTATATAATCGATGATATTGGGTAATTTTTGTCTGAGTTCAGTATTATTTGCAATAATTGGCGAGTTTTTTGGGTTAGCACTTGTCATTATCAGACTATCTGGACAGCGTAATGTTTCACGTGAAACATTAAACAAGAGCCTATGTAATGGGGTATATGGCAACATTACGCCTAGATAGCCATTTTTTGGTGCGATTAACTTAGAGATGACATTGTTTTTGGTCTTTTTTCTTAATAAAACAATTGGGGAGACCTGTGATTTTAAAATTTGTGCCTCTTCCCTGCCAATATAGCACAATTTTCTTGTGGTTTTTAGGTTTTTACACATAATGGCAAACGGTTTATCTGGTCTTTTTTTACGTAACCTAAGCTTTTTTATTGATTTGTCGTTATGCGCATCACAAGCAATAAGAAACCCACCAATACTTCTAATTGCCAACATTTTACCTTTTTGAAGCAATTTTGCTGCATTTTCCAAGGCTTTTTGGTTATCTATTCTTATATGGTCGGGTTTTGACGCCTTAGCTGATGTAAGTGTTAACCATGGTCCACAAACCGGACAGGCATTTGGTTGAGCATGAAAACGTCGATTGGTAGGGTCGGCATACTCTTTTTCGCAGACAGGACACATTTTGAAGTGTCGCATCGTTGTTCTGGGGCGGTCGTACGGCAATTTATAAATAATCGAGTATCTTGGACCACACTGCGTACAATTGGTAAACGGGTAAAAGTACCGACGATTTTGTTTGTTCTCAACATCAGCAACACATTCTGGGCAGACTGCTAAATCTGGCATTATTTGAACGACATCTGATAAACCACCGTTTTCAGGGCTTTTCTCAATAGTAAAACCTTTAAATCGTAGTCGACATTGCTGTTTTATTGAAATATCAGTAATTTTAGCAAGTCGAGGAGGGGAATTTTTAAGAATTGCAATTAAGTTAGTTACGTTTTTACCCTGGCATTCGATTAAAACACCCTGTTTTGTGTTTTTGACTAACCCTGATAATTTAAGCTTTTTTGCCTGACGAAATATGAACGGCCTAAATCCAATACCTTGGACCCTTCCTTTTACGAGAACTGAATAGGTTTTAACAAATTTAGCCATTTTTAACGGCTATTAAGTTTTAAGAGGTTTTTTCTGTGCCGCAGGGAATAAAACATTATTTAGAATTAATCGATAACCAGGTGAGTTCTTGTGTAATTCCAAATTGGTCGGCGGGTCTCCAATTCGATGGGCATAATCTTCCGGATCATGACCACCAAGAAAAGTAAACGTACCCTTACCAAAATTACCATGAATATATTTAACTTCTTCAGTATTAGACACTTCGGCAAGTATTAATACATTCTTTTTAATTTTATCCCGTCTAAAACCGCAGTTTTGTCCAAGGAATTCCTTGACTAACCCAACATGATCCTGAACTAACATAGTCGGAACTGGGTCATACTTTGCAGAGAAATCAAATAAGGAGAAATAAATGTTAGGACCACGCGTGCTCGATTCAATATAAGTATCAATATCAGAATGTTCATATACTGCAAAGGCAGTCACTGGAGTAAAATTCTCAAACGCCAAACATTTTGAGTAATCAAGTTTTTTAATAAAGCCGGGATCAATTGGGTCGCCATCAAACTCTTGGGGAACTATGTCAGTCGCTTCGGCCGCCAAGGCAATATCCGGCGTATCAGTAGCAGAGCACATCGCAAAAACCATTCCACCGTTTCCAACATATTCTTGGACCTTTTTTATTACCGCTAGTTTTAATTTAGATACTTTATTGAATCCTAATGATTTAGCCATGGCAATATTTGTAGCGACATCCTGCTTATACCAGTCGGTATCGTAATATTGTGCGCCGAACTTGCCAAATTGACCGGTAAAATCTTCGTGGTGCAAGTGAAGCCAATCATATTTTGATAATTTGCCATCAAGTACATCTTTGTCCCAGATTTTATCATAAGGAATTTTGGCATAATCAAGAGCTAATCGAACCGCATCATCCCAAGGTTTTTGATTGGGTGCCATATAGACCGCAATTTTTGGAGCCTTTTCGAGCATAACCGCATCCATGTTTTCCTTTTCAATTATTTTTCTTATTTCGATTTCCTGCCCACCAGAAATAATCTCATATCTTACGCCATATAATTGGCATAATTTGATAATATTAGGAGATTCATTCATCAAAAAAGAGCCCCCTCGATAATTTAACAACCACTCGACATTTATATTAGCGACTAAAGCCTGATAAGCAATCCCGTAAGCTTTTAAGTGGTCAGTCTGAGTTAAATCCATGGGAACCAAAAGCTTTCCATAACAAATCGAGATGATAAACACCGAGAATAATATTATTAATTTTTTAGTCATTTGTGATTCGTGTTCCAATCCTTTCGTCTTTTATTGCCCTGATGATATTTTCGGGATTTGTAATAATTACTTGTCTGCCAGTTTTAGACTCAAGAAACTTAATTGTGGCAATTATTTTTGGACCCATGCTTCCTGATTCAAAGTGACCCTGTTTATAATATTCTTTTATCTGTGTCAGTGTAATTTTTGCCAGTGGTTTTTGATTGGGCTTGTTGTAATTCAAATATACCCGGTCTATGCTGGTTGAAATAAGAAATGTTTTAGCATCAATCTTATCGGCCAATAACGCAGAAGTTAAATCTTTATCAATAACCGCAGCAACTGATGAATAACTTTTATCCTTAATTTGAATAACCGGAATACCGCCGCCGCCACCAGCAATAACGATTGTATTATCGTTAAGTAGATTCCTGATCGCGTCAATTTCTACAATCCTTATTGGGACCGGCGAGCTGACCATGCGTCGGTAGCCGCGACCAGCGTCTTCACGCATTACCCACTTACGTTCATTCTGAAGCGCAAAGGCTTCTTTTTTAGAATAAAATGGGCCAACTGGTTTAGTGTAATGAATAAAAGCGTGGTCCTTTTTGTCAACAACAACCTGGGTGACAATTGTTGCAACTTCGGCATCGCATTGATTATGAACCAAAGCATTTTTTAACGACTGCTGAATCATAAAACCAATTTCGCTCTGAGTAATAGCATTTGCTAGCTCTAACGGAATGTCAGGCAGAAGATTTCGGGTTAAAAACGAGCGGATAAGAATATCGCCGACCTGCGGTCCATTGCCGTGTGTGATAACTACCCGATAGCCCATTCTGACAATTTCCGCGATATGCCGAGCGGTTTCTTTTACGGTTTCCAATTGCTCTTGAAAACCCGAAGATTGTTTGCTGTTCTTAATTAACGAATTGCCACCAATCGCAACAACAATCTTGCCTCTGGGCTTAGTTTTAGAAGCCATTTAAAAGTGTAAAATAAATGATAATCAAAGTCAACAAGAATATTATTCTGCTAATTCTTGACATTTACAATATATTTTATATATTTAATTAATGGACGAAATCATTTAGGGGGAGGCAAAATGAATCTAAACATTACAGCCCGTCACTTTGAAGTTACTGATGCATTAAAAGAATACGCGGAAAAGAAATTCAAGAAACTCGAACATTACGACCACCTGATAACCAAAACCGATATCGTACTCGGCGAAGATGCGTTCCAGAAATTTGCCGAGGGGAAAATCGGATTGCGGGGAAATTTTATCATTGCCAAGACCAGTGCTAAGGATATTTATTTGGCAATTAATCTTTTGGCGGATAAATTATTAAGACAGATTAAAACCTTTGATGGTAAACTTAAAAGTAAAAAGCGCGGGTCAAGTGAATTTGCGCCATGATACACATAGATAGTTATGCCGAATAACGATAAGAACAATAATAAGTCAAACCTAAAATCAATTCTGACCAGAATATTATATGAAGAAAAAAATGCAGATTTTCAATTAGAGCTTTTAGCTGGCGAAGCCGGACTGGACATACGCAAGATTGTTACTGAGGATATCTACCGACCAGGACTTGCCTTGGCTGGTTATACCGAAAAGTTTCTTGCCGAACGGGTGCAGATTTTAGGCAGCACGGAATTGTCCTATTTGAAAACGCTTTCCAGCACCCAGATGAAAAAAGCGATTAATAATGTTTTGGCGTTCACCCCGCCATGTTTTATCATTGCCAAGAATCTGGAGTTGCCCGAGGGGTTTACCACGATTGCGAATAAACTGAAGGTGCCGGTTTTTCGTACCTCGCTGGACACAACACAATTTATTCACCAGTTAACCGCATATCTTGATTATAAACTTGCGCCCGAAACATATTTACACGGTGATTTGGTTGATGTGTACGGTGTAGGACTGCTTTTGGTCGGTGAATCGGGCATTGGTAAAAGCGAATGTGCATTAGATTTGGTTGAACGGGGCAACCGATTGGTTGCCGATGATTTAGTCAAGGTTCAGCGCAGGGGAGAAGGAATTATAATGGGACAGAGCGCAGCGCGCAGCCCGGCAATGCAATATCACATTGAAATCCGCGGGGTAGGAATTGTTGATATTTACGCGCTGTTTGGCATCCGTTCGGTCCGCACCCGTAAAAGAATTGAAGTGCAGATTGAACTGGTTCGCTGGCAGGAGGGGATGGATTACGAGCGTGTCGGCCTTGAAGAGCAATACACGGAAATACTGGGAGTGAAAATACCTTTGGTACAAATTCCGGTAATGCCAGGGAAAAATTTAGCTTTAATCTGCGAGGTAATTGCTAAAAACCACCTGTTAAAAATTATGGGTTATCACCCGGCAAAAATGTTTAACGAAGAACTCTTAAAGATAATGAAAGGCAAGGGCGATAAGGAGGCGTACCCGCAAATCGACCCATGGGTAATACGCGATATCGAATAAAATGATAGCAGGAATATTAATCGGACACGGCGAATTGCCGATCGTTTTAAACCAGACAATACAAAAAATTATTGGCGTGCAGGATAATTTTCAGGTGTTGTCCAATGAAAACTATTCTGCGGCAGAGCTCCAAAACCAACTTAGTTTAGCAATTCAAGAATTGGGTAAAAATGATGTGATAATATTTGTTGATTTATACGGTGGTAGCTGCGCCAATGTCAGCAACCAGCTTTTGAAAAAACCAAGAGAGAGGCAAATTAGTATTATCTGCGGAGTCAATCCAGCAATGCTCATCAAATATTTTCAATATCGCGACCAAAAGGGCTTTGCCGAACTATTACAGTTATTAGAGGAGACCGGCAGAAACGAAATCAGAGTAATAAAATAACCCCAAAATAATATTATCAATAGGATATAAATAAAATAGGGCGGGAGATTTTCCCGCTCTTTGTTTACTTTGTCATTCTGAGAGAGCGACAGCGAAAGAAGAATCTCCTATTCGACAATTAATAGAGACCCCCTCGTTTCACTCGGGGTGACACAACTGATTACAGACCTGAAGGTCTGCATTTTGTAATTTATACTATCAGTATAACAAAAAATCTCATACGATTTTAATCTAACAAGCTAAATACCATATTCTTAATTCAAAATTCTCCTAAGCAGGGGGTAGAATTCCTCCCGTTGGGTACGAAATCTAATGGGAAAGCAGTTATGCGAGTGTTTTTTGGATTGCTCAGGCTATTTTTTTTAGCATATATTTCAGAAGAAATCAACCTATTTATTATAGATATTATTTCTCTGTCAATAAGTAAATCTATCACGAATTATTTCAGGAAATATAACAGACGACATTTCGGGTCATAAAATATGGCATCTGTCACGGAGATATTTAAGGTATAAACCATACCATGAGAAAAATCCAACAGATGTCAAAGGTTAATTTCGAGGGTTCTGAATAAGTTATGGATACGCTGATTAAAAAACAGAATTATATAAACTTATCGCATTGCCGAACCCAAGGATATTCGCCAGGCTTTTTCCATATCCTTAAGTTTTAGATTTATGATTGAATGACCGTTAATTCCTGATATTTTCATCATATCAGATGCGGTTGTTTTGCCAATTTCAGCATAAGGCAAGTTTTTCATTATTGATTCAAACTTCGCTTTATTCTGTCTTGAAACAGATACAAGGAAACGGGTGTTTGATTCAGAGAAAAGAAGGACATTGTCTTTATCCGCTATCCGCTGTTCACTGACCGCTTTTATCTTACGTAAAAAGACTTCTGCACCAATGCCGCCTGCAAAACACATTTCAGCCAAAGCGACTGACAGACCGCCTTCGGATAAATCGTGACACGCAGAAACCAGACCAGATTTTATCACCTGATGCATAGCACGGAAAATGTTTATACCTTGATGGGGATAAACTTTTGGCGCATCAAGCCCGGCACAGGTTTTTCCGATAAGATAAATTAGTTCATCCGCTCGCTTAAAGTCCATTGTTACAGTTTTTTCAATATCTGGTATGACACTAATCGCAGAAATAAGAAGCGTTGATGGAATTGAAATCTTTTCTCCATTAATTGCTTTATATTCGTTGTAAAGACTATCTTTGCCGGATATGAACGGCGTGCCATAGACTTTTGCGATATCATAACATGCTTGGCAAGCTTGAACCAGACCAGCTAAAATTTCGGGTTTTTCTGGATTGCCCCAGCAGAAATTATCAAGGATTGCGGTTTTATCCGGGTCGCCACCCACCGCAACCAAGTTTCTTACAGCTTCGTCAATTGCTGATGCTGCCATCCAATAAGCATCTTTATCATATTGCGGGGCAAGTCCGCAGCTAATCACTACCGCTTTTTTGGAATCGGGAACAGGTTGTATTACGCATGCATCAGATGGACCATTATTAGTTTTTCCGGCAAATGGTTTGATACTGGTTTTACCCTGTACTTCAAAATCATACTGCCTAATAACCCACTCTTTACTGGCGATGTTATAAGAGTTTAGCAGACCCAAAATTATCTTATTGTAATCATTATTCGCTATCCACTGTTCACCGGCTGCTTTTTTTGCGATTTGCGGCTTGCGATAAACTGCGAGAGTTCTTTTTGGTAAACCTTCATGCAGGAACTTTAAATCAATATTACCAACTTCTTTATTATGAAAGCGCAATTGGAGCCTGTCCGTATTTGTGACAATGCCGATTTGCGATGACTCGACATTGTGCATGTTACAGACATCAAGAAATTTTCTTAATTTCGCTTTTGGCACAAATAGTATCATCCGTTCCTGTGCTTCAGATATCCAGATTTCAGTGTATGACAACCCGGCATATTTAAGCGGGACTTTATCCAAATTTACAATCGCACCGCATTTGCCAAGCTCGCCGATTGCGGATGACAAGCCGCCACCACCGCAGTCAGTTGTTGCGTTGAATAAATCCAAATCCCTTGCCACGAGCATCGCGTCGGTAACTTTTTTCTCTTCAATCGGGTTGCCAATCTGCACTGCGCCAGATGATATCTGCTTGGATTCGCCGTCCAGCGCCAGCGAAGCGAACGTTACGCCGTGAATGCCATCCCGACCAGTTCTGCCGCCGACCAACACGATTATATCGCCGGGGACAATCTTTTTTTTAATCTTATTGCGCGGTATAATGCCGACCGTTCCGCAATAGACCAAAGGATTAGCAACAAATCCTTCGTCAAAATATACTGCGCCAGATGCGGTCGGAATTCCCATTCGGTTGCCATAATCCCGAACTCCGCCAACCACCCCTTTGATTATTCGTTTTGGGGCAAGTACGCCCGACGGGACTTTTTCTTTAGGCATATCAGGCGGGGCAAAGCAGAATACATCAGTGTTAAGAATCGGTTTGGCACCAAGTCCGGTTCCAAGGCAATCACGAATCACTCCGCCAATGCCGGTTGCGGCACCACCATACGGCTCCAGTGCCGAAGGGTGATTATGGGTTTCGACCTTGAATGAAATACCATGTTTATTATCAAATTCTATCACGCCCGAGTTATCTTCAAATACCGACAGGCACCATTTTCGGTTCAGTTCTTTGGTCACTTTCTTGATATATGATTTTAAAAGACCATTGATAACTTGCTTGTTTTTTCCATTAGCGAAAATAATATCAGCGGCAAATGTTTTATGCTTGCAATGTTCAGACCAGGTCTGGGCAAATGTTTCCAGCTCAATATCGGTCGGATTTCGGTCAAGCTTTTTGTAATACTTCTGCAGAGCAAGCATTTCGTCCGTATTAAGCGCTAAAAGGCGTGAAACAGAAATTTCCTGTAATTCCTGTTTGGTTTTCCCTAGAAGATTTATATATTGGACTTTAACTTTTCTGGTATCAACAGGATATTTGACAAAAGACGAGTAAAATTTTTCTGGTATCGGTTCCTGGATTAAAGGATTGTAAAACAAGTCCTGCGCAATCTTTTTAACATTATTTATTGAAATCGTGCCAGAAAATATATATCGCTTGGCGGTTTTTATTATACAGTCTTTGTATTTCAGGTCGGCGAGTGATTCTTTAATACTTTCCGCGGTCGGGTCCATCACACCCAGCTTATAAACAATTTCAATTGACTTGCTAGTCCTTTTAATCCTGGAATCTTCTAATTTTCTAATCTTGAATTTTTCTGCTACCGGGTCACAGATATACTGCCGTCCGATTTTTTCTGTGTCCTGATTAGATATATTGCCTGACAGGTAATAAATATAAACAATCTCAAGGTCTTTAAATCCTTTGATTCCCAGGTCAGATATGTTATTCTTTAATATGACTGTTTCCGGGTTATCACCCAACTTGGTTATCTCTATTGCCCAGAGATTATTCACGAGGATTACTGATTATTTTATTTATTAGCTTTTATTGCCTAATGTATAAACTTTTTTACTGGTTCGGTTTTTAATCAGGTTACGCGTGTCCAAAATCAGACGGCTGTGATTTAAGATAAAATTCGCATCATATTTATTGTGGTCAGTCAGAATTAAGACACAATCAGCTTTTTTTAATGCCTCAGCGGTCAGTGGGACTGATTTAAACACTTTGTTTTCAATCTTAAACATCGGAACATACGGGTCGTTATACGAGATTTTCTTGACTTTATCAATTAAAAGCTCCATAACTTTTATTGCCGGAGAATGACGGGTATCTTCGACATTTTTCTTAAATGCCGCTCCGATAATAAAGAGCGAAGCACCTTTGGAACAGACACAGTTTTCACCGAAGATTTCAAATAGTCTATCAACAACTTTAAACGGCATATTTTCATTAACCTGAGCGGCCAATTCAATAAAATTAGAGTGAAAATCATACTCGCGGGCTTTCCATGCCAGATAATACGGGTCAATCAGAATACAATGACCGCCAATACCAGGTCCGGGATAGAATGGCATGTAGCCGAACGGTTTTGACTTTGCCGCATTGATTACTTCCCAGATATCAATATTACCCATTCGCTCGCACATTAAAGCTAGCTCGTTAACCAGAGCGATATTAACACTGCGAAAAATATTTTCCAGCAGTTTGGACATTTCGGCAACCCGCGGATTAGAGACCGCAACGACTTTATCGACAAACTGAGCATAGAATAACTCGGATAATTTAGTGCAGGTTTTGGTTACACCGCCAACCACAACCGGCGTGGTTTTAGTGTTAAATATTTTATTGCCCGGGTCAATTCGTTCTGGCACAAAAGAAAGATAAAAATCTTTGCCGGCTTTAAGCCCAGTTTTTTCTAAAACTGGCAGTAAAACTTTCTCGGTTGTTTCTGGATAAGTGGTACTGCGTAGGATGATAAGCTGTTCTTTCCTTAGATATTTGGCAATCTCTTTGCCCGAATCAACAATATAAGAAACGTCCGGGTCTTTTGATTTGGTGAACGGGGTCGGCACGCAGATATTGATAATATCGCATTTCCCGCAGATTTTGTAATTTTCGTATGCGATGACTTTCTTAGCAGCAACCAACGGGGAGAGTTCTTTCGAAGACACATCCTCGATAAAGCTCTTGCCTAAATTTATTGAAGTCACCTTGCTTTTATCAACATCAATACCCAAGACATGATAACCGACTTTGGCAATTTCAACTGCCAAGGGCAGACCGACATATCCTAAACCAACAATGCCGATTTTGGCAGTGCGTTTAAGAATTTTATTCTGTAAATCCATTATTCCTCCAGTAATTTTAATCTTAAAAAACTTGAATATTCTATTTGTTTATAAGACATCTGTAAGAATTAATCTTATCCAATGTATGGTAAAAGTCAACAACTAATTTCTACTCAATTTTGACTGGCGATCGTTGTCCACCAAGGATTTTAAATACTTCAAACCAGACAATACTGATTATGGCCGCGATCAGCGAAGCGATTAAAAAAGGTGGTCCGGGCGGGGCAAAAAGGAAAACACGGTTTAATACCGGCACATAAAGTATCAAACCCAAAGCAATTATTGTGACTAAAAATATCCAGCGCAGGGCATGGTTTTTGGATGAAAATAGAGTCTGCCAGAACGGCCTGGTCCAGGAGCGATTAGTCAGTATCAAACCAAGGTTTGTTACGACGATTGTTGAAAAGGCAATCGCCCGCGCTTCTTCGGCACCATGCCCATTGTAAAACATATAGAGATAAACACCGACTACCACGAGCATTGCAATAAACCCTTGTATAAAACTGATAAGAATTCTGTTCCGACCAAACAGCGGTTCTTTAATACTAACCGGCGGTCGGTTCATTATATCCTTTTCATCGGGCTCGGCTTCAAAAACGACCGAACAAACTGGGTCAATAATCAGTTCCAGAAATGCGATGTGAATCGGTAAAAGCACAAGCGGCCAGTTGAATAAAACTGGCAGAATTGACATGCCGGCAATCGGCACATGGACCGCGATAATATAAGACATTGCTTTTTTCAGATTGTCGGATATGCGGCGACCCATTTTTATTGCTTGGACAATTGATGAAAAATCATCGTCCAGCAAAACTAATGCGGATGCCTCGCGGGCAACGTCGGTTCCTCTGCCGCCCATTGCGATTCCGATATGGGCCGATTTTAGGGCCGGCGCATCATTAACACCATCACCGGTCATTACGGTAATTTCTCCGTTAGCTTTCAGCGCTTCAACAATTCTCAATTTCTGTTCTGGTACAACCCGGGCAAAGATATTTGCGGTTTTAATTTTTTCTTTAAGTTCAGCGTCGTTCATTTTGTCTAATGCCGGTCCGGTTATTATATGCCCCGATGATTTTAAGCCAATCTGTTTTGCGATATTCTGGGCAGTGCTTGGATAATCTCCAGTAATCATAATAATCCGTATTCCGGCATGATAACATTCATTAACTGCGGCTTGCACAGTTGGTTTAACCGGATCTTCAAAACCGATAAGTCCGAGAAACCGAAAATCGAAATCGTGCTGTTCCTCGGGTAATCCGGACTTATGGAATAATGCCCGGGCAACACCGATTACCCTTAAACCATCACTCGCCATCAAATTAATATGCTGCTTCAGCTTGCTTACTTCATTTTCACCCATGTGGCACAAGTCAGCAATCGCCTCGGGCGCGCCCTTGGAAGCAATTAAATAATCATGACCATCCGGTGATTTCCAGACATTAGAAAGCGCGAGCAGGGCTTTGGATAAAGGATATTCACGAATGTGTTCCCAGTTATCGTGCAGATGTTCGGTGTTAGACAGAGTAAAAACCCCGAGACTTTTTATCGCTTTCTCCATCGGGTCAAACGGATCTTTCTGGCTGGCAAGAATTCCGTATTCGACAAGTTCATGGAATGTTTCGGGCAACTCTTCTTTTTTACTTAAATCAATATCATGGAAATAATCCGATGCGAAAATCCGCTTAACGGTCATAAGGTTCATTGTTAAAGTGCCGGTTTTATCAACGCACAGAACGGTTGCTGAACCCAGGGTCTGAATCGCCTGCGAGCGCCGGGTCAGGACATTTTTCTGTGACATCCGCCACGCGCCCAAGGCAAAAAATATTGTTAATACAACCGGGAACTCCTCGGGCAGAATTGCCATTGCCAGAGTTAAGCCGGAAAGAAACGCATTTAGCCAGGTTCCACGGAAGAGGCCATAAATTATTACCACTGCCAGGCACAAAACCAGACCGGCTAACAAGAAATTTTTTACCAGCCGGGTGGTCTGTTTCTTTAGTGGGGTATCTTCACTTTCAAGTGATTTTAATGCCTTGCCGATTTTGCCGATTTCGCTGGCAATTCCGATTGATTGCACGACCCCAACCCCGGTTCCTTGCACGACTAATGTGCCAGAATAAACGAATGGCAGATCATCTCCACCTGGACGGCCGATTTTAATGTTAGTAAAGGATGCAGACTTTCTGACTGACACTGACTCGCCGGTCAACAAAGACTCGTCGACTAAAAGATTAACACACGAAATAACCTTTGCATCGGCCGGTACCCGGTCGCCTTCTTTTAAGATGATAATATCATCACGCACCACGTCCCGACCAGAGATTCTTTTCTGGATGCCATCGCGGATAACCAGGGCGCGTGGACTGGACATGTCACGCAACGCTTCCAGGGTGCGCTCGGTCTTGCGTTCCTGATAAAATGTGATGCCGAGCACAACAAAGACAAAACCTAATAGCACCAGTGCATCTTCTTTGTTTCCCAGTAAAAGATAGACCACGCCTGAGGCAATTAATAAAAGAAACATCGGTTCTTTGACAATATCAAATGCAATCGAAAAGATATTTCTTTTCTTAGCCGAAGGAATTTCGTTATATCCTTCTGCCTTAATGCGATTTAATACATCAGTCTCGGTAAGTCCTTTGATGTTTTCAATCCTTACGTTGTTTTTAGTATCGGCCATTTAATTTATCCGTGCTTGTTAAAGCTAAATTATTTATTATCCAATAAGGAATAATTTGTGGTCTTGGAAATATTTTGCGGAATTATCTTGATGCTTATTTGACAAGATGAATGATTTTGACTGCTAATATCATTATTAATTAACATCGCATAATTCTATTAAAGTCAAACCAATTGTCAAGAGACTTTGAAAGGAGGGAGTATTCGGAACTCTTTTGTATATTGACTTATTGCGATAAAACACTAAAATCAAAACATGAGTAAAAAAACGCTCAAGGAAATTCAGTCCTGGATTGTTGTTATTCTGATTGTGCTGGTGTTACGTGCAACCTTTGTCGAAGGGATGCTCGTGCCAACCCAGTCAATGGAAAGTACAATATTTATCGGCGATGCGATTCTGTTTAACCGCTTTATTTACGGTGTAAAAATTCCTTTTACAAACATGCAATTATTTCCGGGACGCAGTCCCAAACCCGGTAACATTATTGCCTTTAAATCACCGGTTGATAACAGGAACCTGGTCAAGCGTTGCATCGCATTAGAAGGCGATACCGTACAGGTTATAAATAAAACAGTATATGTTAATAGTAAAACACGTCTTGAATCATATACCCAATATACTGACCATTCGGTTTATCATGGCACAGAATGGAATCCGATGTTAGAGAGGTTATGGGAAGACGGAGAGCTGTATAAAAATGTTGACCCGCGTCTGATCAGGGACAATTTCGGACCAGTGATTGTACCAAAAAATTGTGTATTTATGATGGGCGATAATCGTGATGAGTCATTTGACGGACGGTACTGGGGCCCTTTAAATAAACAGGCATTATTGGGTAAGCCATTAGTGATTTATATGTCAATTGACTTAGGCGGACCGCGCCAGAACATGCTTGAAGTGATAAAGTTCTGGCAGTGGAAAGGAATAAGGGTCAATAGAATCGGTAAAGCAATATTGAGCTAACTTTCACAGGGGAAATATGAAAATAAAAAACTTATTTTGTTAGAGTGAAATGCCTGCCTTTTTTCTCACTTTAAGTCCGATAATACAAGCAGTAATTGCAGCGTCGGTTGCTTGGGCAGTGACTGCTTTGGGCGCGAGCGCGGTATTTTTAACCCGCGATTTCAACCGTAAGCTTTTTGATGCGATGATGGGTTTTGCCGCTGGAATTATGCTTGCGGTCTGTTTCTGGTCTTTGCTCGAACCAGCGGTCAGGATGGTTAATGGTCGAGTTTTACCGGCTTTAATTGGTTTCTTGGTTGGCGGGTTTTCCTTCTGGAACATTGATAAAATTTTACCACACCTCCATTCTGGATTTCCAATCAATGAAGCAGAAGGTGTAAAATCGTCGTTGCGGGGCAGTATTCTGCTGGTACTGGCAATAACTTTGCATAATATTCCTGAAGGGTTGGCAATCGGAGTTGCATTTGGTGCAGTTTCTGCCGGTTTTTCCACAACAACTCTGGCACACGCGGTGACGCTTGCAATTGGGGTTGCAATACAGGATTTTCCCGAAGGCTTGGCGGTGGCATTTCCATTGCGCAGGGAAGGGGTGTCGCGAACCAAGAGTTTTGGTTATGGAGCGATGTCGGCCTTGGTAGAACCGGTGGGTGCAGTCATTGGTGCCGCAGCAATAGTTTTGACCCGAAGATTATTGCCTTATGCCTTGGGTTTTTCGGCTGGCGCAATGCTCTTTGTTATTGTCGAGGAATTAATTCCAGAATCCCAACGCGGCGGTAATACTGACCTTGCTACTTTGTGCACAATCTTTGGGTTTGCCCTGATGATGGTATTAGAGCTGAGCATCGGGTAAGGCGAATCTGTTAATAGATTAAGGAAAAAAGAAATGAATACACAAAAATCATCTTTGAAGCGTATCGGCTATTTATTGGGAATAATCGGTGTAATTCAATTTATTCTTCTGACCGCAATCGCAATGGCGGTTTATCCTGGCGGATATTCTTTGTTCGGGAATTTTTTCAGCCAGCTGGGATGCACTGTTTCATCCAATAATCATCTGCCAAGTATACCTTCGCGCATAATTTTTATAATCGCCTGTACACTAACCGCAGTTCTGAATATTCCTTTTATGCTCGCCTTGCGGACTAATTTTACACAGACCAAAGTAGAAAAAATTCTGAGTGGTATTGGAACTTTTCTTGGCGTTGCCTCGTCACCATTTCTTTCGCTGATAGCAATTTTCCCGGCAAACCTTCAATTCGGACCGCATATTCTGGCAACCAGACTGTTCTTTCTTTTGTTCGGCTTGGCAATAATTATTTACACGCCCGCGTTATTTCTAAACAAAACTTATAATAAGATATTAGCTTTTTATGGTGTGCCTGTGGCGATTGCAGCATTATTATATATCTTCTTGTTTATAAACAACGCCGCATTTCAAAAATTCACAGTCTATTTCATGATTTCCTGGGTAATCGTGCAAGGTGTTTATTTGTGGAAGAGAAAACAATTTCCTAATGACATAATTAATAAATGATTATAAAAACACATAAAAAAGAGTAAAATATGGGAGTAATAATTAGGACAGCTTTCAATGATCAATTATCAATCAAATTACAATTACTCAATTATCAATAAATAAACGGAACGAGTTTTTTGGTGGCGTTGATGTAGGCTTGGTATTCTGTGCCAAAACCTTGAAGCAGGATTTTTTCTTCAAGCTTGATTCTCTGATAAAATCCGATAAAGACCAGTATCATAATCATTATTAATCCAATCCAGTTGCCCAATGCCACCCCGCAACCGATAAATGATAAATATCCGCCAGCATATGCAGGATGACGGATATATTTATAAGGGCCGGTTTTTATAATCGGCTGACCTTTTTTGATTACAACCACCGGCTCGAAGAATTTACCAAGCTTGCGAATCGCCCAGATACGGAATAATAGCCCGATTACAATAATAATTGTGCCAATCACTGCCAACAAATCAGAACTTAATGGTATATGGGCGAATGACCACGTCCGTAAAATATTTCCAATCAAAACAGCGGTTAAATTAAGTGTCCAAATTAGCCACAAGGACTTGTCGCGACCAGTAGTACTTCTCTTCCGAAGGGTAAGCCAGGCTTCCATGCCAATCCAAACGAAAATGACCAGAAAAAATATTAACCAATACAGATTAAATGAAATGTAAACATGGGAAAAGGTTATAGTGAAATTTCTCATCTAATCTTTGCGATCATTGATTTCTCTAAATGTGAATCACAAATTCGCAGGTTTTGGCGCCTCGAATAATTGATTGCTTGATTTCAACTTTTACCGGTTTTCCAAGTGCGGTTTCAAAGAGTTGTTTATACCAGGCAGTACTGCATTGGCAATAACTGTCGCTTAGGAAAGGTTTTTGGGTATATTTTACCTGTCCGCAATAACAGGTGTCGTAACCGCCGATTATGGTGTGTTCGTTAATAATCTTGGGCCTTCCGCCGCCGATATGATGCTTATTAAGATTTTGAATGAATTTTTTGATTGATTTTGACTGGGACCAGTATAATTTTGCTCGCATGCGCGAGGTTATGCCACAGCACTTACTGCCGCAGGCGTGCATAACTTTTGCGAGTTTATCTTTGCCAATCGATTTCTTTAGATTTTCCATAGTCTTGAGCCACCACGCCGCCTTTTCAATATTATTAAACTTGAGATACACATCAGGATTATCAATTGGTTTTTTGACAAGTTTTCGATTGGTTTCGGCTTCTAATGCACGGGCAAATCTGCCGATTCTGCCGGTGGTCGGTAATTTTTTCTTAGATATGATTATAACTCCTGCCTGTTTTAAGTTGCCTAATTATAATAAGTATGTCTCATAAATCAAGAGTAGTTTGGATTATATTGACATAAATAAATTCGCGGATAATATCAGTTAGTATGATTATGAAAAAATGGCAAGGAAAAAATCTTTCAGCCAAAATTTTATTCTCAAGTCCTGGTGTCGCCCAGCAGATTTGGATAGAAAATAGGACAGGCGCGATTCTGTTTGATACGGGGGACGGGACATTGCGGGATTTACTGACAAATAGGCTTGATTTGCGTAAGTTAAAAGGAATTGTTTTTACACACGGGCATTTTGACCATATCGGATGGCTGTATTCGTTGCTTGGATATTTAAGAATGATAAGAAGAACTGAAGAATTGCTGATTATTTTTCCAAAAGGATGCAACGAAGCAAAACTTCTATTAAAAACATTTGTCAACCATTACAGAAAATCAACCCCGTTCAGAATAACAGCCAAAGAAATTAGTCCGAATGAGACTTTTCAAATTGGAGGGATGATAATTAAATCGTATAAAATGGTTCACTGCGGAAGCGTAAAAGGACCCGATGGAAAAGAGATGATACTTGGTGAGCCGCCTGCCTTGGGTTATCGAATAAGCTATAAGAATGAAACCATTGCGATCAGCGGAGATACCGGCACAGACGGTGACCTGAAATCTTTAATTAAAGACGCAGATTTAGCAATTATCGAAGCAACACTTGCACATAGTAAAAAGGTTCCACAGGAAGCGATAAAGAGAATTCATCTTGCCGAGGATATCTCAAGGGAGATTGGTAAAATGGCGAAACAATATATATTAATTCATAAAGGGAAAAGAAAGAAATAATATATTGACATTTTAACTCAGCTTCATTATTCTTAGGCAAATAAAGAAAGGAGCAAAATATGCATAGAAAGAATTTACTGATATTATTTACTATATCACTTGTATTATTAGTTTTGGGCTGCGGACCAAGAATCATGGTGCCGCCGGCAATAGATTTAACAGCTTATGAACCGGTTGGCATTATCAATTTTGCATGTAATGCCGAAGGCAAGTTAGACCGCTACATAACACAGAGGTTTATTGAAGATATGACCAAAGACCAGAAACTTATTAAGATAATCGAGCTTGGCAAAGAAGAGGATGTACTCAATGCGGTCAATAGAATAACGCTTAACCCGGAGGTATTTAAAGAAATTGCCCAAAAGTATAATGTTAACAGTATAATTACCGGCGAACTAAATATTTCTGGTGTCCGACCGAAAATAAATATTGCACCGGGGCTTTCAGGAATAGGCGCGGAAGCCGAAGTTGAAGCAACTCTGGTTGCACATATGCTGGAATCGGTTGATGG
Source organism: Caldifarciminota bacterium (assembly GCA_903865935.1). Lineage (GTDB taxonomy): Bacteria > Hydrothermota > Tepidihabitantia > Tepidihabitantales > CAIPLT01 > CAIPLT01. Next base: position 20,781 of record CAIPLT010000059.1, read on the forward strand.
CGCAACAATCTGGACCGGTTCGTCACGTTCAAAACGGACGGTTGGCAATGTCAGTTTCTGGAGCGGCGGTCATTTCAGCTTTGACGCCGAAGACCCAGAGGCTTCGTATGGCGATTTAGCACAAGAACTGATTCATAACGCAACCAAAGATTTTCGCGTGACCTGGCATCGATAGAGTCAAATTACCACGAAAGCAATAGAATGATAAAGAAAATAAAAGTTAAAGCAGTTAATTTTAAAAAGAGCACATCCGGACACCTTTCAATTCTTAAAGGACACTCGGAAAGCGTTTCAATGTGTTCTGGTTTGGTATCGCTGAAACCCGGCAAATCGGTCGGAACACACAGCACAAAGCAATTCGAGGAATTAATTATTATACTAAACGGTAAAGGCAAGGTAGAAATCAAAGGGCAGAAACCGTTCATGGTTGAAACAGGGGTGGCGGTTTATAACCCGCCCCAAACCGAACACAACGTTATAAATACTGGAACTACACTTTTGCGATATATCTACATTGTTGCTGAAGCTAGAAGAAAAAATCCTTAGGCGATTAAGTTTTTATAGAAAATTTAACTATTGACCGAAAAAGTAGCCCCAAACCGATAAAGTTAGAAGTAGAAATTTAAACCTAAAGCGGTATAGGTCAAACCCAAACCAAGATTTGTTTCATCCGTATACGAATAACTGGTACTCGTATATTCGGTTTTAGTCCCGCTAAACAAGGTTCTGATACCAAATTCACCGCCGATTGAGAAGTGGGGCGAGAAATAGTATTCGCTGCCAAATGCCAATGAACCACCGCAGTTCCCGCCAAGTAAGTCTTTGATTTCTTTTTCCGCCTCTAGTTCTGGCTGATCATTATAGGTGACTTTGGCGGTTGCGATTGAATAAAAAACAGATAACCAGATATACGGACGGACACCAGTTTCTTCTTGTGCATTATTACCAAGATAGACCCGAGCACAGATTTGCGGCAGAAACACAGACGCGTTGGTTTTAGATTTGTTTTCATATGTTGTATCGCCATAGGTTAGGTTACACGGTATTTTGAATTCACAGATACGCTGCCGAATTCTAACCCGACACCGGCAAATAACATATTAGTTTTGTAACCGAAATGAACTCCGTTAACAAGCATGCCTGGTTTGATGCTGAGCGCTAAACCGGACGATTGGACATTTAAGTTCGTGGCGAGCACCACGCCAATGATTATTGTCACTGCTACGATGTATTTCATACACCATCCTTATAAAAGCAGTGAGAAATAGTAATACGGACACGAACTTTGTCAAGTATTAAGTTACAAGATGTTAAACGAATAATAACAATACCGAGGCGAATCTTTAGATATATGTCTTGTAACATATAAAAATCTACTCTTGACAAATCGCCTTTTATCGGGTATAAATATTGATTATTATGAAAAGCTATGTAGCGAAATTAAGTGAAATAGACAGAAAATGGTATCTATTTGATGCCGAAAATAAGACTTTAGGCCGATTTGCGACTCAAATCGCCCGAATATTGATTGGTAAAGACAAGCCAATATTTACACCCCACATAGATATTGGCGACTTTGCGGTTGTAATCAATGCCAGTAAAATTAAAGTTACCGGGAAAAAGATGACCGGTAAGATATATTATCATCACACCGGTTTCCCGGGCGGTTTAAGACAGACTATTTTCAAAGATATGCTTACCAAACACCCAGAGCGGGTTATTGAGATGGCAGTAAGACGGATGCTTCCGAAGAATCGTATGCAGGCAAAACGCATGAATCGGTTATTGGTTTATGCCGGTCCGACCCATCGTCAACAGGCACAAAAACCAGTACCAAAAGGACAATTATGACAGTTATGAAAGATAGTATTTTCGCCACCGGTTCAAGAAAAACCGCGTCTGCAAAAGTGTGGTTGGCACCTGGTAAAGGCGAAGTAAAAATTAACAATCAAAAAGCCAAAGAATACTTAGGTCGCGACGACCTGGTAGATGTTGTACTGATGCCGTTCAAGACCACTGGGCTTGAAGGACAGTATAATATTGTCTGTAAAGTTATTGGCGGCGGCGTTGCATCTCAGGCAGCCGCGATTGCCCTAGGAACATCACGGGCGCTCGTTGCAAAGAATGAAGAATTAAGAAAGACTTTAAAAGGTGCAGGACTATTAAAACGTGACCCGAGAGAAAAAGAACGGATGAAGTATGGTCTTGCAAAAAGGAGAAAACGCTTCCAATGGACCAAACGTTAACGATAAAAGACTTACTTGAAGCTGGCGTTCATTTTGGTCATCGTGCCCGCCGCTGGAATCCTAAAATGAAGCCATTTATCTTTGGTAAAAAGAACGACATTTTTATTATTGATTTGGAAAAGACACTCGACCGGATAAAAATGGGCGCCGAAGCAGTTCGCCGAGTTGCGGAAATGGGACAGGACATTCTTTTTGTCGGAACCAAGCCGCAAGCCAAACCGATTATCGAAGAAGAAGCAAAGCGGTGTGGTGCATTTTTTGTTAACGAGAGATGGCTGGGTGGACTTTTAACTAATTTTGAAGTTGTTTCGACCCGCATTGCGCGAATGGTTGAACTGGAACGCATTTTGGGTGAAGGCAAAACAGATAAACATACAAAAAAAGAGATGCTGCTTTTAGACCGTGAATATAAAAAACTGGTTAAAGTCTTTGCTGGAGTAAAAGAGATGGACCGATTGCCCGGCATCGTTTATTTAGTTGATGTGGTCAGAGAAGCTACCCCGCTGGCTGAAGCCAAGCGCTCTAAAGTACCAGTGGTGGCAATGATTGATACTAATGGCGACCCGGAAAAAGTTGACTTTCCGATTCCGTCAAACGACGATGCGTTAAGGTCAATAAAACTGATTACCGGTATCATTGCTAATGCGGTGCTAGAAGGCAGAAAGGGATTTGCCGAGACCGAAACCGAAGAGGTAACAGAACAACAATGAAAATATCAACCGAATTAATTTCCAAATTAAGAGCCAGAACCAATTCGGGTGTATTGGATTGTAAACAAGCGTTGGAAGAAACTAACTGCGATATTGAAAAGGCGATTGATGTTTTAAGGAAAAAAGGGATTGCTTCGGCAACCAAAAAAGCCGAGCGCACCACCGCGCAAGGTGTAATTGATGCCTATATTCATCCCGGTGAGCGGTTGGGTGTTCTAATTGAAGTTGACAGTGAAACTGATTTTGTCGCGCGAAACCAAGAATTCCGCAGATTTGTCCATGATATTGCAATGCAGATCGCCGCGACTGACCCAGCAGCAATTTCTCGCGAAGACGTGCCCAAGGAAAAGATTGAAGCAGAAAAGAAGATTTATGAAGAACAGTTAGCGGGGTCGGGCAAACCGGCACCGGTTATCGAGAAAATTGTCCAGGGCAAGATGGAGAAATTCTTTAGCGACATATGCCTACTGGAACAGCCTTTTGTAAAAACACCAGATAAAAAAGTCGGGGATTATCTTAAAGAGCAGATCGCTAAATACGGCGAAAATATTCGAGTAAAACGTTTTATCCGTTTTAAACTCGGCGAAGATTAATTTTAATAAATTCACATCATAAGGAGTAGGTTATTAGGCAGATAGCGTTTAAACGCTGTATTCTAAAACTTACCGGCGAAGCACTTTCAGATTTACAAACCATAAAAAAGATTGCATCGGAAATTTCGGCTAGTTATACTTCGAAATTTGAACTGGGGATTATTGTTGGCGGGGGTAATTTCTTCCGCGGACGAGATGCGGCGATAAGCGACAAATTGATTACTGACCGGGCCGGCATGCTTGGCACTGCGATTAACGGTCTGATCTTAGAACATATACTAAAACCAAAACATAAAACCGCGCATTTGTGTGCGCTTGAAATTAAAAGTATAGTAAAACTGTACAGTGTTGAAAAAGCAGAAAAATATCTGAAGGAAAAACGGATTGTAATCTTCTCGGGCGGCACCGGCTTGCCATATTTCACGACTGATACAGCAACCGCATTGCGCGCCTGCGAATTGAATGCAGACTTGGTTCTTAAAGCAACTAATGTTGATGGCGTGTATACCCAAGACCCGAATCGATTCCGCTCAGCGCAGTTAATAAAAAAAATTAGTTATAAAGAAACATTAAACAGGGATTTAAAAATCATGGACCGGCAGGCCTTTCATTTATTAAAAGAGCGTAAAATCCCAATCATTGTGTTTAATATTTTTAAGAAGGGGAACCTGAAAGCAGTTCTGTCCGGTAAAGAAATTGGGAGTATTATATGTTAGAAGAAAAATATAAACAAATAAAAGATAAGATGCATAAGACCACCGACTTGCTGTCATTAGAATTATCAAAAATACGAACCGCACGGGCAAACCCGGCAATTTTAGATGAAGTGAAGGTTGATTACTATGGTAGCGTAGTTCCGCTAAAGCAGATTGCATCAATATCGGCACCGGAATCAAGAATGCTAGTAATTCAGCCATGGGACCGTAATGCGCTTGGCGAAATCGAGAAGGCAATTCACAAAGCTGAGATTGGGCTAAACCCACAAGTCGAGGCAAATCTGGTTCGAATTCCGATTCCGGCGCTGACCGAAGACCGGAGAAAAGAACTGGTAAAACTATGTCATAAATTGGCCGAAGATACCAAAGTCGCGATTCGTAATATCCGACGCGAAGGAAACGAACAGGTTAAGAAACTGGAAAAGGACAAGAAAATTACTGAAGACGATTCGGAAGTCGCAACCAAAAAGATGCAAGAGTTTACTGACGAGTATATCAAACTTATCGATAATCTCTTTGTAAAAAAAGAAAAAGAGATTCTTGAAAAATAAAGAATTAAAACTTCCCGAAAATATTCCTGTCCATGTCGCAATCATTATGGATGGCAATGGTCGCTGGGCGAGAAAACGCGGACTGCCGAGGGTTTTCGGACACAAAAAAGGAGTTGATTCGGTCCGCAATATTGTTCGCGCCAGCGCGGAATTTGGCATTAAATATCTGACCTTGTATGTTTTTTCCTCGGAGAACTGGCAACGACCGGAAAATGAAGTTAAACAATTAATGAAGCTTTTAGAGGAATTATTAATCAAAGAAGAGCCAGAGCTTAACAAAAATAATGTCAGAGTTCGCGCGATTGGCCAAATTGAGCGACTACCAGTCAAAGTAAGAGATAACCTGAATTACATGATTGATAAAACAAAAGATAATACGGGGTTAGTTTTAATTCTGTCGTTAAGTTATGGTGGTCGGAACGAGATAATTGACGCAATAAAAAAGATTGGTAGAGCAAAAAGAAACCTTGATGAAATAACTTCAGAAGAGTTTAACAAGTATCTTTATGACCCGACGATTCCCGACCCAGATTTGATGATTCGCACCGCCGGGGAGAAACGCATTTCAAATTACCTTTTGTGGCAAAGCGCTTACACCGAATTCTATTTTACCGATGTGCTGTGGCCCGATTTCGACAAGCAAGAATTATTTACTGCAATCGAAGATTATTCAAAACGTAAACGTCGGTTTGGACGGGTATTAGAAATTGAGTAATTTACTAAAGCGGATAATTGTTGCACTGATTTTAGGGACACTGGTCGTCACCGCCTTATTTATTCACCCGATATTACTTTATATCATCAGTCTTATCTGGATTTCATTGGCAACGATCGAATTTCTACACATTCTATCCTTAAAACAAATATATATAAACCGATTTCTTATTATTTTACTAAACCTGGCAATTCCGACAATATTTTATTTTGGCGGTTCGCGATTAATATACGTGGGATTACTGTTTATTGTATTTACCTATTCGTTATATAAGCAGGAACAATATTACCTAGTTGTGCCGTTCAGTTTGTTCGCGATTTTTTACTTAGGGGTTTTGCCATCTCACCTGCTTTTTTTAAAAATATGGGCGAGAGCGCACGGATTATCGTCTTTTATTGTACTTTTCCCGGTATTGTTTACCTGGCTTAATGACACGGCAGCATACGGAGTTGGTTCATGGATTGGCCGACATAAATTAGCGACAAAAATTAGTCCGAATAAAACAATTGAAGGTTTTATCGGCAGCATTATCGTTAGTGTTCTGTTCTCGGCGATTTACCTCCGCGCAATATTACCGCACATGACCGCTTTTGTTGCGGTCATTATCGGCTTAATATTAAGTGTTGCGGCTCAAATCGGTGATTTAGTTGAATCGGGATTTAAACGGGCGGTCGGGATAAAAGACAGTTCAGGAATTTTACCTGGGCACGGAGGTTTTTTAGACCGGGTTGACAGCCTTCTTTTTACGGTGCCAATTTTTTATTATATCCTGCTTTATTTTATAGCCTTGTAGAGTTTTTACCGCACCTTTTTTTATCCCACGCGATATCAAAAAAGTTTCTAAAAATTGTTTCTCCAATTATCCCAGACCGTTCGGGATGAAATTGAACACCATAAAAGCAATGTTCAATATGTTTAATCGCCTCAACTTCACACGAAGGCGAGTTTGCCAGAACCTCAAAGCCGGCACTAGACAATCCAAGATGCGATACATGTTCGACGTGGCTTTCGACAACTGTTATCTCGGGCGGCAAATCTTTAAATAAACGATTGTTTTTAATAATGCGTACTGTTTCATTGCGTCCGATTTGGTTTAAACCAGAGAAAATTTCCCCGCCGAATGCTTTGGCAAGCATCTGGTGACCGTAGCAAATACCCAAACAGGGAATTGTGTTGTACTTTAAAAACTCAATATAAGTTTTAGAATAAGTCCCCCTCGTAATTAAATCAGCTGAACCGGAAAGGACAATTGCATCATAATCAATAAAACGAACATGACTAAAAAGTTCGACATCATTGACAACATTAAAAGAGCCAAATTTCTGTACCGTTTCGATAAAGGAATTAATTTTCTGCTCTATATCAACCCGATAACTATTGACTATTAATATTTTCATGAAACAGATTATTTTGATCCGTCAAGTTTCTTTTCCAGTTGTTCAATTTTCTTATTTGCCTTATCAATGTATTGGCTGTCCGGATAATTGTCGATTAAATTTTGATATTCGTCGACCGCAGATTGTAAATCCACATTTGGATTTTTGGGATTACTCAATATCTCGGCAATCATAAACTGGGCATCATCGGCGAGCGTATCTTCGGAAAAATCTTCGATCAGTGTTGTAAAATCGCGCAACGCAAAATCGTAATTCTTTTGCTTTAAATAATTCTGCCCCTCCCGATACAAGCCATCTGGTTTAGTTATGTCTAACTGCTTAGCGGTCTGGACGGTTGTTTTGGTTGGGCAGGCAATAAACAAGATTGATATTGAGAGAACTAATAAGACAGTAAATTTTTTCACTTTACCTCCATATTATTAAATTACTTTCTTTTCTAATGCCGCATAGGCATCATGGTTATGTATTGACTCATAACTTTCAACTTCTACTTTATACCACGTAATATCTGAATAAGTATCTAATTTCTGTGCGACATTGCGGACAACATCTTCAACAAAAACCGGATTTTCATAGGCATGTTCGGTAACATATTTTTCATCCTCCCGTTTAAGTAAAGAATAGATCGGGCTTGAAGCACAGTTTTCAACAAGTTCAATTAAATCTTCAATCCAAAAAAACCCTTTAAATCTTACTTGCGTTCTTATTTTGCCACGCTGGTTATGGGCACTTTTTTTTGCCATATCTTTTGAACAAGGACAAAGCGTTGTAATCGGAACGGCAACACCTAATACCAGCCTAGTTTTGTCGGTAAGATTACCGACAAAATTACACCGGTATTCCATCAATCCAACCGCACCAGTTACCGGAGCTTTTTTCTCGATAAAATAAGGAAATTCCATTTCAATATGAGCGGATTCCGCATTTAATTCCTGCTTCATCGTTTTAAGAATCGTTCCGATATTATGAATTGCAATCTCCCGATGAAACCGACTCAAGATTTCGACAAATCGACTCATATGAGTGCCGCGAAAATTATGAGGCAGGTTGACATACATGTTAATCTGGGCAATTGTATGCTGTTGTTTGTGTGCTTTATCTGAAAGCAGTATTGGATAACGTAAGTTCTTAATGCCCACCTTATCAATGTTGATATTACGAGGGTCACTTTCGTTTTGAATATCACGCATAAAATAGAATATTGTATAATCAATAATTGTCAAGGTTTTCCAATGCGTTCACTCTTGTTCCCGCACCCCCTAACAAAGCGAATGAAAATAAGGCAGTGAATGTTTAACAGGATATATCAGAACGAGACAAAAGGTACGGGGTTGACTACACAGTATAATTCACTATAATTTTCTAATGACTGATAAAGGCGTTTGTGGAGGATTAATGGATAATAAAAATCTTTTAGTAACAATTGATGGAGATATTGCAATTGTAAAATTCAACCGACCACAGGTGTTAAATGCTTTAAATACCGAAACAATTTTAGAGTTAGAACGAGTTCTTGACGAACTTACAACAAAACCAGATGTAAGAGTAATTATTCTAAGCGGCGAAGGAAAAGCATTTGTTGCCGGTGCCGACATTTTAGAAATGAGTAAATATTCGAGCATGGAAGCACGGGTCTTTGCCCAGAACGGACACCGAGTACTGAGCAAGCTCGAGAATATTGATAAACCAGTTATCGCAGCGATTAATGGTTTTGCATTGGGCGGCGGGTGTGAAATAGCATTAGCATGTGATATAAGAATACTATCAGACAATGCAAAAATAGGGCAGCCCGAGGTAAACCTTGGTATTATTCCGGGTTTTGGCGGCACACAAAGATTGGCAAGACTTTGCGGTGCGGGCATCGCCAAAGAGTTAATTTATACCGGTGATATGATTGATGCCCAGGAAGCATTGCGTATCGGTCTGGCAAATAAAGTTGTACCAGCCGATAAATTAATTGATGCGGCAAAGGAAATGGCAAAGAAAATTCTGAACAAGGGACCGCTGGCAATCCGAATGACAAAAACCGTAATTAATCACGGCTTGGATTCTAATTTAGAGACAGCCAAAGAACTGGAAATCGAAACTTTCGCATTATGTTTTAGTACCGGCGAACCAAAAGACGGAATGACCGCATTTTTAGAAAAAAGAAAAGCAAGTTGGATGAAATAAATTTATATAGATGGAAGGAGTTAAATAATGGCAAATACAAAAGAAATAGTAATCGCTTCGGGGGCAAGAACACCGATTGGCAGATTTTTAGGCGGCTTATCGACTCGGTCCGCTTCTGATTTAGGCGGTATCGCAATAAAAGAAGCAGTCAAGCGTTCAGGTGTTTCCCCAAATGATGTACATGGTATAATAATGGGACATGTTTGTCCGGCCGGAGTAGGGCAGGCGCCAGCCCGTCAAGCAGGAATCAAAAGCGGCTTATCACCGGAAATACCTGCGTTAACCGTTAATAAGGTGTGCGGTTCGGGTATGATTGCAGTAGTTTTGGCAGCGCAACAGATTAAAGCCGGTGATGCTGAAATTATGGTTGCTGGCGGACAGGAGTCAATGTCCAATGTTCCATATTATCTGCACTCACTTCGTAATGGCAACAAAATGGGTGACGCAAAGCTGGTCGACGGTATGATTTATGACGGACTATGGTGCGTTTTTGAGAATGTACACATGGGTATTTTGGGTGAATTCACAGCTGAGCGTTCGGGTATTACTCGCGAGATGCAAGACGAATGGGCAGTGGGCAGTCATCGCAAATCGATTGAAGCGATTAAAGCGGGTAAGTTCAAGGCAGAAATCGTACCAGTTGAAATTCCCCAGAGAAAAGGTAATCCGATTATAATCGACACTGATGAAGGTCCACGCGCGGATACGACAATGGAATCGCTTGCCAAGCTGCGTCCGGCGTTTAAGAAAGAGAACGGCACAATCACCGCCGGTAATGCGTCAAGCATTAATGATGCTGCTGCTGCTTTGGTTATAATGTCTAAGGAAGCAGCTGATAAGAAAGGCGTAAAGCCGATCGCAAAAATTACCGCTTATGCGACGGGCAGCGTCGAGCCAAAGATGTTATTCTATGCCCCGGTTAAAGCAGTTCAGCGCGTGATGAAACAGCTCAATGTTGATATTAACTATTTTGACCTAATCGAAGTTAACGAAGCATTTAGCTCACAGGTTCTGGCTGGCGCTAGAGAACTTGGAATGGACACCAAGAAAGTCAATGTCAATGGCGGAGCAGTAGCGCTTGGTCACCCAATCGGTGCGTCGGGCGCGAGAATTGTAATTACATTAATACACGCACTCAAAGACCGTGGTTTGAAAAAGGGTCTTGCTGCAATATGTTTGGGCGGTGGCGAAGCAGTTGCATTGAGTGTGGAAATGATGTAAAAAGTTATTAGAAATTAGGGGTTAGGGATTAGTGTCTTACTAAATCCCAGCCCCTAATCGCCAATTTTTACATGGAGTATTTCACAAAATCTTCCGAAGAAACTATTGCTTTAGGCAAAAAAATCGGCGAGGTTCTTAAACCTATTGATGTCATTGGGTTTTATGGTGAATTGGGAAGCGGGAAGACAACGATGATTAAAGGGATTGCGATTGGTCTTGGGGTTAATGAGGAAAATTTGGTTAAAAGCCCATCATTTATAATGATAAATGAATACAAAGGACGATACCCGATTTATCATATCGATTTATACCGTATAAAAAATACCGAAGAAATATTAAGTATCGGCTTGGATGATTATCTTTATGGTGATGGTGTGTGCTTAATCGAGTGGGCAGAAAAAGCAGAAGGGGATTTGCCTGAGAATTTAATCAAAGTTGAACTGGAAGTAGTAAAACCGGAAGAACGGAAAATTACAATAAGCGGTTTATCATTATAGTAGTATCTAAACAATAATTAAGACATGGGGAATGAAATAACTGGCCCGGTCTGGTTGATGCAGCCGATTCCGTATTTTGGCGAGAAGCTGAAAGGGGAGTGGATAATCGAGCCCAAAATCGATGGCTGGCGGATGCAGATAATTAAATTCCCAGACGGTAGAATTGAATGTTGGGGCAGAAGGTTAGAAAAAAAACCGCTGTGGTCTGCAATTCTTCGCTTTATCCAGAATGCAATAAGAGATTTGCCAAACGGGACATTATTAGATTGCGAACTTTTTTCTTCGGGTGGGAGAAGATTTATCACATCATTGTTTGCCAAGAAACCAAAAGTAAAACCGATAATATATGTATTTGATGTTATATATTACAATAATATCTTTATTGGGGATTTAACTTTAAAACAGAGAAAAACAATTCTCGCGCGGTTGCGTTTAAAATCGCCGATGCGGATTGTTAAATACACAAAACATGATGGTCAATTAGAACTTCAAGATAAACAAGAACACGAAGGGATTGTGTTAAAGAATTTAGATTCTAAATACAGCGTTGGCAAAGATGCGCCATTGGCAACAATGGATTGGAGAAAGATTAAATGGCGTTAACAGATTACTACGAAAGCACGAAAAAGAGAAGAAGATTTTTCTGTGTATATCTGTGTGCATCCGTGGTTAATAAGGAGATAAAATGTCTGCAGGTAGATTTCAGGTAATGGCAACTTTGCAGGCAGCGCGGGCTTATGTTTTGGGCGAGCCGATTGATACGGCTAAAAGCTGGGGACTTAATCGGGTAATATTCTATGCCGCTGCAAAGAGGGGTTTTAAACCAAAACCAGGTCCATTAAAACCACCAAAGTTTAAGCTTGAATTAGACGAAAAGGAAATCGCTAAGATTCAAAAGACTTTCGGTATTTATCATCTCGGTGATGAGATGGGCTATTCAGTTGAACTTGATGGTAAAAAGTTTTTTACCATTGGCGAACAAGTCCAAACACCAGAAAATTTCAAGAAGCAAATCGCATCAAGGTTTGGTAAGGCATTCAAGAAAGCATTGGATGAAGCAATAAAGATTTGCAAAGGGTATGATAAAAATGTTTTAATGTCGATGCGATATTTCCACGAGACGATTTATAAACCACGTCGCGACGAATTTGCCGAACAATGGACTGAATACGCAGAAGGAAAAAATAACCGCGAAAGCACGAAAAAACAAAGAAACTGATAGAATTTAGTAGAAATAGGTGAGAGCAATTTATTTCCAAAATGTGAACTGTAACGCACATTAAAAACAAGGCGGCTTTTTCTCTAACCCACTAGTATCCATTTACTAACAACCAAATATTATCAACAAGATGGTATAATCCCCTCTATATAGTAGAAAATACAGGACAAAGGTGTTCAAGGTTGAGAGGTTGTGATACTGTTAAGAATATAGTTCGACACTAAATTTGGTTCATAATTGTTCATATTCTCGGTTATTTTGCAGAATATATAATTGGATTTATCAAGGGAAATACAGAACGAAATATAGCACAGATTATAACATGGAGTATAACAACCTATATAAGAGGATATATTTTGGGAAATAAAGCAATCGGTTCGGAAAAGCGAGAGGACACCGAATTGTGTTTTTCCAGTGTCCTCAATAATTAATAATTTTTATCGTACTTCTATATATTTTGGTTTAGCGAAGATGAGTTTGCCGACATTGGTTTCAATTGAGCCCTGAACAACCACTTCCAATTCTTTGCCCAGAGCCCTGGCGCCGCCGGCGACAACAACTTTAATTCCGCCGTCCAAATAGCCAATTCCTTCGTCATACTCTTTGCCCTTTTTAGTGACCGAAACTTTTAATTCTGAGCCGGGCAGGTAATCGGGTTTTAAGATATCATAGAGTTCGCTCAAAGCAAGAATCTGGATTGATTTTATGCTTGATTGCGAGACGTGCGTCAATAATTCATTTTTCTTTTCATCATTGGGAACAATGATTGTTGCGCTGTATTTTTTGGCAAGGTTCAAGAAATCGGTTTTGCTTAACTGCTTTTTTATGACAGCTGCATTCTTTTTGGCAACTTTTTTAACCCGCTCGATATTCTCATTTATTCGATTGGTGTAAGTTTCATCATTTGGCATATTGGGTGGATTTACTTCAAAAATCGGTCGCGGAACCATTATATACTTACCGACAAAAAGTCCTTTTTCAATTAAAGGAATCACCCGTCCCTCGCCTAGAATCTGCTCATTTAAAATATAAGTTTTAACTTTTCTTCTAAATAACATACCTTTCTCCTTAACTATTCTTTAACCCCAGAGAATTCAGAGAAATCAGAGTAAATAGACTTCTTTTCTCTGTGCCCTTTGCGTTCTCTGCGGTTAAACTATTCATTTTATCTTATTCCGAGCACTTCTAATGCCTCGGATACAGTGGTTATGCCAATCGTTTTAATGTTGGCTTTACCTTTAATCTCTTTTTTCATTGTATAATCGGGTCCGATGATTTGGTTAAAACCCATTTTGGCACACTCGTTAATACGGTTTTTCATCTGAACCACCGGTCTTATCTCGCCGGACAGCGAGACTTCACCAACAATTGCAATGCCGGATGCGATTGGCTTGTTGCGATAGGTTGAAGCAATCGCACAGGCAACACCCAAATCGCCACCCGGTTCAGTTATTTTCAAACCGCCGCTGGTATTGAGAAAGATGTCGTGATTACCAATATTCATTCCGCAATGCCGCTCCAATACGCATAAGAGCATTGCCAGCCTACGGATATCCAAACCAGTGGTTACCCTTTGCGGATAGTTAAAATAGCTGGGTGCAGCCAATGCCTGAACTTCTAATAATATCGGTCGGGTACCTTCAATAGTCGGGATAACAACCGAACCAACAGTTTTGGTGGTTGTTTTTGCCCGCGCGTGAGATATAAATAATAAGGACGGACTATCCACGCCAACCAAACCGCTGTCCGACATCTCGAAAATGCCAATTTCCTGGGTTGAACCAAATCGATTTTTGGTTGCTCTTAATACTCGATATTGCTGAAATTTGTCACCTTCAAAATACAAGACAACATCAACAATATGTTCTAAAGTTTTTGGTCCGGCAATCGCGCCGAACTTGGTTATATGACCAATAATAATCACCGACGGCCTTACATCCTGTTCACGCTTTATTCGTCTGAGAATTTCAGCCGTGCATTCGCGTACCTGTCCAACACTACCCGGACTGGATGATAAATTATCGCTGTAGATTGCCTGAATCGAATCGATAATAACCAGACTTGGTTTAATCGCATCAATCTGAGCTAAGATATTTTCCAGCTCGTTTTCGGCCAAAAGATAAATGTTCTCATTTTTAACCGCTAACCGCTCAGAGCGAAGCTTTATCTGCTCGATTGATTCTTCACCCGAAACATACAGAACACTTTTATCTTTCTCTTCGGTGATATTGTTAGCAATCTGCATAGTCAGGGTTGATTTACCGATGCCCGGCTCACCGCCAATTAATATTATTGAACCAGGCACAATTCCGCCGCCTAAAACCTGGTCCAGTTCTTTAATCCTGGTTGGCTGGCGCAGTTTATCAATTAAGGGAACCTTTGACAAAAGAACCGGCTGGGTTGCGATACTCGAACTGCGTTTGGATTCTTTGGTCTTGGTTCGGATTTCTTCGACAAAACTATTCCAGCTGTTACAAGACGGACAGCGACCAAGCCACTTGGCGTTCTCCTGACCACAATTCTGACAGACAAATAAGCTCCGCTTGGTCTGTTTCATTGTTGCTCTGCTAAATTCTTTTTATCGGAAACAAAGCTCATTTATCTTTTTCCATATTTAGTAATTACATTTCATCTACGGTAATCTCTTGGGCAATTTCACCAATCGAGTTCTCAAATTTCATCACTTCTTTACGGAAGGTGAGGTTGAAGGTATCGGTCGGACCATTACGCTGCTTGGCAATATTGAGCTCGGCAATACCTTCGTTCTCGGGTTTTCTCAGCTCTGAATATGCATCAGCCCGATATAAAAGCAAAACCATATCGGCGTCCTGTTCAATTGCACCCGATTCTCTCAGGTCGGCTAGCTGCGGACGCTTACCCTCGCGGTGTTCGGGCAATCGTGAGAGCTGAGATAATGCCATAACCGGCACATTCAGTTCCTTGGCCAATGCTTTTAATGCTCGGGAAATATCCGAGATTTCCTGCTGTCGGTTTTTCTGCGAGGATGTTGTAGTTGGTTCACATAATTGAATATAATCAACCATAACCATTGCCAGGTCGGATTCGGCTTTAAGCCGACGTGCCTTGGCTTTGATTTCTAAAACTCGCGCTGATGCCGAATCGTCAATGTAGAGAGGCAGGTGCTCTAAATAACCGGCAACATTAGTTAATTTATTCCACTGCGCCTTAGACAATTGTCCTTTACGAATTGCCTGAAAAGGTATGCCGGCTTCGGCACAGATGACACGCTCTAAAAGAGTTTCAGTGGTCATTTCTAAAGAAAAGACCGCCACCGGCTTTTCATGTTTTTTTGCTACGTTGACGGCAATGTTTAATGCAAGAGCGGTTTTACCCATTGCCGGCCGACCGGCAACGATAATTAAATCACCGGGTTGAAATCCGCTGGTCAGTTCATCAAGCTTGATATATCCGGTTTCAAGTCCGGTCACAAGCCGCCCGCGGTTCACAAAACGGTCTTCAATTTTTTTGACCAGGGGTTTAAACATATCTTTCATTGCAACCAGTCCACGCCGCAGCTTCTTTTCTTTAATCTCAAATATGAGATGCTCGGCGCGGTCTAAGAGTTCATCGGTGGTTTGGGTTGACGAGATGCTTTCCGACACAATTTGAGTTGCCGTCTGAATCAGCTTGCGCTGAACCGCTTTTTCCAGGACAAGCTTACAGTGTTCTTCAATGTTAGCAGTGGTCATTACCATATCAACCAACTTGGACAGGTGTTCGCGGCCGCCGACATTTTCCAGCTCTTTTAACCGATTGAGTTCTTCAGCTGCGGTAAGGATATCAATTGCGGTATTCCGTTCAAAAAGATTTGACACCGCTTGAAATATTTTACGATGCTGTGACAGGTAAAAACAGCTCTCGTCAAGAAGCTCTAAAGCATGGACAACTGCTTCTTCATCTAAAAGCATCGCGCCAAGTACTGCCTGCTCGGCTTCGATTGCCTGGGGTGGGGTGCGTTCGGCATGAACCGATGCATCAGTATTATTCTGTTTCATACAGGCTCCATGTGATGCGTTTCATTATGTCTTATTTATTCAAGTATTTTCTTTAGCCCGGCAATGTACGGATTCGCTTCGGTCTTTTCCACTACTACACCACGACCTTTGGGCAGGTCTTTGATTTGTGCGGTAAATAATTCTTCTTCGGGTTCTAGCTTGGGCAGAACCGGTTTTATTTCGGCCGCGGTTTCGGTTACTTGTTTCTTTGGTTTGCGCCCGCGTTTTTTGGGGGCCTGCGGTTCAGGAATCGATACTTCAGGTGCGGCAGTTGCCGCTACCATTTCTTCATCTCTAGGCCGCGCGGGCGGTCTATTTGCATCGATTATTTTGCGTACTTCTTTACCCGCAAGCACAAGTGCGGCATATTTATTGGGATACTTTTTATAAATATCATCTAAATCTATAAACTTCATATCACTCCTTCCTCTACAATAATAAGGTTATAAGATTGGAAGATTACAAGATTATTATCGCAACAATTATCTGATTGTTTAATATTCATTTTTTTCCAATCTATTTTACAATTCTTAACCGTTCGGCATGGATTATCGCCATTAAATCATCAATTGCCTGGTTAAGGTCGTTGTTCACTATTACATAATCAATAAACGGTTTTGGGTTGGTCCTGATATTTTTAAAGACCGCATTCATTTCTTTGGCGGCTTCGGAAAACCGCTCTTGCAGTTTGTCCGAGCTGCTTTTCCTGCGGTTCCTTAATCTCGACCACAATTCGTGCATCGACGGCGGGATTATGTAAATCCCGACCGTGTGATTATAAAACCGCCTCAGGGATTTAATCCCGTTTAAATCTAAGTCAAGAATTACATCCTTGCCTCTCTTCAGTTTTTTCAGTATCGGAGTTTTGGGAGTGCCGTATTCCGCATCGTAAATTTTTGTCCGCTCCAGAAGTTCGCCCTGTTTTATCCACTTATCAAATTGCTGATTAGTGAGAAAATGGTACTCGCGGCCGTTTTTTTCGTAGGGTCGTATCTTGCGTGTTGTTGCGGAAACCGAATACCAGACATTTTTATCACGCTTGATTGCTGCGTAACACAGAGTTGTTTTGCCGGCAGCTGACGGTGAAGCTAGCACGAAAATAGTCGGCGTTCGATAGCTTTTAATATCTATCTTCATTCCACATTCCTTACCTGTTCGCGCAGTGCATCAACTTCTTCTTTAATCGCGATGCCGTCCCGGCTGATTGAGGTGTCGCGACCTTTAGCAAGAATCGTTTCGGTTTCCCTGAGCATTTCAGATAGAATGAACTCTAGTTTTCGACCGACGCTTTGAATATTTTTAGTACGGATTGTGCGTAAAAATGCGCGTGTGTGGCTGGACAATCTGACCAGTTCTTCAGCGATTGCCCGCGAAGCGCTTAATAATTCTAATTGCGCACCCTGTTCGGTATTGGGAATTATCCTTTCTTTCAGTTCTTGCCTCATAATTTTACTGCGTTTTTCGATATTCTTAAGCGATTGCATAATGGTTGTGATGCGCCGGACAAAATCCCGGTATAAAAAGGCGCCTTCTTCGCACTTCATCTTATTTAACGAAGTCAGCGCTTTAATCGTGGTCTTATGGACATGCTGCCATAAATCTTTATTTTTATTCTGCTCTAAAGTTTTTGCCGGAACAACCATGCCCGGGAAAGATAGTATCGTATTAATGTTTATATCGCCGCTGATTTTGTAATCTTCTTTCAGGGTTTTGCTTAAGTCGAGCAAATTAGCTAACAGGTCATAATCTAATGTAAAAGTCCGCGTATAACTGTGCTCGTTCTGGTTTGATGTCTTATCGCCATTAGCCCCCTGAATAATAATTGCCAGCTGAAGTGAACCGCGATAAATCTTGCGACTGATCGCCTCCCGGATACTGCTTTCATAACCGGCAAGCACGGTCGGCAGTTTCAGGCTTAATTCAAAAAACTTATGATTGCTTGACCGAATTTCAACAATCAGCTTGGCTTTGTGCGGTTTTAGAATAGCCTCGGCGCGACCCGTGCCAGTCATGCTTCTTATCATTTATTCTCCTCCTATGCTTCTAAAATAATTGTTACCGGTCCATCATTATTCAATTGCACATTCATCTTGGCGCCAAAAACACCGGTTTGGGTTTTACAGCCCGCATATCGTAATTCGCTGATAAATCTTTCGTATAGAACCTGAGCCTGATTTGGCTCCATTGCTTCAGTAAAAGAGGGCCGGTTTCCAGCCGAACAGTCAGCATACAGAGTGAATTGGGAGACGACCAGCAGCTCACCCTGAATTTGCGATACTGAAAGGTTCATCTTGCGATTAGCATCTTCAAAGATTCTCAAATTACTCACTTTCTTTACCAGCTCACTGCATTTAATTTCATTGTCCGCCTTATGTATGCCGAGCAAACAGAGCAACCCCTGATTAATTTTTGCAACTTCTTTGTTGTCAATAATAACACAAGCGTTCTTAACTCTCTGCAGCACTAACCTCATTATTAAGTAGTTTTGTTTCTACCTTACACTCAGGGCAATAGCTTTGGCAAACTTTTCTGCGGCTTGCGGTCCAGAGGCGGTAATTATATTCCCGCTGATAACAACATCAGTCTTTTCATACTGCGCGCCGCCTTTTTTCAAGTCGGCAATGGTCGATTTATCTTCAAACACGGTTGCCTTTTTCCCGGCAAGCACACCGGCGCGAGCTAATGTTACTGGGGCAAGGCAGATTGCCGCGACAATTTTATTGGGAGTGCGGGCAAAGTACCGGGCAAACTGATGCACAACCGAGTCGTCCCAGTAAATTGCAGCTCCGGTTCCGCCAATCAATATCAAACCATCATACTTTAATGTATCAATATCCTTTACCGTAATCTGGGGTTTTACCGCCAAACCTAAAACTCCAATAGCAATAACCGTATCACGCGAAGCAACGGTTATTTTATGCCCAATTTTTGTTAACAATTCATAGGGAATCTTTAACTCTTCGTCACGAAACGCTCTCGGCGCAACCAGCATCACAAATCGTTTAATCTTAGCTGTATCAGTAATTGGAGGTATCGACTCGGATAGTAATGCGGACAGGTTAGTTTCGGTTGTGGTCTTTGGTTCTGTCGCACTGCTCTTTTTCGTGCCACAACCCAAAACAAACAAACTGATAACTATTGAAAATACTATTTTTCTCATTCTTTTCATTCTATAGGATGAGCTAACCTACTATACTTCAAAAATATTGGATTGTCAAGGCGTATAAGTCAAGCGATGAAAATCATGCAGGGTTTTTAGAAAATATTAAATTAATATTAATTTTTTCCTGTGGACCGGGTTACGTTCTAAATAATGGCGTGACAAATGCGGTCTTTAATCTCCTGATAGACCCCATCATATATTCCGTGATAGAAATCGTGTTAGTAATCGGTTTAGCAATCGTATTAATTAACCATTTATATACCGAATTAAGAACTGGGATAAGACCAATATTAGAAATCGTACTTGAATACAAACTTAAAGTACTTCACAATGAATTACTAAAAGTCCCACTAAGAGGATGGGACTATACCCCCTTGTTAAGGGAAATTTGAACTAACGATATGGAATATAGAATGTTAGGTGAAAAATCGGTTCTAAAAAATGTCTATTTATAGTTCGCATCTTTGAGTCGAGTTACTTTCACCTATTTCTAAAAATTTTTACCTGTTTCTATTATTGGATGTCGTTCGCTACGGGCGAACTCCATCTACGCTTCGCGTCCGGGCGGGTTTTTATTGACATTTCATCTTAGAGCGGTATTATTATACAAAAATTTAATGCGAATTCTATTAGTTAGTTCAGCTTTCTGGCCCTATCCGTCTGGTATATCCGAACATGTTTATTATTTAGCCAAAGGCCTTATTAAAAGAGGCCATTGCGTAAAAATCCTGACCACAAATTACCCGTCCAAATGGGAAAGCAGCGAACACGAAGATTTGGATATCACAAGATTTGGCAGGGCGGTTTTAATTCCGCTTAACAAATCTGCCGCAACTTTTCCATTTGGCTTTGATATTCCATATCGCACCAAGCAATTTCTGGGGCATCAAACATTTGATATAATTCACATGCATGGTTGCTATCCCCCGGAAATTGGGTTCTGGGCACTCAAATATTCTAAAACTATAAATTGTGTGACTTTTCATACGGTCGGATTTAAAAACATCCCGATGGTTAAAACGATTTCTAAAATATTTAAGAAATATGCGGATAAAATTAATGGCAAAATCGCGGTTACGAACATTGCTCAGGTTTGGGCAGAACCATTTTCCCCGGGTAAATACCGTGTGATTCCAAATGGGGTTGACTGCGAACGGTTTTCAACAAATGTTCAACCATTGATTAAAAAAGAAAACAATATTTTTAGAATTCTTTATTTGGGACGATTAGATAAACGAAAAGGAGTTTTGGTAGCGATCAATGCATTTAAGAAAATACACGATAAAATACCGAATACAAAACTCTATATTGTCGGCGGCGGTCCATTAGAAAAAGAAGCTTGTCAGCTTGCTTGTAATCTTCAGTTAAAAGAGAGCTGTTATTTTCTTGGCTATGTGAAAAGAGAGGATTTGCCTGGTTATTATGCGAGTGCGGATGTGTATATTGCGCCTGCCTTAGGCGGCGAAGCGCAGGGCATCGTATTATTGGAAGCGATGGCAAGCGGTCGTGTGGTTGTCGCTTCAGATATCAATGGCTACCGCGAGGTAATCGAAAACGAGAAAACCGGCATATTTTTTATACCCGGTTCTTCAGACGATTTAGCTGACAAGGTTACTGATATAATAAAAAACGACGAATTACGCAATTCTTTAATGAAAAACAGTCGGGTATCCGCGGAAAAATATTCGTGGGATAAAATTGTCGCAGAAATTGAGGGATATTATCAGGAACTCATTGAACGAAAATAATTATTCGTCCGAATATTTTGAGCATATCGAAAAAGGGTATTATCCGTTTTCTTATTTACGCGACCGAGTAATAATACATTTTGTCAAGAAATTAATACCGAACCGTGGCTCCGCCCCGAGGCGAGAAGGCAAACGAATTTTAGAAATTGGGTGCGGAACCGGCCGATGCATCACCCAGATAGAAAATGACTACGAGACTTATGGCATGGATATTTCTGCCCACGCGATTACCGAGGCAAAAAAGAGGTCGCGGGCAACTTCATTTTTGACCGCATCACTTGAGGCGTGCGATTCTTTTTCAGTTCAGTTTGATGGAATCATCGCAATAAATGTGATTGAACACCTGGCAAATCCTGAAGAGATATTACAAAAGATAAATTCAGTGTTAAAAAAAGGCGGGCTTCTATTTATTCACCTGCCGACCGCTTCTAATAAGTTGAGCAAATTTTTACTCGACCGATTTTACAAAGACGATACACACGTCTATATTCCTTCGATAAATAATTTGAACTTGGCAATAAACAGAGCCGGGTTTCAGCAGATTTATCAACGTTCCGGAAGTTTCATTTTTCTGCCGATTTCCAATCAGAAGGTGCTGGAGATTACACCGCCTTATTTTGGCATCTATAAGAAAACCCAGTAAATTTTACCAATTTGACATTTCCGATGCTTTTGTTATGATTGTTAATTATAGATATGATTAAAACTAAACATATTTCCGATAAAGAATTCTTATCAAAAGAGCTTTACAAAACCGCAATCGAACCAGTACTAAGTATTGACAGCACAAGAAAAATATATCTAGTCGGCGGAGCGATTCGTGATTTGCTTTTGAATAAGACACCATGCGATTTTGATTTTGCGGTATCGGGCAGCGGTATTGAATTTGCCAGGAAATTTGCCAAAAAAGTTCGCGGTAGTTTTGTTCTGTTGTCGGAAAAAGACGATGAAGCAAGAGTAGTTCTGCACAAGACAATAACCTTTGATTTTAACGGCTTTGGCGATAAAAGAATCAGTGATGATTTAGTACGCCGAGATTTCACGATTAACGCCCTGGCGCTTAATCTTAAAAAACCCGACAATATCATTGATTATTTTCATGGATTGCATCATCTTAAACACAAAACAATCGCACCGGTAAGCGAAAACTCATTGAAACTCGACCCGCTGCGGATATTGCGGGCATTTCGCCATGCGCTTGAACTTAATTTCAAAGTTGATAAAAAAGTTCTCTTGCTTGCCAAAGAAATAAGCTTAAATGATATCGCGTCCGAGCGTATTTCCTATGAGTTATTAAGAATATGCGAATGTCCTAAATCTTATTCATATGTAAAACCGCTCTATAAATTAAATCTCTTAGAGCAAATATTCCCATCGGCGCATGAACTTTTACTGGATAAAGATTTATTCGGACATTCTTTGCGTACTTATAAAACGGTTGAAACGCTGGTATCAAATAAAAGTTATTTCAGCCAATTCTCCAGCGAATTTGAAAACTATTTTAATAATTTCACATATCGCAAGGCATTACTGAAAATTGCCGGGTTACTGCACGATATTGCCAAACCCCACACGCAGTTTACAACCGATGAAGGCGATATGCATTTTTATGGTCATGATAACCTGGGCGCGAAAATCGTGCAGCGGCTCGGTTATGAAAAACTGAGACTGTCGCGTAAACAGGTTCAGATGTTAAAAACTTTAGTTCAAAACCATATGCGGTTACACCTTTTAGCGACTGCTCCGGAATTGACCGACCGTGCAATCCGCAGGTTCTTTCGCGATTTGGGTGATGAGTTTCTCGGTTTGATGATACTCACTTTTGCCGATGGTTATGCAACTGCCAAAATGACCGGACACTTAGAACGCACATTTACGAGAATGATGCAGCTTAAAGCGGCCGACGATTCGAAAAAGAAAATAAAACGTATAATTACCGGCGATGATTTAATCGCGCTCGGTTACAAACCAGGACCTCCGTTTGCACCGATTTTACAGGAGCTGGAAGAATTACAATTAGATGGTAAAATAACAACAAAACAAGACGGTATTGAATATATTAAAAATCATTTCCCAAAGTAAACCCCCCCACCTCTTCCATGGAATTATTTATATTAATTCTTAGTGTCGGTGTTAACGTAATATCTTTGTGAAAACAGGTGCGGGGTAAAATACTTGACTTTACAAGAAAATCAGATTAATTTAATCTAATGGGCACAAAAATAGTTGCGGTTGCTAACCAGAAGGGCGGAGTCGGAAAAACAACCACCGCGATTAATTTCAGCGCGGCCTTAGCTTTAGAAGAACAAAGCGTACTTTTAGTTGACCTTGA
Source organism: Caldifarciminota bacterium (assembly GCA_903865935.1). Classification (GTDB taxonomy): domain Bacteria; phylum Hydrothermota; class Tepidihabitantia; order Tepidihabitantales; family CAIPLT01; genus CAIPLT01. Next base: position 44,077 of record CAIPLT010000059.1, read on the forward strand.
TCCGCAGGCTCATTCGACCTTGGGACTTGGAGTCCAAAAACAGAGCGTAACAAAATCAGTATACGATGCGATATTAGACGAGACCAAAACCAAAGATGTTTATATTAAAATTGATAAGAATTTGGATTTATTACCTTCATCGATATCATTAGCTGGTGCAGAAGTAGAACTGGTACCGCTTTTGGATAGAGAAAATCGCCTGAGGCGGGCTTTGGCAACGATATCAAATGTCTATTCTTATGTGATAATCGATTGTCCGCCAACCCTGGGATTAATTACGATAAACGGACTGGCTGCCGCGGATAGCGTATTGGTGCCGATTCAATGTGAATATTATGCTTTGGAGGGTATCGTTCGTTTGCTCGATACAATAAATCTAGTAAAAAAGCATCTTAATCCGACGATTGAAATAGAAGGGGTAGTTTTAACGATGTATTCAAAGCATATAAATCTTTCATTACAGGTTGCCGCCGAAATCAGAAAATATTTCACAAACAAAGTGTATGAAACGACAATCCCACGCTCGGTTCGTTTGGCCGAAGCACCAAGTTTTGGAAAATCAATATTCCAATACGACCACAATTCATCCGGAGCGATTGCCTACCGAGCATTAGCACAAGAGTTCCTTGCTCGACAAAATAATACCATCTCGCCTCGGGGCGAAGCCACGGGTAGATCAGAACAAGTTAGTCAAACCAATGTCGGTAATAATATTATTAATGAACTTGAAAAAAACTCGGAGAAAAATAATGGAGAACAATGAGTAAAAAAGCATTAGGAAAAGGAATTTTTGCATTAATCCCGCAATCGCCGGACAAAATTGAAACCGAGCCGGACATTGTAAAATATTTATCGGTTACTGAAATCAAACCAAATCCATATCAGCCGCGAAAAAATCCACAAGAAAACCTATCCGATTTGGTCGCTTCGATAAAAGAAAAAGGGGTGTTGCAGCCGGTCGTGGTGCGAACGCGAAAAGAAGTCAATGCGGAGGCGATTAATTATGAATTGGTTGTTGGCGAACGACGGCTCCGCGCCGCAATTGAAGCAGGCTTGAATGAAATTCCGGCAATCGTCAAAGATATGACCGAAATTGAAATGGTCGAGTGGTCGTTAATTGAAAATATTCAGCGCGCGGATTTAAATGTAATCGAAGAAGCGCTTGCCTACAAGCAATTATTAGAAGTTTTTTCAATGACGCACGAGATGATTGCCCAGAAAGTAGGTAAAGAACGTTCGACCATAACAAATGCCCTGCGACTTCTAACTCTACCCGAGTCAATACAAATATATTTATCACAAGGTAAAATAACCCAAGGTCATGGACGGGCGCTTTTAGCCATTACTGACCGCAAACAACAGGAAGAAATTTGCGCACGGATTATTCGTGAAGGTCTATCCGTACGCGCTACCGAACAATTATGTCAGTCTGGAGTAAAAACCCGCTCGCGAATGAAAAAATTGCCACAGGACGCGGTTCAAAAAGACGTGCATATTGTTGCTTTAGAGGAACAGCTTCAGGAATTTCTGCGTACGCGCGTGAGGATATTAAAATCAGCTCAGCGCGGCACAGTTTCCATCGAATTTTATTCCGATGATGATTTAACGCGTCTGATAAGATTAATCACGGGCAATAAAACAAATTTATGAGACGAGAGGTCGAAGTAATTGTCACCCCTCTTTATAAAACAAGAACTTATCAGAGACGATTTACGCTCTGGCAAATACGGTTAATTGTTATTGGCGCCGCCCTATTCGTTATCTTGGCCGCCCTTGGAATCTATCTTTTGCATTATACAAGTCAACAAAATATTGCTTTAAGATATCTGTATCAACGTAATTTTCAATTGGAAGCCGAAGCAAGTAAAATCGGTGAGCTTCAAAATAAACTAAGAAGTCTTGAGACAGAACGGCAAAAAATCGCGATAATGCTGGGTGCGGATAAAAATCCTCCGCCGCTTGATTTAGCAAAGTTAGAAGAGAGTTATACCCCTTATCAGGAACCGCAGAAATCAACTTCCAGTTCCGTGTTTCAGGTTGCGCCAACCACCGGTTATATAATCTCGCGCGGTTTTAGCAAAACACATACGGGATTAGATTTTGCCACGCAATTGGGAATGCCGGTGTTTGCTGTTGCAACGGGTCAGGTCGAAGATGTTGGGACAGATACTTTTTATGGTAATTATATTAAGTTGGATGTCGGTGGTAATTATAAAGTTTTTTATGGCCATTTGTACAAAACAATAAAATCAAAAGGCGAACAAGTATCAGCCGGCGATATTATCGGATATGTCGGAAATTCTGGTAGGTCTTCAGCTCCGCATTTGCATTTAGAAATATGGCAAATTACAGGTGGCAAGCCAACTGTTCTAGACCCGGGAAAAGAGCTGAAAGGCATTATTAAATCCGGCCCACCGCAATAAAATCAAATAATCTTTTACTGCTCAATTAATTTTCTGACCCGCTCCTGCATATTTTTTTGATGTGTTCCAGCCCAATAGATTTTTTGGCACTTGGGGCAGCAAGAAAACTCATCTTTAGTCTGAAAGATGTAAAAAGGTACCCTGCCTTTTATCTGTTCCTTTTTTACCGAAACCAATATTTCATTACAAGCAAGACAGCGGCTAAAAGGTTTTATATCGATTTTGAGCTTAAAAGACTTCATAACCTGAGCGATTTGCTCATCAATATACTCGCTGTTAATAAAAACGACTTCAGAATAATTTTTTAATTTGGTATTGCGGGTCAGGACTATTCTATTCTCAGATTGCGCAAGTTTTAATAATATCATCGGGTTGCGCAACTCATCGGTCTGAGGATTAATATAGCGAGTATCGAATCCGAGTAATCTTAATTCTCGGGCTAATTTGCCGAGCATGAAATCTACTAAAAATTTAATAATCATACCACTAAATTAATATTAAGCCTGCCGATACATTTTGACAAGAGGAAACCCCGGGAAAATAAAAAAAGGAATTAGGGAAAGTGGGGTCAAGTTCTCAGACGGCTTGAAAGGAGGTTTACATTGCACCGCTATTCGGGGTTTGAATAGCAGCGAAGGAGGTTAAGATGCTTTTTAGGGTGGGCGCCTGAGAACACCTTTCCCTAATCCCTAAATATTAGACTAAATAAATTGTTAAAAGAAGCAATTACTTAACGTATTCAATTATATCTTAAAAACCATTAATGTCAATAACCGATAAAATAAAACTTGACAGATTAATGATTTGATAATATGCTGATACGATGAAAAGTAATATTAAAAAAACAAGCCGATTAGACCAATGTTGTATGATGAAATTGGATAACTGGCATAATTATATGAAGAATAAAATAAGTTAGATAGGGGGTAAAATGACACAATTACATTATAATTACAAAGATGTGTTTCGATGTCTCAGATTAGGATTTAGCGCTAAAAAGATTGCGATGATGGTCTGGGGCTATATACTTGCGATGGTCGGTTACGTGATAGTTTCATATATCGCTTATCTATCAATGAGCTGGACATTGGCAGAAATCTGGGATGCCTATCGGTTATTTCCAGTGCCGGAATCATTAACCTGGTATGCCGGGATAATCTGGCTGATTGGGGCAATATACGCTTTGTGTGTAATATTGATTAGCGGAACAGCGATATCCAAAGTGACATTCGAACAATTAAAAGGCGATGATTTTTATCAGATGTCCAAAGCATATAAATATGCGATGCAACGGGGAAAATCAATCATCATGAGTCCGCTATTGGTAATCCTGTTTATTATATCAATAGTTGTCGCCGGATTAATTTTATCCCTGCTTGGGGCAATACCGTATTTTGGCGAAATCTTTACCGGTCTTATGATAATACCAGCGTTTGGCGCATCATTATTCATCGTGTACCTGTTCATCGTGTTCGCATTTACAATTGCGTTTGCACCGGCGATTGTCGCGGCAACCGGCAACGACACATTTGACACATTATTTGAAGTATTTTCAATGATTAATGACCAGCCGGCAAGATTAGTATGGTATACGATAATCGCAGGAGTAATGGCGAAATTTGGGATGATAGTGCTTGGCGCGGCAACGCGAATTGCGGTCAATGTGGGGGCAAATATATTATCGGTCTTTATGGGGGGTAAGTTTATTGATGTGCTATATAACGTAGCGTCAACGTTTAAGTTTACGATTCCATACTGGTGTCCAGAGCCATTCGGTCGTTTAGCCGAAACAATGATAAACACGATGTTTGGCTCGGCGATACTTTTCCCTCCTTCATATCAACATATTAATATCGCAATACTGCTCGCCACTATTTTTGTAGCGATTGCTTATTATCTAATAATTTTGTTTGTGGTGGCGTATGGTTCAACTGTCTGGTTTACCGGCGCGTTTGCGACATATTTGGTAATTGTAAAAAAGAAGGACGACCGGAATTTATTAGAAACCAAGGAAGAAAAATTTAGTACCGCTGAAGAAAAAGCAGCGGAGACCTCGGTTCAAACGTAGCGTTAATCGGAAACTATTAATTAATTCATAACAAAGTTTTAAATAGTAGGGTAAAATTAACATTTTCAATTGTTAAAATTCATGTATAATATTTGATTATGCAATCTGAACCTCAATGCGTGCCATGTGTAATCAAGCAGTGCGAGCGGCTCGTTTATGCATTAAGACTAGGAGAAGGCTCTTCAGAAGATACCGAACATATATTATCCCAGATACGGCGTCATGCTTTAGAAAACGCAGCCCAACTGACTCTGCAGGATCCGCCCAGCAAATTTACCTCTCAAGTTCTTGCTAAAGTATACGAATTATTGAAGACCGATGACCCGTATGAAGCAACAAAGAGAGAAGAAAACGAAATTGGAAAAAAGATATATAACGCTGTGCACAAAGAAATACAAAAAAATTCAGACCCGGTTCACTTGGCAATTAAATATGCGGCATCCGGCAATATTATCGATGTCGGGCCAGCGCAAATTTACACTGCATATGACCCGAAACAGTCAATTTTCGAGGAAATTAATAAGTTAATTACACAACCATTATTTGTTGACGACTATAAAATATTTAAAGAAAAATTTCGGAGTGCGGAACGAATTCTTTATATCCTGGATAACAGCGGTGAAATTTACTTAGATAAACTATTAATTGAAAAATTAAAAGGACCAGAAATAACAATGGTTGTGAAATCAACGCCAATTCTCAACGACGCACTAATGACCGATGCAATTTCAGCCGGGCTTGATAACCTGGGCAAAATTATTGCGGTTAATAAAGATAAGAAATCAAGATTCTTAGGAGTTGATTTTGATGCAACATCCGACGAGTTTAACGAGGCATTTGAAAATTCGGATATGGTCATCGCCAAAGGACATGCTAATTACGAATCGTTACTTGACTGCGAACGGGACTGTTTTTTCATACTGATGGCAAAATGTCCGGTCGTCGCCCAAAAACTCGGGGTCAGAATAAAAGACCACGTATTTAAGTATTCGCCGCCAAAAGAGGTAGAGGGATAAAATGTGTTTGGCAATACCGGCAAAAATTATTTCCAAGACAGGCGATACAGCGATGGTTGATGTGTCGGGTGTGCAAAGAGAAGCAAATCTAATGCTGTGCCCGGATGCCAGGGTTGGTGATTATATAATTATGCATGCCGGCTTTGCAATTCATTTACTGGATAAGAAAGACGCAGAAGAAACTCTGCAAATGTTAAGTGATATAAAAGACTTAGCTAATAATAATTGAAACTTTTTTAGTTGGTTTGCGTATAATATATATGATGTCTAATATATTTAAAGAAAAAAGCTAAGACATGGAGGAAATATGTTAAAATATATAAAAACAACATTAGCATTGCTGTTTATTGTCAGTGCTATATTGGCTCCGATTTATGCACAGGAACCGTGCGATAAATGCAAGGCTAATCCGGACAGCTGTAAATTGATACAAACCGGTAAATGCGATGATTGCAAGAGCGACAAAAAGATTGTTGAAAAGAAATTTATTGTAATGACACAAGACGAGGACCGTGGATTCTTAGGCGTAGTAACCGAAAAGACCGATAATGGGCTAAAGATTACACAGATTGTTCCATCCAGTCCCGCAGAAAAAGCCGGATTAAAAACCAATGATATTATAGTGCAGGTTGAAGCGAAATCAGTTAAAACCCTAGACGATTTAATCGCCGCGCTCAAGGGGACGAAACCAAAAGATGAGGTGTCAATTAAAATAAAAACAAAAGGCGAAGAAAAATCACTTAAGGTTATTTTAGCCGAGGTGCCGAGAACAGAAACCAAAGTATCCGCAATGGTCTCGCCAGAAGGTAAATCTTATGAAATAGAAAAAGAGATGTCTATGCCTGAAATGACTTGTCCGGAATGTGGTGCGAAAATACCGATGCCGATGATGAATCCAATGATGGAACAAGGTCAATGCCCGATGATGAATATGGGAAACGGTTCAATGATGGGTATGTGTCCAGAATGCGAGAAACAAGGCAAGGAAATGGGAATGTGTCCAAATTGCCAGAAGAAAATGGCAGAGATGCCGATGATGCCAATGCAAAAGGAAATTAAAAAAGACTTTATGGTCATGCCTTCAAAAGAAACACGTGGCTTTTTAGGTGTTATAACCGAAGAAGAAGACGGCAAATTGGTTGTTGACCAGGTTGTGCCAAATAGCCCTGCCGAAAAAGCGGGGATAAAAGAAGACGATATGATTGCTGAAATCAATGGCACGGCGGTTACAACCCCTACAGGGTTAATAGATGCTTTAAAAAATACCAAGCCGGGTGATATTGCCAATTTTAAAATCTTATCCGGCGGGGCCGAAAAGACGATGGACATTACATTAGGCGAAGTTCCCGCCCCGGCACAATCAACCATGCCACGTATGCAGATGCGAATGAGAATGCGTGGCGAAGGTAGGGGTGCAGGTTATTTTGGTCCGGGCTTTACTTTCTTTAAATATGACGATTTGAACACTCTCTTTGCTCAACATGGTATGGACTTAATAGAAAAACAGCAATTTGTCTTTAGTGGCGGCGGCTGGGGACAAGGCAAGAGAATTCGTATCGGCGGATATGGCATCGGTGGAGCAAAGACCGTTAGTAATGATTCGTTAGATATTGAGGTTGGCTATGGTGCAGGATTTTTCGAACTTGGGTATGCGATTGTAAACGGGAGAAATTTTATGCTTACACCACTGGTCGGCATTGGCGGCGGCGGTTTATCAATGAAAATAACTCCCAAATATAATAGACCAACATCCTTAGCTGGTTTAATTAATTCTCCTTGGGGTGTTGCTAAAGTATCTAAAGGTGGAATCGCAATGTATCCGGGATTAGCGATTGATATTCCGTTCGGATTTGTTGGCATCACCTTAAAAGGCGGCTATATGTGGTCACCGATGAACGGACCCTGGACTTTAGAGAATCTTGGTTCAATCGGTAACCAACCCGACCTTAAACTCAATGGTCCATTTGCGACTGTGGGTATTATGTTTGGCGGCTGCGGTTCGCACTGGCATAAATAATTACTCTAAAATTCTTTAAACCCCGTACCGGAATCCGGTGCGGGGTTTTTATTTATCGTAACTTAATTTAATAAAAAGAGTCTAATGATTTATGAACCACGAAACTCAATTACTTGATACATACTCAGCAACTGTTATCAATGCAGCAGAAAAAGTAAGCCCGTCAGTTGTTAATATCGCGATATCCCGAGCAACAAAACATCCTCACCGCCAAGAGCAGGAAATACGCGGCAGTGGCTCGGGGTTCATTTTTACACCAGACGGTTATATTTTAACAAACAGTCATGTTGTACACGATGTAAAAGATATTGATGTTACCCTAAATGATGGTCGTAATGCCAAGGCTCAGCTTATTGGCGATGACCCGGATACTGACCTGGCGGTTGTCAGAATTTCTTTGTCCAATCTCATCGCGGCACAAATGGGCGATGCGAAAAATCTGCATGTTGGACAATTGGTAGTTGCGATTGGCAATCCTTACGGGTTTCAGTATTCAGTAACCGCAGGGGTAATCAGTGCGCTGGGGCGTTCATTAAGGACAATTAACGGCAGGTTAATTGACGATATTATTCAGACCGATGCGGCATTGAATCCCGGTAATTCAGGCGGACCTTTGCTCAATGCTAATGGCGAAGTTATTGGCGTAAACACGGCGGTAATTTTGCCGGCACAGGGTATCTGTTTTGTAATACCGATTAATGTGGCAAAGTTTGTGGCAGTGCGGTTAATCCGAGATGGTAAAATCAAGCGAAGTTATATTGGGGTCGGCGGTCAGAATGTTCCAATCCTCAGACGGTTAGTTCGCTATCATGGTTTAGCTGAAGAATCAGGTGTGCTTGTTGTAGCAGTCGAGCAAAATAGCCCGGCACAAAAAGCAGGTTTGTTAGAAGGTGATATTATTGTTGGGGTTGATGGTCAGGCTATTAAAGGAATTGATGATTTGCACCGATTTTTAACCGAACGGGAAATCGGACACGAAGAAAACCTAGTGGTTATCCGCAGAACCGAAAAACTTGTGTTGAAAATTATACCGGCAGAGTCCAGACCTACTTTCGACAATAATTAGGAACCGACCATTCAACTGACGTTTGGAAAATCGTATTATATGTTTTTATAAATTCTTTGGCGGTCTGTTCTAGAAACCGTTCGTGTTGTTCCCGGGTGATAATAATTGTCATCGCTTCGGCTTCGTTAAATTTTTTGAATGACTCGACAAACTGATTCCACAATTTTGTTACCATATCGAATGAAATCATATCCAAACCGGGAATTTCACGCATCTTCAGTGTTGGGGTTCTTACTTCCGTAATAAAATCTTTAATTGCAATCATATTATAGTGTCTAATATTCTGTTTGAAAAATGTTTTTATCTGTTTCGAGGTTAGGCTTGGCTGATTGACCATTCGTATATCCTCGCCGTAATTCCGCAGATAATTGTCTAGCCACAAATGGGCATAGTATCCGTCAATAAACGAGCGTTCAGAAACATTGCTTTTTTCACGGAAAGTCCGGGTTGTCTCTAAAAAGAAAGCGAGGTCAGGGTTGGTTTCGCCTAAAATAAAGTGGTGCAGGCGATAGGCAGAATCGTTAGTTGGACCAGAAACCACATCTGGTGCGATTGCACCCAAAACATACGAAGTTAAATCAAATTTATCTTTGGTCTTGCCGAGTAATAAACGTGCAAAATTAATGTGACTTGTTATATCTACCATAAGTTCTTTTCTCCATCAAAAGATATTACAACACAATAAATTACACCAAACGAACAACTTTGTCAAGAAAAACAATTAATACGAGGCGAGGAGCAGTTTAATAAACTAATTGACCGCATTGTTTATGGAATAAGTTCTATTAACCGGTCAAGCTCTTGTGTTGTATTATAAAAATGTGGTGCAATGCGCAGATAGCCTTCGCGTAATGAACAGATAATGTTATTCTCTTTTAGCTTGTTAAACAATTTTATGCTATCAGTGTTTTTCTTTCTAAAACTGACAATGCCTGCGCGATGCGCCCTTTCAAGCGGCGTAATGATCTCAAATTCAGGGTTATTGATTTTCTGTATCAGGTATTCGGTTAAATCCAGAACCTGTGATGTAATTTTATCAATGCCGATTTCATCAAATATTTTTAAACTTTCCCTAAAACCGATAATGCCCAGATAATTTTTAGTTCCTTCTTCAAATTTTGATGCGGTTGTTTTTAGTTTACGCGGGGTTAGTATATCGTAAAAATCATCCCAGTCTGCACTGAGCCAGCCAATGTTAGACGGTTTTAGTTTACCCAAGACATTCTTATTGACGTAAAAGATTCCGATACCGTGCGGGCCCAACAACCATTTTGGCGCAGCCGACGAGAAAAAGTCGGGTTGAATATCATTCAAATCAATTCTGACTGCGCCGCAACCCTGCATGCCGTCAATAATAAAATAAATATTGTTTTCTTTGCAGATTTGCGAGATTCTTTTTGCATCGATTCGGATGCCGTTTAAAAAATTTACCCAGTCCAAGGATACTGCCTTGGTTTTTTTGTCGATTAATTTTAAGAGGCACCCCGGATTGTCTATTAAATCTTTGCTTGTAACATAACGTTTTTCGACATTGGGCAATAGAAACCGAAAAGGATAGGAATTAGTCGGGAAGGCATCTTTTAAGATTATAACATTATCACCTTTTTCAAAAGGTATTGAGTTTATCGCATATATTATACCCTGACTTGTATTCTGGACAAAACATATTTCATCTTTTGAAGCATTGAGTAATTTTGCTATAAGATTTTTGGTTGAATTTGACAATGCTTCATATTCCTGCCATTCGATTGAACCTTGCCCTGAGTATCGAATTGCCAAATCGGATATCGCTTTTACTGCTGGCAATGGCAATGGTCCGGTTGAAGCGTGATTTAAATAGACATATTTTTCAGTTGCCAGAAATAATTTGCGATACTTGGTAAAGTCAAACATAATAATTAATAGTTACTGAAAAAAACTATTTGTCAAGGGTGAGATAAAATTATAAGATTATTAATCAGTATCATACCGTTTGTTAACATCACGGTGTGTTTAACACAATTAAGAAGTTGACAATATAACTTGCGAGATTATACTTTGCCAAGGGATATAAAATGTCTAAAATTATAACATTTGATGAGCTAAAGGATGATTATCAATTCCTGCGATTAATGGATTCGGCTTTTGGTTTTACCTGGCATCCGCAAGACATTGCCAAGAGGCGAAAAGTAGACGAGCGATACAAATATCCTTTTGGGTTCTGTTTGATGAAAGGGAAAATTCTTGCCGGGTTTGTCGGGGTTATGGACATTCCGGTTAAAACGATTGACGGCAAAATAGAAAAGGTCGGCGGAATACATTGTGTTGCGACTTATCCGATGTACAGTCATCAGGGTATTGCCCGTCAGTTATTAGATGTTGTTCATGATCATTTTCAGAAACTTGGTTATCGGTTTTCCTTTCTTTGTACCAGTAAATCCTTGGTCGCACACTCGTTGTATGAAAAACTGGGCTATGAGGATTTTACCACGCTCAATAAATTATTTCGGGTATATAAAATATTTCCCAAATACAAGAAGCGGGAAGAAAAGAAAGGCGCAAAGAAAATAAAGGTTAACCACGAATTAATTGAAGAAATTTACAATCGGGCAATGCAGAACCGAACCGGTTTTGCGACACGCATTAAAAACTGGTCAAAATCAATTATGACCGTCAAAAGAATTGACCCCCAAAATATTTTCGTAGAAAAAGATGGCTACGCATTTGTTGATTTTGAATCTGGCGCAGCGTATATTTTGGAATTTATTGCCGAAACCCCAAGTACCTATTTAAAAATTCTTAATAGAATTAAAAAGTTGCACAGTTCAGTTCTAATTGATTCTTATTTTAGTGACAAGCGACTGGTCAAAATATACAGAGAGCAGGGCTTAGCATTCCGACAGGGAACATACTTCTCTTTTATGCACAAACCTTTAACTAATGTGTCATTTGAACAGGTATTTGGCAATAAATTTTATTTTTCTATACTCGATACTTTTTGATAAGACGTTACTTATAAATAACACTATTTTAAGCCGGTTTTTTGAGCTGACATTCTATATTCCATACACTTCATTCTAAATTCTTCTATTTGAGGGGTAGCGTACCCTCCATCATGTTGTGAATTGATTTTCCGGGTAAGCAAGAGACTAAATTAGGCTACTATAAAGGAATAAAAAATTCTATTAAACACAGATTTAAAAACCAAATTTAACATTAAATATTTTAAGGAAATATACAAGAATTCTTTTCGAGAACTCATTAGCAAGTCTTTCAGATAACTATTTCGGTAATATATTAGCAGATAAAAAAGTAAACACTTAAGTGGGCATAGCACTACACTTAGAAAACAATAACAGAAATTTATCAAAGTTGCCATCTCACTTATTATTCTTGACAACAAAATTTATTATTATATCATTAGGCAGATAAGAAAGAATATTGTGGTTGAAAACAATTAGACCAACGGAGGAATTATGAGTAAAAATATATTATTAGTAATCTTTGTACCATTAGTAATTTATGCCGCATCTCCAAATTACTCGAATAGTTTTATTGCCAATACCGATAATAGAGCGATATGGGACACGACTTCTATTTACCAGGGCAGTGCGATTTTGCGCCGGGTAGCAATGGCCAATCATATCAAAGGTCCAAATGATGATACAAATCGTATCTTCACAGTTCAATCCGCCTCGCCCAGGTTGGTTTTGCTTTTTACTGACATTTCAACCAGCTCGCCTATGCAATGGCGAACTGATATTTTGGATACGCCCGCGAGCGGGTCAATGCAAGTCGGGATTGGCGATGTTGACCGAAATGGCACCAATGATTTAGTCTATGCCCAAAGTGGCACACCGTACCGGCTTAAGCGCGTTTATTGGGATGGCAGCGCCTGGGCTTTTGATACTATCACAACTATGAGCGGCGCTTCGTGGGGAATGGATGTTGGCGATGCGGACAATGATGGTTTCCGGGACGACATTATCTATGCATCAGGAACAACATCATCCTGTCGGCTAAATTGGGCTCATTATAATGGTACAAGCTGGGATGTCTCACAAATCTGGTCAGGCGATGGTTCAACTATTCAAAGCGTTGCCATTGGCGATTGTGATGCAACATACCCGGGCAATGAAATCGTTACGGTGAGCGGTGGTCGGGTTATGCGCATACGTTGGACCGGCAGCGCTTGGGACACCCTGACTTTATGGCAGGCAGCAGCCAACGGTACATTTTGCGCAGTAGCAATCGGCAATTTTGATTCCCAACACTCAGGTAATGAAATTGCGGTTGGCAATGGATTAGGTCCGGGAAGCATGGCAATTGGAGCGGTGATTGAAGTTTACGGATCGGGCAATTCCTGGCTGTCTCGAGCAGTGTTTACTCCTGATACCAGCGAAAACTGTTGGGGCTTGGCAATTGGAGATTTTCTTTTGACTAATCCGGGTGATGAGATAGTCAAGAGTGGTTCATTCAGTTATTATGTGCGTGCAATCTGGGGTGCAGGCGATAACTGGCAAAATGAAATGATATTTGTACTGCCTGGCACTTCTTTTGGTGCGGCAGTTGGCGATGTGAATAAATACCGACCATATAACGATGAAATTGTGATTACAGGTAATAACCGGGTTTATGAAGCGGAAGAAAGAATTGCCATGGTGCCGTTTATCAGCAATATCAGCCATCAGCCCAAAGTGCCGCTACATAATCAGACCGTGATGGTCTCGGCAAAAATTTATGACCAGTCTTACCCATTACCACTTGCCGATACTTTGTTCTACCGGACCGGCGATACGCTTGGCACCTGGCAATATGTTTTAAAAGATTCGTTTCACTTGACTGACTCAATGCACTTTTACACGATACCGACCCAGGATACCGGCAGTCTTGTCTATTACCAGATTGCCGCAACTAACCCTGGGGCAGGGAGAAAAGTAAGTGCTATTTATTCTTATCAAGTTGCGTTAGAACATTATATCCATCAGATTCAGTATACCGGCACAACAAATGACACTTCCCGCGATTATAATAAATGGGTAGTAACTACGGGTGTAGTTACCGGAGTTTTGGGTCGGTTTTACTACGTGGAAGAACGACCCGGCGGCGCCTGGCATGGTTTGTATGTCCGGCGTCCGAATGCAGCGGATTCTTTACCGATAGTGAGTCTGGGTGACAGCGGTTTTGTTTTGGGTAAAGTTACCGAGTATCAAAGAACCACGGTTATGGAAGTTAACTACGCAGATGGAGCATGGCTTGAAGGCGTCGCAAGTGGTCGACCATTGCCCTGTACAACCGTTACAACATTCGCACAAGCAGTAGAATCATTAGAAGGGTGTCTGGTCCGCTTTAATAATGTCCATTTTAATACAACCGGCAATTTTATTGCTACGACTTACTGGATATATAATCAACAAGGCGAATCATTAGCCGTATATGTCTGGCCATACACCAATATTATCGGCACTGCAATACCACAAGGACAAATTGCCGCGATCGGGTGCTTGTACCAGCATCTTTCTCCTTATAATTACGAACTGATACCAAGAGTTACAAGCGATTTTATTTCACTGCCGGGCATTGAAAACCCAATTATCAATGAGGTCATTAGCTACACACTTAAAATTGTTCCTAATCCAGTTAATGGAAAAGCATATATCTATTACACGTTACCAATCCAAAAACCAGTAGAAATCAAACTCTATAATGTTGTCGGTAAGATGGTCTATTCAGCACAGGTTCCAAAGCAGACCGAGAATGTTTTTACGATTGACACCAGGTCTTTGGCAAGTGGTGTATATATGTTAAAATTTAGAACCGATGGATTTGAAACGATTAGGAAATTATTAATTACCCGGTAAAGAACAAAAACGACTATCGATTAAAATAGAGTTTAAGCATAAATAACAAAAGGTAAACATCGGCGTTTTTTTAATGCGATAGTTGTTCTTGCCAAGACGGTTGTTCCTAAATCGATTGACTAAATTATTTCTTATAATATAATACACCGATGACCGACAATAAATTAAATAAGGGCATACTTGCTTATGTCAAGTGCGCGGGCTGAGCATCGAAATTATCAGCCGCATCGTTGATGCAGGCATTGAAAGAACTACCCGAGATTAAGGATAAGAATTTGCTGGTTGGCTTGAATACTGCGGATGATGCCGGTGTTTACAAGCTGACTAATGAACTTGCTTTGGTTTATACTGTGGATATGCTTAATCCGCTGGTTGACGACCCGTATACATTTGGTATGATTGCTGCGGCAAATTGTATCTCGGATATTTATGCGATGGGTGGCGAGCCCAAGCTTGCCTTGAACATCGTCGGATTTCCTGCCAAAGGCGAAGCAAAAATATTAGGCAAAATGCTCAAGGGCGGTCAAGTAAAAGCAAAACAGGCGGGTGTGACGATGTGCGGAGGGCACACTTTTAATTCTGATGAGATAAAATATGGGTTATCAGTGATTGGTTATATTCACCCGAAAAAGATTATCACCAATGCCAATGCCAAAGTCGGCGATGTAATTGTTTTAACTAAACCGATTGGCGTCGGAACCATCGTCCATGCGTATATAAACGGCAGATTGGAAAAGAGCGCATTAAAACCAGCGATCAAATCAATGACAACCCTAAATCGTGATGCATCAATAGCAATGCAAGGTCTGGCTCATTCAGCGACTGATATTACCGGTTATGGGTTAGCCGGACACTTAGTCGAAATGGCACAAGGAAGCAAAGCTAGTATCGAGATATCATTATCAAAAATCCCGATACACAAAGGCGCTTTGGATATTTTAAAATCAGGTATTATCGAGCCGGGTATTGGAATGAATATGGGGTCATTCGGTAATCAAGTAATAAAAGAAGGAGTGGACGAGACACTGTCAATGCTTATTTTTGGTTCAGAAACATCCGGCGGCTTGGCAATCGTTCTGCCACCTAGTAAGCTCGAAACGTTCAGAAAAAAATATAAGTTGTCTGCACCAGTAATTGGTAGAGTAACAAGAGAACATAAAGGGCAGCTTAAAATTATTTCATAAGTCGTAATATCAAAAATCAAATATTGTCTATGTCGTATCTTGACATATCATTGAACTTGCCATAATATAATTATGGTGAGTAAGGACAAGTTATTTAAGCGGACAGACATAGAAAGCATGCCACCTGAAATCAGGAGACATACGTGAGCGTCTGCCAACGAAGACCCGGTCGGGTCGACTCCTTCAAGGTTCGTCACCATCAAAAGAATCATCAAGTAAATTTTTCTACAAAACAAAACAATTTAACAGACAGATTTAACAAGTCATTATTTGTTAGATCGAGTCAAAATTTTTGAAAGGAGAAATATATGCAATATATAAAAGACTACACAATCAAAGATGTCCAGGATGTATATGATGGTCCTGGCGGTTTATTATGGGAAGCGGTAATGAGTGAAGAGATTCACTCGGGCGGACCAGCCACTACCGATTTTCTTGCTAATAAATTGGGTTTACAAAAAGGTTTGAATGTGTGTGATATCTGCAGCGCCTTGGGTGCGCCGGCACGACATATTGCAGCAAAATACGGTGTGATGGTTAAGGGCGTTGATGCAACCAAGACGATGCTTGAGAAAGCCCGCCAGAGAACCAAAGATGCGAAACTGGAAAATATGATTGAATACTTTGAAGCCAATGCAATGGACCTGCCATTTAAAAAAGATACATTCGACATCGTCTGGGGACAGGAAGCATGGTGTTATGTTTCGGATAAAAACCGATTAATTCAAGAAGCGTACCGGGTATTAAAGCCAGGTGGAAAGATGGGTTTTTCTGACTGGATTATTACTGGTAAAATTAGCCCGCAGGAACTCGACCCGCTCTATGATTCAATGGCGTTTCCTTATATGGAGACATTCAAAGGTTATCAGGAACTCTTAAAGAAAAACGGGTTTAAACTAATCGAAGCATTAGACCAGACCGATGAGTTTGCCAAGTGTTTTGACGAATATTCGGAGACGGTTAATGTTAAACTAAAGCCGACCATCCTTCAGAACTTCGGACAGGATTTGTTTAGCTTTGCTTCGAATCTGGTAGCAATCTGGCAAAAAGCAGCGCATGAACATAAAGTCGGACGCGGATTATATATCGCACAGAAATAAAAATCAGGGGATAAGCAGGGGCGATGTTATTTAGTCGCCCCTTTATATTTTTATGTCGCTTGACCCTTTAAATTGTATCAATTATTATATTTTAATGATTAAGGAGCAGCATTGGATTTAGACAAGATAAAAAAAGCTATTATAGATATGGATGACGGGGCAGTCAAAACCTTAGTCGAGACCGCACTCAAAGAAAAAATATCTGCACAGGAGATTTTACAAAATAGTCTGATTGCTGGGATGAAAGAAGTTGGCAGATTGTTCTCTGAGCAGGTTTATTTTGTTCCAGAGGTGTTATTGGCATCCGAAGCATTCTATATCGGATTTAATATCATTAGTCCATTGATAAAACCTCAGCAAGGAAAGAGCAAAGCCAAGGTAGTGATGTGCGTTATCGAGGGCGATATTCATGATATCGGCAAGAATATTGTAAAAGTAATGATTGAGGCAGCCGGATACGAGGTGATTGATTTGGGACGGAATGTAGCGGTTAAAAGAATTGTTGATGCGGTTGAAAAGGAAAAACCAGATGTACTTGCCATGTCCAGCCTGATGACCACAACCATGATGAGTATGACCGAGGTGATAAAAGAGCTGGACAAAATGGGTCTGAGAAAAAACCTTAAGATAATTGTTGGCGGCGCACCGCTCAATCAGGAATTTTGTGACCAGATTGGCGCGGATGGTTACGGTTGCGATGCCCAAGAGGCAGTTCAATTAATTGAAGAATTAATAAAATAAAAACCACGGGTGAATACAGATGAACACAGCGAAAGAAAACAAGGGTATTTTTATTCAGTGTTTACCTGTGTTTATCTGTGGTTAAAGAAAATATAAATGAATAAAATTCTTGACGTTATCGAAGGAAAACAAAATTATGCGGTTTTCCCGATTGTCGGTGCCGACCATTGTGCGCGATTGCTCAATTTAAATTTTTCCGAAGTAGCAAATGACGGCAGAAAGTTGGCAGAAGTCTTAGAATACGGTTACAATTTGTACGGATATGATATGGTACTAGTATTTTCCGACCCGTATGTCGAAGCCCAGGCAATGGGTTGCCAGATTGAATACACTCCATATCCCACCATTATTACTGCTAAAACTGATAAGCGGTTCGACCGCATACCAGTAATAATTGAAGCGACCAGGATATTAAAGCAAAAATTAGACACACCAATATTTGTTTCGATTAAAGGACCATTTTCTTTGGCGGCTTTTTTAATTGGCATTGATAAATTCTTAAAAATATTAGTAAAAGACACGACCGCAGCAATAGAAGCGATTGACCAGGCATTAGAATTCCAAAAAAAATATCTTTCAAAACTTTTAGCGATTGGTGTAAATATCTTTTTGGGTGACCCGCTCGCATCTGCCAGTGTTATCTCGCCGGATATGTTTGAGAAGTTTGCATATCCACCGCTTCGAGTACTCATTGATGAAATCAAAGACAAGCGGATGATTGCTGGAATTCATATCTGCGGCGATACCATACCGATAATTCCAATGCTTGATTCGCTAAAGGCTGACATATTAAGCATTGAAGATATTAGACCCAAGACCAAGACAATTAAAATGGGCGGAGTGTCAACTCAAACTATTCTACACGGCACAAAAGCTAAAATCAGGGCTGAGGCGCATATGGCTTTAGAACAAGCTCCGATTATCCTTGCAACATCTTGCGATGTGCCACCCGAGACTAATCCAGAGAGCATCAAAGAAATGACGAGAAATGCGCAATAAGATAGCGAAAAGCGAAGAGCGAAGAGCGAAAAACTATATCGGATTAGCATTAGACCTTGGTACAACCGTAATTAAAGGGTATGCGGTTGACCTTAAATCCAGAAGGATTATCGGACAGGCAAAAACATATAATCAGCAGAACGATTTCGGCAGCGATGTATTGATAAGAATCAGCAAAGCCCTACAGGGAAAATATAACAGTTTAAGAAATTCACTTTTGTTAAGCATTGAACAAATAAAAGGTGATTTGCAAATAAAAAATCCTGACTTTACCGTTGTGGTCGGCAATACTGCTATGCTTTCATTTTATCAGAATAAATCAGTTGCTGATTTGGCAAAATTCCCATTTAAAAGCGAGATTCGCGATATGCAGACTGAAACTACAAGAAAAAGTTATATTTTCCCGGTCATCGGCAGCTTTGTTGGTGGAGATACGATTGCCGGAATTTTGGCGCGCAAGTTGTATAAATCAAAAAATAATGGACTGTACATTGACCTTGGCACAAATGGTGAAGTTGCTTTGATAACAAAAGGTAAGATTTTTGCTTCATCAACTGCCGCAGGTCCGGCATTTGAAGGTGTCGGAATAAGCTGCGGTAGTTTAGCCGTGCCTGGCGCAATCGACCGAATAAAATATTATAAAGGCAAATTTAAGTATCACACTATTAACGAAGAGCTCCCAAACGGCATTTGCGCTTCAGGGATAATTGATTTGCTGGCGATTATGCTCAAACATAAATTTATTGACTCGAGTGGAAGATTAATAAAGAATGTTAATGTTCGAGGATTTTCTCTTAATCAGGCAGATATCAGAAAACTGCAGTTAGCAATCAGCGCAATCCATGCCGGGATTGAAATCCTGCTTAATAAATCTGGTCTTAAACCAAAAGACATTGACGAGACCGTGATAACCGGTGAGTTTGGTGCTAACCTAAATACTAAAGCCTTAAAAGAAATCGGGATTCTTCCACAAAAACTTAATAATATTCGATTTGAAAGCGACTTACCGCTCAAAGGTGCGATAGCAGTTTTAAAGAATCGCGATGCAATCAAACAGGTTGAGGCGATAAAAAATGCGAGCAAACATATTGAACTGGCGGTCCAGCCTAATTTTCAGGAAATATTTGTTTCCGCAATGAGATTAGCAAAATGGAATTAATTATGAAACCATGGATTGGACCGATTAAACGCATTATTAAACAAATTAAAAATCTGCGAGAATCCGTGTAATCAGTGGTTAAAAGAAAATGGAATTGATTGGATACGCTTGTTCTTATATTCCGGTTGAACTGCTCTCGGCAACCGGTTGGCAACCTTACCACCTTTTGCATGGCAATATTGATTTATCAAGGCAGGCTGAGAAATATACGAGAATCGATGCCTGTCCAATGGTCAAATCCAACATAAGTTATATTCTGAATAATCAGGATAAATTCCGGGCTTTAATCGGTTCGACTGGCTGCGATATGTCGCGTCGGATGTTTGATATCATCGCAGAAACGACCGATATCCCGGTCTTTGTTTTAAATAATCCCAGCACCGACCGAAAGCAGATATTTGATGATGAGGTTTACTGGCTGGTTAGACAATTAGAAAATTTGTCCGGTAGAAAATTCAGTGATGATTTAATCGCTGGAGAAATAGAAAAATGGGAGAGCGAGCGGGAGTTTTATCGAGCGATTGATAAGAAACGAGCGGCTTTGCCGTCTCTAATTTCTACTTTCACATTTCACAAAGCAATTATGAATTATCATCAGGGAAATATTACTAACCATATTGATCTTAAAGATGAATCAAGCAATAACCCGCGCGTATATCTTTTAGGTAGTGCCATTACCTATGAATCACATCCGATCTTAGAAATGTTAGAAAAAGAATTGCGGATTGTTGGCGATTTCAATTGCGGATTATCAAGATTTTTAAATATTCATATAACTGAAAATAATTTGAATGGTATAAAATCTGCCTATTATAATCAACCACCCTGCGTGTATAAAAGACCGAATAATAAGTTTTATGATTTTGTCAATAAAAAACTAGAGGAGCTAAATTGCCGAGGTATTGTTGCCTGGACATTAGATTATTGTGATAATTACGAGTTCGAACTGAAAAGGATTGAGAGTGCATTTAACTTACCCGTGCTCAGAATAAAAAGCGATTTTTCTTTTCAGAATTTAAATCAATTACGCACAAGAATAAATAGTTTTACTGAGATGTTATGTTCGAAACAATAGTACCCAAGAAAATTGATTTAAAAGAGTGGAGTCGCCAGTTTCAAAAACTGGACACAGACTTTATCAATCGGTTCTATTATTATAAAAACAATGACTGGGGTAGATATCTATTTCCGCCGGCAACTTTTATGGTTTATGGTGCTCGGCAATTAAAACATTTGAAATTTGATAACTCACTCGCTTCGCTTCGGCTGTGGGGATTTAGTTTTGATGAATCAGAAAGATTATTCCGTGCCAAGCAGAGCAACAAAAAAGTTATTGCGACAATGGGTGACTTGGGAACTGTGCCAATAATTGTTATGGCATTTCCTGATTGCATACCATTCTATCCTGACTGCACCTGGTGGACACCTTTCTTCAATGAGTCTAATGTGCTGTTGGACCGGGCAAGCGAAATGGGTGTTCCAGAGGCGAGCTGTTTTGTCCGTTCTGCACTTGCCGCATTTGATAAAAAAGCGTATTTCCCAAAACCGGATTTACTATTTGCTTCAACTGGCGCATCATGTGATGATTATTCCTGTATTATGCAGATGGTAGAAAATCTCGGATTCGATATCAACTGGCTTGAAATGGTCTATCGAAGACACTCGGCTAAATATTTAGTCAGAGACAAATACAAAACTACCAACCAAGGCTTAGAGTATCCGGAACGGTTTGAAAATTATCTGGTCACCGAATATAAAAAAGTTTGGGACAAGATGGTTGAATTGACTGGTATAAATGATATTGACTTGCTCAAAAAAAGCATACAAAAGACCAACCGATTAAGACAATTAGTTGAAAAGATTAAGAAATTAACTTATGAAGCAGAAATCGCACCATTTCCTGCATTAGAAATGATGGTGATTGAATTTGGCAATTTATACGGCTATGCGGATATTGATGAGTGGCTTGATATTTGTGAAATGGTTTACGAGACAATTCAGAAACGTGTTAAAAAAGGTATTGGCGTATTAAAACCCGATGCGATTCCAATTGCCTGGGTAATGCCAACTGCTGACCCGATTTTATTAAATCTGGTTGAAGATTTAGGCGGACGAGTTGTGGCAACTGAATATGTGATAAATCAGGCATTAACCGAGATAGAAGAGAACATCTCGCCGTTTAATGCATTAGCGCGGTCATTTCTGAGTGCGTCTTTGATTGGTTCTACTGAAGAGCGGGTGCGTAGGATTAAAGAACAAGTCGAGCAGGGGAAAATTAAGGGTGTTATTATCACAAATATGCTTGGTGCTTCGCACTGCGCAATGGAAACAAAACTGATTGAGCAGATGTTAAAAGATGTACCAGTATTGGCAATTGATGTGCCCGCACCCTTGGGAATTACCAAACAACTGAAAACCAGAATTTCCGCATTTATGGAAACATTAAAATGAAAGAAATATTAACTCCCCGCGAACGGTTTGGTCTTTTAGTCATCGACGAGAAGCCTGACCGATGTAATATTATTCCGCTTATCACATCGCATTCCGCAAAAGTTAAAGGCGTGAAATTAAGAGATTATTACACCAATGGCGAGATGATGGCGCGTGCCCAGATTGCCGCTTATGAAGAATATGGTCATGATGCAATCTCAATATTTTCTGAGGTCGGGATAATCGCGGAGGCAATGGGTTCAGAGTTCGATTATCCGGAAGACGATTTGCCAGTTTTAAAAAAACCGATTCTTACTGAAACCAACATTGATAATATTCAAATCCCCAATCCCGAAAAAGACAAAAGACTACCCGTGTATCTTGAAGCGATAGAATATGCTTATCAGGCGCTCGGTGACAAGGTCCCCATTCTTGCTTATGTGCCAGCACCATTCACAACCGGCATGATGTTATCGGAAGCGGATAAATTTCTGATTCAGACTATCAAAGAGCCTGAATACATTAAAAAAGTTCTGGAGAAATCAGCTGAGGCAGCGATTGAATTCTGTTATCATATTATTGATGCGGGCGGATTGCCGATTCTGGTTGACCCCTTGGCGTCATCAAGCGTAATCAGTCCTAAGACCTATAAAGAATTTGCCCTGCCTTATGAAAGGGCAGTCATTGATTTTCTGCATCGGTATGATCTTGATGTAATATTACACATCTGCGGTAATACAACACCGATTTTAGATTTACTGCCCGAAACGCATGCTGACTTAATTAGTATTGATAGGGTTGACTTAAAAACAGTCTTGGAAAAACTATCAACACGAATGCGGATTATCGGGAATTATGATACGTCAAAATTATTATTTTCATCACAGGAAAATATTGCCAATGAAGTGAAAAATATGGTAAAATTAGGAATGAACGCGCCAAAAGGTTATATTGCGTCAAGCGGTTGTGAAGTGCCGACTAATGCTCCAAAAGAAAATGTCAAAGCATTTATCAAAGCAGCAAAGGAAGCTAATTATTTATGATATTAGGATTAGACGTTGGTTCGAGCTACACCAAGGCAGTATTGTTTAGCGGAAAGATTGAAAAGAAACTTGTAATCAAAACCGCATTCAAACCAAGACAAGTAATTGAACAGGCCAAAACACAATTTTCAGAATATGATAAAATTGTCGCAACTGGTTTTGGCAGGGAATTAGTTACTGATGCGGATAAAATTATTACTGAAATCACCGCGTTTGGACGTGGTGCAACTTTTTTCAATCAATCAATTCGAACGGTTATTGATATCGGCGGGCAAGACTCAAAAATTATCAAAGTTATTGCTGGTCGTGTTGACCGTTTTGTCATGAATGACCGATGTGCAGCTGGCACAGGAAACTTTATTGAGAAAATCGCTCAGGCGATGAGCCTGACCTTAGAAGAATTTGGCAATCTGGCAGTAAAGTCTGACCGACCCGAGACAATTGATTCATTATGCGTTGTTATGGCAGAAAGCGAGATTCTCAGCCTGGTCGGACATGGCAAAAGAAGTGAAGATATCGCAGCCGGCGTATGCGACTCACTGATTCGCAGGATTTCTGGCATTGGCTCACAGATTGGTATTGAAGAACCGATACTTTTCTGCGGCGGAGGAGCGTTAAATCCCGGGCTGGTAAAATCAATGAGACGTATTTTAGGAGAAGTCATAATTCCTCAAGACCCGCAATTTATCGGCGCCATCGGTGCCGCGCTGTCAATTTAAAATACCGAGAACACAAATAACACTAATAAACGAATGGCACTAATAATTACTTATGGTTTAAAGCACAAAAACATCTTTTATTCGTGACATTAGTCAATTCGTGGCATTCGTGTTCAAAAAATCCATTAGTAACAGTCTGTCATTCTGAATTTAATTCAGAATCTTTCGTATACAAAATTACTCTTGATTATAAATAAATAAAGCATATGATTGGATATAAGTTATGGCACAAAAACATAAAACCCACATTCTCAAGGTAAAAAATCACGCCCCCAAAAAAGAACTGCAGTTCGAGATTGATTATCAACAGTCTTTGACATTAAAACAAAGATTTGAGATGATGCTTAAAAAGTCAAACCAGCAAAAGGAGATGTTACTAAAAAATGGACATCGAAAGCCTTTTGAGGTTATTAAAAGAAAATAAGGTTCGCTTTGTAATTATCGGCGCGACGGCTTTCCCGGTTTATGGATATGGCCGGGCAACACTCGGCACCGATATTTTTATTGAGCCGACCAAAACCAATGCGGCTCGTTGTCTTAAAGCCCTGGCAAAGTTTGGTTATGATATATCCGATATAACAATCGAAGAACTGCTCTCTAAAAAAATCCTGATACGACAATGCTTAGTGGAAACCGACATTCATCCGTTTGTCACCGGCATAAAATTTAAAGAGGTTTGGAAAAATAAAGTAAAAGCCGAACTCGAAGGAGTTGTGGTCTATTTTGCCAGTTTAGAAGATTTAATTAAGATGAAAAAAGCAGTCAAAAGGCAAAAAGACAAAGAAGACCTTAAAATATTATTGGAATTAAAGAAAAGAAGAACAGCTAAGTCTTAACCGCAGAAAACACAGAGAATTTTTACCACGAATAAACACTAATCAACACGAATTTAACCGCTGAATACACTGAAAACACAGAAATTACTAATCCATAGATGGATACGGATTATCACTCTCACTCCATTATTATCTTGTTCCATTTGTTATTGATATAACTACCCCAAAATAGTCATTCACCTTCACAATTAATGTTTTTTGGTCATTTTGTATCCAAAATCATGGTATAAATATATTGAAGGGTATTCTTCTTTATAGCTATTACCGGAAATAGCTATCTTACACATATCAGGAGGTGTTTTTATGGACCAACAACCAAACCAAAAACAACCTATAAACAAACTCTTCAACCCCCATTATCTCTTCGATTTTGCCGATATCGTCCTGGAAGGCATCAAAGCCGCGCTCTACTATCTCTGGATCGCCTACACCAGGAAAATTGAGAAAGAAATCTTTCAAAACAAATCCAAAAAGAAGTAAAAATAAGAAAGGAGCATAATTATGCCAAAACTAACCATAGATGAGTTAAATCAAAAAC
Source organism: Caldifarciminota bacterium (assembly GCA_903865935.1). Lineage (GTDB taxonomy): Bacteria > Hydrothermota > Tepidihabitantia > Tepidihabitantales > CAIPLT01 > CAIPLT01. The sequence goes on from CAIPLT010000059.1 coordinate 69,256, forward strand.
TAGCCGGTTTTGTCGGTACCATCAACTGGTATCGCCACTGGACCAATTTATTAGCCTACACTGACGGTGTAAAAACCTTAGCCGAGGCGGTTGGCGCTTTCTGGCTGATTGACGCAATCGCATCCTGGCAATTCAAACCCAAGGTAGCCCAATGTGATTTCCAGGTCTGGACCTTAAAGGCATATAATGACCAGACCGCTACTTTGCAAATGCAGGAGGATTCGGGCTTACAACCGGTCATAACACAGGATATCGTTTATACCGACTTCCCTGTTGGCGCATTCACCCTATGGGTTGAAGGTAGCGGCCGTGAACGGGTCTTATTACTCCCCTCAGAGCATTAAGGAGCAGGTATGAAAATCGAGATAAACTCAAATAAAGGTAAAATGTCTTTAGAAGTGCCGGACGAAGAGATAAAAAAGAGCAGTGAGAAAATCACTAGCTTCCTGCAAAAGAAGCTGGGCCTTAAGAAAGCCAAAGACCTGGTCAAACCCAATACACCCGCTAATAAATAGTCTTTCCTGATTAATAAGACAAGGAGTAAAACATGCATGCAATACTTTATGTATTATGTCCAAAAGATGGTATTACTGACAGTAAATCAGCCAGAGGTCATGTATTTCATTGGTTATCGGATAACGGGTTTACTGAAAACTCGGGTCTGTTTCAGCATTATTATGCTGACTGGTTTGTAATTGGAGGACGGTGGTCCGGTGAATTGACCTCAAACCAGCTGGACCAGGAGAAGATCAAAGCGCTCAACAAAGAATTTGAAGAGAAATACGGCTTCTGGATTAATAAAGAGATCACCGAAGAGATAAGAAGAGAGCAATACCAGGAAATAACCCTAAAGTATTTCCCTGATTATCACGGATTACCCTGGGCATTCCGGGACTCATACAAGGAAAACGGTTATGAAGACGATGCTCAGATCGTAAACCAGCTGCTCTTTGATCGAGTCATCAAAGACCACCTGATAGACGAGATCAGCCAGGAAAAGCTCTGGAATGGCGGAGCGGTCATTACAACTGATATGGCTGACAAAGAACTAATTAATCAACCCGAATCTTTTGTAGGAAAATACTGGATCGTAGTGGTTGACTTTCATTTTTAATGATTGGAGGAATCATGGAAACAGTAACAGCAGCGCAAGAATTAGTAAGAAATACCTTGCCGATGCCAATAACTGAGTCGCCGATTGAGATAAAACCGCTAAATCTCATCGACCGCATCATTGACGCATTTAATAAGAAACAAAGCTATCTGACTTATCATCTAATGCGCAAACTGACAGCAGATGAATATAAAAACCTGCCGGACATTACCCTTCATCAACAAACAGGCGACTATACCTGGGAAGTAAAACTTTCCAACTTAATCCTGGAACGTAATGTATTCACATCCGGAATAGTCCAGGTAATGGACAAAAAGAATGAAGATCCAATACTATATGGATATGAGGATAAACAGACCTATGTATTAGCGCCTATTAATAGCTATAAACCCACTGATATCATAAGAAACTTCTTCTATGCCAAAGAACGTGACCATGGTAACTTTGGAAGACCTTATTCTGGCGGACATCAAGTAAAAGGATGTGGCCGCCGGATTTGCTTTGACGGAGATACACTATACTCTTACGGTCAGGATATCTCCCATAAGGTAAAGAATGGCTTCATTATAAACGGCGATGTATCCACGCCAACCACCAATAGTGATATAAACTACTCATTTCACATTGCCCCGCTTGGATCACCGATCATCCCGTTCAGTGTATTAGAGCAAGCTCTAATCAAAGAATATCAGCAGCTGGTACTGATTCAGGCATCATCCGACTGGTATGAAGAAACCAAGGATTCCAAAGGAGAAGATAAATACATCCATCATTTGGGAGAAACCCTGTTTAAGTATGATAACCGTTATTTCTTAAGCACGCTCGAGGCAAGACGCTATCACCAGCATCATTATCTGCTTGAATTAAAAGAGCCGGCAAAGACGATTGAACAAGCCAAAGAGCAGGCAAGCGGTTTAAACAATGAAGGGTGGTTACGATATCAAGCCGGCGAGATCAAACGACAGGGAGAATACTTATTTGTCCCGGTTAATATCAAAGAGTACACTGATAAGACTCTATTCAAGGTCAAGGACTATATCGAAAAGAACAGCTTCAAGCAAATCTACCATACCCCGGGAAGCTTCCCAATCCATGAAACCACTAAACCAATGCTTGAATTAGGTAATATCTTCAAACAGCCGAATGGCAATCCCCATTATCCGAGAGATCTAATACGTCTGAACGGCGATGTATTTGTCCGAGGCACAGTAAGACATCCGGAGCATGGCATGCTCAGACTTGGAGAGCAGTGGCATTTAGCCCAACTTAATTATATCAAGCGGGCATATCAACCGAACGGACGAGTTGATTGATATTGCATCGCTAATTATCTCCATTTAAATATCGGGGAGACCTAAAGTCTCCCCGATTATATTTAAGGGAAGTTTAAAGCGCTAAGATAGGCCTACACATTGATTCCCTTAGGTGTAAATTGGGTCAATGCCCCCAAAATGGGCGCCATCGACGCACCTGGTTGGGGGCATGCAGATACCATGGTAGATACGCAACTTGATATTTTTATTTTTTTTGGTTTTACTTTACAATGGTGGACAAAAATAGTCTTTACATGGCAAATGAGGCATAAATGAAATTTTATTTAATTGTTTAATGTATACTATAACAGAACAACAAATAAAGTTTCTAATACGAAGTTAAATAATATGTTTAATCGAGAATTAATCAAGACTATACGGGGTTTTTAAGAATAGCTTTAGCGATGGTATTAAATATGGTTTCAAGAATGGCTTTAAAGAGAAGTCTATTTATGGCTTACAACAGGCAACAAAGTTTTCCATTAGAAAAAATTGAATACTTAGTTGTCGTACCCATAAATTTCCTTGAAAATGAATATATTTTAATAAAAAAATTACCTTCGATGTTTGCAACAAGGTTATTTTCATAAATGCACACTTTGGATTTATTATAGCATAGTATAAAACAGTAAGTAGTGGAAAAAAATTTATGCAATAGTTTAGTGCGGGATGCTTGAGAGTATATTACAAAATTAAACTTGACAATCGCGTTGTTTTTATTAATATTTTGCTATGCCATCGTTTTACATTAAGAACAACCTGTATCATGTGGAATTACCAAGAAACGTTAATAATGTTAGCGCTGGTAACTTTTGAAATTGTATTATGCTTCTTAAAGCAGTTCTAAAAAAAGATGTGTCCTAATGTAATTTTTAAGAGTGAACGAGTAAAGAGATTGCCGTCATCAAAAACTTATACTACTAAGACAATTTACAACTCTCATGTTTTACACAGAGCATACCGCATATCTAAGAATTATAAAAAAGGGAGAAAAAGACGGCTTAAAAAAGGCATCCTGCTCGCAATAGAAGGACTTGACGGATCGGGAAAAACAACGCAAGCAAAACTTCTTTATACTCTTTTATCGCAAGAAGGTTACAATGTTTGTTATTTAAAAGAGCCGACAGACGGTAAATGGGGAAAGAAGATAAAAAAAATATCTCAATCAAAAAAGCGCGTTATATCGCGCGAAGGAATACAAAAGGAATTTGAATTATTTCTTAAAGATAGAAAATTTGATGTAGAAAATAATATTAAACCCAATATTAACAAACACGCTATAGTAATATTAGACAGGTACTACTATTCTTCTATTGCATATCAAGGTAGTCTTGGATATATCGCAGCCGAAGAAATTAAAAAAGAAAACGAAAAAATTGCACCCCGTCCTAATATTGTATTTATATTGGATATACCTCCTGTTATTTCAACTACTCGCATTCATACCGATGGGGAAAATGGTGTTCGAAATGGCTTTTCTTCTTTCGAAAGCGAGAAAAATCTTGAGCGTGTTCGTGAAGCTTTTTTACATCTCAGAGATCCAATTGTTCATATGATAGATGGGACACGAACACGAGGAGCCATTTTAGACGCTATTTTTAATGTCGTGATTAGTATTGCGCAATCGCTTGAGGTCCATTGAGTACATACGACGAACTTACCAAAGAGCTTACAAGGCTCTATCCTCAGCATAAGGAGTTTTTGCAAGTTGTACGCAAATTAGATCTTAAACTTCTTGACGAATATTGTAATCAGGGTTATAAGGACGAATGTAAACCAGCATATTGTGAGTATAGAATATTGAAATCTTGTCGATTTTGGTCCGAATATGAAAAAGTACAAGATCAATTAAACCAGAAAGGTATATTTATTGAATGTAGTTTTAAAAAACATCCTTCCGATGTCATTTCTTCAACAAATAACACAGAACAACCTAAACAAAAATAGTATTTAATGCCGGATAAACCAATAAAAATTAGCGACAATCTATTAATTCGTCATCTCAAAACAAGAGTTCACGATACTAATTTTATGCGTAGATCTGTGCAATTAAGAAACACACTTACACATTTACATAAAGATATCCCTTTACTAAAACAAACAGAAGTCTGTTATGAATTATGGGAAGTGCTTTTTAAAGAAGCTATGTTGTATCTTAGAAGGAGTGATAAAAGGGAATTTTTCTGTGCAGACGATACAATTGGAGAAGACACTTTAATTGAATATTTTAAAGAATGGGTTCATTTTGAAGATTTATTATACGCATCCTATAAATTTTATAGAGATCATACAATACATACATTACGAATCTATCTATTAGGAGATTTCTGCTTGACCAAAACCTCATTCGGAGGATTTGATAATTTAGTATCTTCGGTTACTTCACCAGCAGGAGAGGAAGACGACATATTTAAAAGGATTCCCAAAGGAATAAAAGAAGCAATGTGGTGCGTCATTGCATTATCTCATGACTTAGGAGAACCGATATCAAGAATAAATGAGATAAACGCTAAAATACGTAGGATGGTTAAAAATTTTGGTGAGCTAGGTGTGCAAGATTTTACTTTTGGCTTCCCTCCGCTAAGCCGTGCAATACCGAGCAGGTTACTAGAGATAATTTCTTCGAGAATTACTCGAAAACCCAGCGAGGACGGCTCTCAGTATTATGCCCATAAACAACCTAAGTTTGAGATAAAATTTGTAAAATCATTTGAAAGTTATAATCATGGTCTAATGAGCGCTTTGCTTTTATATAGAACTTTACTGTATTTCTTGGAGACCGATTTTGTTAACGAAACAACAGGAAGTGGGATGAAAGATAAAGACGCAGAAAATTTTGTGATTAGGCGTGAAATGCTTAGAGCAGTCGCGTGTCACGATATAACAGAGCTATATCATGTAAGAACGAATCAGCTTGCTATGTTACTTATTTTGTTTGATGAGCTTCAGGAGTGGGACAGACCGGTTCCGAAAAATTTATTTACAAATATACAACGATCCGAAGTAATACTCAGAAAATTCTCTGCAGAGAGGATTTTTTTTACTATTAAATTCGATGACGTCAAAGAAGCGGAAAATTATTTTAAATTTAAGGCACAAAGATTTATATCATTTTTGCACTATGGCACTGCCCCCAACCAAGACCGTCGTATTCTGATAAGGTTTGACTTCGAGGTAATTAAATCAGATAGAAAAGGTATTTTTATTCATAGATCTCCTCGGAAAAAAGATTTTTTAGCGTACTTCGGGAAAAAAAGCATTATAAGGACTCCTAAATTTCAAAAAAAACTACGTAAGCTTCAAAGATCATTTCCGAAGCCAACAATCAAGTAGAATTAGGTAAAACAGGATAGTTTTTTAGTTACATTATTGAGACATTATGTATGGTTCTTTAAAAGGCAGAACAACTCCCCAAAAGTATCGTAGTATCTTAATATAAAATAGTCCTGTCTTGCTGTTAAAGTGGCGGTTAACTATTGCTAAATATTATCCGTTGACTTCTTACTACTTCAATCTATAATTCTTTTATGAGCAAAGAGGTTAATACAGAAATATTAAAGAATATTCCAGCGGTTGATAAGATATTGAATTGGACAGAAATAAAGGAATTAGAAAATAAGATTGAACATAAGCACTTATTATCAATAATCCGCAATAAAACGGATGAGTTCAGGGGAAAGTTATTAAAAGGGGACAAGTTAGAGAATGAATATCTGAAACAGATGATTTTGGATGAGATAAAATATCTGACCGAACCGTATTTTCGATATGCAGTAAATGGCCTGGGCATTGTTTTACATACTGGTTTGGGTAGAGCGCCATTCAGTAAAGGAATTGCTGATACTCTACGTGATGCGTCGAATGCCTATTCTCGCTTGCAAATTGACGATGAGGGCAAGCGTGATGACCGATATAAAAAGATTAGTAAATTACTGCAACTTTTAACCGGCTGCGAAGCAGGAATAATCGTTAATAATAATGCGGGCGCAACGCTTTTGATTTTATCCACACTTGCCAAGGGCAAGGAAGTGATTGTATCAAGAGGACAGTTGATTGAGATTGGCGGTTCGTTCCGTATTCCGGATATTATGGCGCAGTCAGGTTGCATTATGCGGGAAGTCGGCACAACCAACCGCACACATCTTAAAGATTATGAACAGGCGATTAGAGTTCTTCGCAGAAGCACAGCGAAAAAAAGAGGGAAAAAGAAATCGTCAATGTCTCAAGAGCAAGAACCAATTGTAACCGGTGCAATTATTCGGGTTCATCAATCGAATTATCATATCTCGGGTTTTACTAAAGAAGTGAGTTTGTCAGAACTTGTTCAGTTGGGCAAGAAGTATAAGATTCCAGTGATTGATGATTTAGGGAGCGGGGCTTTGATAGATTTATCTAAATACGGATTACCCAAAGAACCGATGGTGCAGGAAAGTCTTATAACCGGTGCAGATGTTGTATGTTTCAGCGGCGATAAACTGATTGGCGGACCGCAATGCGGAGTTATTGTCGGTAAAAAAGATTTGGTGGAAAAGATTAAGAAAAATCCGTTAACCCGAGCATTGCGGTGCGATAAGCTGACCAATGCAGCATTGGAAGCAACCTTGCAGATGTTTTTACTTAAAGAAGAGGATTTAATCAAAGAGCACAGGGTAATGAGCATGCTGTTAAAACCGCCCAAGGAAATTAAAACGCAGGCAGCGGGCATGGCAGGAAAATTAAACAAAGAGTTTGGTTCAATATTAGACGTTAAAGTAAAACCTGCTAAAAGTGAAATCGGAGGCGGGTCATTAAGCACAGAAGAACTTGAAACTTTTGTGGTGGCAATAAAGCCAAAGAATATGTCAGCGCAGGCATTAGCGAAAAAGCTAAGGCAGTATAAAATACCAATCTTTGGCAGAGTTGCGGAAAACTCATTGTTGTTAGACTTTAGGACAATTTTAAAAGGGGAAGAAAAAATAATAGTAGAGGCATTTAAGAGCATTCTAAAATAAGTAAAATTCATGGCTGATATCGAGAGACGTCATATCGTAATTGGCACGGCCGGTCATATAGACCATGGCAAAAGTGCTTTGGTTAAGGCGCTGACTGGTATTGACCCGGACCGATTAAAAGAAGAAAAGGAACGGGGCATGACCACTGACCTCGGCTTTGTTTTTTATGGTTATAATGCGACAATTATTGATGTGCCCGGACACGAAAAGTTTGTTCGGCATATGGTGGCGGGCGCCTCAACCATTGATTTTGTGATGTTTGTGATTGCGGCGGATGATGGGATAATGCCCCAGACCTATGAACATCTGGAAATTCTCAAGTTACTCGCGATTAAAAAAGGCGCGGTGGTTATCACTAAAAAGGATTTAGTCAAGGAAGATAGGTTGCAGATTGTAATTAATGATGTAAAGAGTTTGATGAAGGGCTCGTTTCTGGAGAATGCGCCAATCATCGCGGTTTCCAATACTACACTAGAAGGGATTGATGAGCTAAAAAAAATACTGGACAAGCTAATTCAGGAGACTGAAGCTAAAATCGACCGCGGAATATTTCGGATGGGGATTGACCGATGCTTTGTGATAAAAGGTTTTGGAACAGTCGTTGCCGGCACGGTTCTTTCAGGAAAAACCAAAGTCGGTGACACGCTTGAATTATTGCCCGAGAAAAAGAGTGTTAAAATAAGAGGGATTGAAGTGCACGGCAAGCAAGTGAATGAGGTTGGCACTGGTTTTCGCTCAGCCATTAATCTGGTCGGCGCAGAAAAAGAAGAAATCGAGCGGGGAGACGTACTTGCCCAGCCGGGCTTTTTCGAGCCATCGGAATTTCTGAATGCATCTTTGTATCTTTTGAGTAATGCGGGTAAACCGCTGAAAACTTTTGAGCGATTAAGAATTCATATCGGAACCAAAGAAATTTTAGGCAGGGTTGTATTTCTTGATAAGAAAATATTGCAGCCGGGTGAAAAGACGATGGTGCAATTCAGATTGGAATCTCCAGCAGTCTGTGCAATCAATGATTTATATGTAATCCGCACCTATTCACCGCAGGTGACGATTGGTGGCGGGACGATTATTGAATCAAAGGCAACCAAGGTTAAGGGTTTTGACGAAGATTTGATTGCGCATCTTGAGCGAAGCGAGAAGGGCGACCCGATTGTTTTGATTGAGGAAAATCTATTGTCCAATTTTGAATTGCCAAGAAAAATCTCGGAGATTGCAACGGACATTAACCTGCCAATAAACGAAGTGAAGGAGTTGGCAAAAGCGTTGATTGAGCAGGGTAAAATTATTTGTTTAGATGAGAAACGGGACTTGTATTATTCACAAAAAAATCTCGAGGAATTGAAAGAAAAGATTATTGCACAATTAAAAGGTTATCATAAAAATAATCCTACCAGTATTGGGATATTACCTCTGGAACTATTAAAAAGAATCAGTGCCGGATTAGACAAATTTCTTTTAGATAATACTTTAGAAAAGATGGTGAAAGATAATATTGTACAGATATCAGTGGATAAAAAGACAAAACTATCAGAGTTTAAAATAACACTCGGCAAAGAAATCGATGAGCTGATAGCAAGGATTGAAAAGATATATCTTGAAACCGGTTATAAACCGATTGAGTACAATGAGCTGAAATTGATGATTCCTGCCAAAGAAATTTTAATCAAAAAGGCACATCAGTATATGCTGGATAATGGGATACTTATTAATATCGGTGAAGGTATGGTCCTACATCAAAAATATGTGAAAGATGCCGAGCAGAAACTCGTAGAATTTTTAAAGAAGAACAAAGAGATAAAAGTTTCGCAATTCAGAGATTTACTCAATGCGAGCCGCAAGGCGGCGTTGCCATTATTAATATATTTTGATGGTCGGGGAATAACAGTAAGACGCGAAGACACAAGGGTGCTGTCATCCAAATACAAGTAAAATCAAATATATTTGTGTCATCCTGAACTTGTTTCAGGGTCTGAGATGCTGAAATAAATTCAGCATGACATACGATAATAGTTTATATATTTTTAATATTTGATATAAGGTTTGTTATGTTATTGCCTGGGATTCGCCAATTGACGAGCCGTGTGTTTCGAGCCACTCAAGAATCTTAGAAATCCTTCCCTGAGCAAGCGCGATGCAAGTATCAGCTCCACCATAATAGACATTGATTTCATCTCCATCATCACCGATGGTGTATCCGCACGAGAAGACCACATCACCAACGTCGCCCATACGTTCGTAGGATTCCTGGGGGGCAAGAATCCACTCGTCGCCACGCTTTATGCAGCAACCGGGATTCTCAAGGTCGAGCAAAGCAGCACCGATTCGGTAAAGGCAACCCGCGCCAGTTTGCCGGTTTGCATGGTAGAGCATTAGCCATCCGCGAGGAGTCTGAATCAAAGGTGACCCAAGACCAATCCGATTTGCATCCCACCACGCACCATGACGCGGTGTCATAATTAGCTTATTTTTACCCCAATGGTTTAAGTCTGGTGATTCGGCAAGCCAGATGCTTCCGCCCAATCCGTTCTGGGGACGATGAATCATCAGCCACTTGCCGTTAAAACGAAAAGGCAGAAGTGATGCGTCTTTGTTATCAGGGGGCATCATAACTCCCAGTCGTTCGAATCTGGTGAAATCTTCGGTCATTGCCAAAGCGACTGCTGGTCCTGCCCGCGAAAAAGCGGTGTAGGTAATTGCATACTTACGGAGTTCCTCTAACCAAACAATCCGCGCGTCTTCGACACCCCAAATTTCGTCTGGATGATTTTTTGGGTCAGGAGGGAACGTTGGTTCTGAGTCAATCTTCCAATTATCAATACCGTTTTTTGACCGAGCTGCCCAAAGACTTGAGATGCCGCGCCGGTCTTCAACTCGGCAGAGTAGTAATGTTGTCCCGTCTCGTAATCGAACCGCGCCCGGATTGAATATTGCATTAACTGGTTGATGCCAGTTGTCAGCAGTCAGAATCGGATTACTCGGATGACGCTCTAGAAGCACGTACTTATTATCGCGTGATACTGTTTTCATTATTTTAAATTTTCTTCCCTGGATTTCATTGCTAATAAAGCAAGCAGGAATGAAATGGTCGACTCAGCACCCTGGTTGAGATTCACACCATCGGGTGAAAGACCGTCAAAACAGCCACCAGTAGTGTAATCGTATAAAGGCAAGCCAAGGTCGTTACGCCCTAAAAACCAATCAAATGCCCGTTGCGCTTCCTTGTGCCATTGTTCATTTCCAGTTATTGCATGAGCAGCCAGGCACGCGCCGACCATTGAATGTGCTTCTACTGGTTGCTGGTCATACCGACTACGATGACCATCACGTTGCCAGCCACCGGTTCCGATTGAAACGAAATGTCCTTCTGGTGCGGTCTGGATTTTGACTAACCATTCCAGGGTTTTAAGACTGATGTCCTTCATTTCCTGTTGACCAATGTCATTACCAGTAAGTAGTAAGCTCTGGCAGAGCACAGCATTGTCATAGCTCATATAGGTTTCAAACCATGGCCAGGCTTCACTAGCGGTGGTTCGATATAGCTCAAGTAACTTATTGCTCAAAACATCGCGCAGTCTTCGGGCAACGCTATCACCCGGAAAACGTTTGAGAAACTCGTGAATGCCAATTAAGGTAAAAGCCCATGCCCGCGGACTGGTAAAATTCTCAACGGCTGGTAATCCGGCATGAAAGAGGTCAAGCGCTACTGCAACTTGTCCATCATCCGGAGCCACACCAACCGCAATACCTAAACTCCAGAGCGAGCGAGCATGGCTGTCTTCAGACCCGACGTCTTCCAGCCATCGACGGTCATAAGCCATGAAATTTCTGAATCTTCCGCGCTCGCGGTCAAAGGCATGGTCGAGAAATGATAAATAGCAAAAGGCAAGCCGCAACAATTGGAGGTCTTTGGGATTGGCTTCCAGACCACGCATTGTCACAATCAACGCGCGTGCGTTATCGTCGGTCGTATAACCCCGGGATCGGTCAGGAACCGAGTAGCGGGTATGTTGCAGAATACCGGTTTCGTCAGAGAGATTAATGAGATGGCTGAAATTTGTTTCGGGTAAGGTGGTGACAAATGGTTCGGTCCGGTGCGGTCGGTTAAATCGTCCAGACAGACGACGTTCCTCATAAGCCCGGGAAAAGGATTCCAGATAACGCTGGGAAACCTCAGGCCATATCATCTGCCGACCAAAGGCATAAGCATTTTTACGGATTGTGTGACGCTTCGTCGGGTTTTCTAATAAATCGATAATCGCTTCGGCTAAAGCGCGTCCGTCTCGGAACGCAACCAAAGTGCCACGATTATCAGAAAGCAATTCTTCAGCATACCAATAAGGTGTCGATACAACCGCTTTACCGGTGCCGAACGCATAAGCCAGGGTTCCGGATACAATCTGGGCTTCAGCCAGATATGGCGTTACATAGATGTCGGTAGCACCAAGGTATTCGCAGAGTTCGGATATGTCAACAAATCGGTCGTGAAAAATAATATGGTCTTCGACACCGCGCACATGGGCGTGACGCTTTAAACCCAGCCGGTAGACTTCACCGTTCTCGCGCCTTATCGCCGGATGAGTTACACCGAGCACGATGTAAACAACGTTGGGAAACCGCCGTACGACTTCCGGCAGAGCATCAATCATATATTCAATTCCCTTATTAGGTGACAAGAGACCAAATGTCAGGATTAGGTCACGACCTTCGACATGGAACTTATCCTTATAAAAATTTGGGTCAACGAATGACATGTCTGGTATGCCGTGATGAATCAAATCAATTTTTCTTTCCGGAACATGATATATTTCGCGCAGGAACTCAATTGACCGTTCGCTCATCACTACCAGACGATCGCTCAACCGGCAGAGTTCATTCATAACCTTGCGTTGGTTTTCATCCGGTGCGTGGAGCACAGTGTGTAAAGTCGTGACAATCGGCATCTGGAGCTGGCGTAATGTGGTTAAAAGATAACCACCCGCAACTCCGCCATAAATTCCGAATTCATGCTGTACACAGAGTAAGTCAGCTTGTCCCATGTTTAAGAATTCTGCTAGACGGCGGTAATCCGCAAGTTCGTTCTGAGCAAGTTCGAATCGTACACGGTTGGGATAGGAATAGCCTTCAGGGATATCATTCATGACTGCGGCTAAACAGGTGAGTTCTGGTGCGGCAGTCGCAATCGACTCACAAAGATCGCCAGTAAACGTTGCTAGTCCGCACTGCCTTGGCAGATAATTGCCCAGAAATGCTACTTTGGTAAACGGATATATTTGTTTGTGTGTCACGGTAAATATACTATCTTATCGATTTTGTCATTTGTCAAGAAGAAATTTTTATTCGCCACCAATTTTTAATATTTGATATTGACTATATGGCGGAGGCGTGTAGGAATCGAACCTACCGTTCCCCTTTCGAGGAACACATGGATTTGAAGTCCAGCAGGCACACCAGCACCAATCCGCCTCCATTTGGTTTACGCTGATGGCGTATAGCAAATGGTAATAGAAAACAAATAAATGTCAAGTCGACTAGTATCCTTGACAGATATTTGACAATTGTCTACAAAAAAAGTATAATTTAGTAATGAAAATTATTAATGGGGAAGCGTAATGAGAAAGACGCTGGTTGTTAGTTGTCTTATTTTATGTGTTGGATTGTTTGTTTCAAGCTATGCCGCACAACGCGTGGTCGTCGCCGAAGAAGTATATTCAGAAACTTGAGGAAGCTGCGCTGCGGCTAGTAGTGTACTGGCGAACACAGTTTATAGTAATCCCGGAAGAGTTATCGGAATTGAGCTGCATGTTATCAGTAATAGCTATGGGATGTATTTGTACGAGGCGTATCAAAGATGGCATGCTTATCCTGGACCAGCAAATGGAACTTACACGCATCCCTGGTTATGGTATGACGGAAATCCGCACGGCGGTTCCAGTTATTCAACCTGGCCAACAAAAATTACAACACGGATGAATGTACCAACTCCGGTCAGAATACGAATGTGGGGCAATTATGATGCTACTCATCGAAATGGTATCGTTTATGCCAGATTTTATAATGATTCAAGCACAGCGATTACTGCTAACGCACTTTTTGTGATAACCCAAGATAGTATTTATCTGCCCACGCCAAATGGTGATGTATGGCATAATCATGTTGCGAGAAAATATATCCCGTTCGTGGTTGGCGAGCAGCTTATGATTCCGGCGGGCGACTCAGTAACATATAGCCAACCCTACTCGATTGATACGCTCTGGAATGTTAATCAGTGCGAAATTGTGACAATGTTACAGGATACAATACTGATGCAGGATTCGACCAAACAGATTTTACAAGGCGGCAGTATTAAGGTCGTATCGCTCGGAATCGACGAAGGCAAAAATAATTTACCAATATATTCAGTCAAGGTAAAACCTTATCCTAATCCAGGAATTAATGGAACACGATTTGCATTTTCCTTGCCGATCGGGACAGCGTATCAAATAAATGTCTTTGATGTATCGGGAAGAAACGCAAAAGTGTTAAAAGGTATTGCGTCTAGTTCAAACGAGCAGGTTCTGTGGAATTTCCGAGACGAGCGGGATAACCGAGTTAATTCGGGCGTTTATATATATCAATTTCAGAGCAGTGTTACTAATGCTTTTGGCAAACTAATAATTAAATAATCGCATACTTTTAAAGTGCATGGATTTGTCTATTTATTTACTATAATTCACTTGACAAATATATAGGGCATTATATAATTTTATAACAATGTGTTTTATAGGGAGGCACAATGAAAGATAAATTTGTCATAGGCCTCATGATTGCTTTATGTTTTGGGTTAACAATTAAGGCCTTTGCCGCACAACGCATGGTCGTTTGCGAAGAATTATACTCAGGAACCTGACCTTCATGCCCTGCTTCCAGCAGTTTGCTGGCATCAGTTGCAGCAGGTAATCCAACAAGAATTGCCCTTATTGAAATGCAGATTAATCCGACTGGTACACCGGTATATCTATATGAAGCCCGTCAGCGAATGGGTTATTATCCGCCGACCGCACCGCCAAGTTCATATTACACACCGTGGTTATGGCTGGATGGAGACCAATCGCCGAGTTATAATTACGGTTCATGGCCAACTTATATAACAAACCGGCTGAGCCTTGCTTCGCCAATAACCGAATCGCTTTGGGGCGAGTGTAATCTACAAACTGGCAACGGAACAATTTATGCCCGATTCCAAAACGATTCAAATGCTACTGTTAATGCGAATGTGCTTTTTGTAATTACCGAAGACAATCTGCATTATCTTATGCCCAATGGCGATAGCATGCATAACCATGTTGCCCGTGATTACATCCCCAGTTATACAGGTAATCCAGTATCAATTCCTTCAGGTAGCCAACAAACAATCAGTTATCCGTTTACGATTTCATCCAGTTGGAATGCGCATAACGTTGAAATTGTGGCTTTTATTCAAAACCAGACTTTGATTGGCAATGCAAAAGAAGTCATACAGGGAGGGAAGATTAGTCTTATTAGTCTCCCCGGCGTTGAGGAATCGCATAATGATATACCAATAGAACAGGCAGTTAAAGTTTCTCCGAATCCGAACATAAATGGTGCTAAGTTTTCATTTTCTCTGCCGGCCGGCACCCATTACACGATTAATATCTTTGATGCGGCGGGACGAAGCGTCAAAACACTAACTGGTTTCGCATCGGGTAAAAACGACTTTGTGCAATGGACCGCTAATTCCCGTGCCGGAATTTACTTTTACAATTTTGAAAGCAACGTTACTAACACAAGCGGAAAGATTATCGTAAAATAATTATTTAAACTGAGAGCATAGAGTGCTAAGAACGATTAGATTAAAAACTCTATGCTCTCTCTTCTTTTTATTGAAAGGAGTAGAATGTACAAATATCTAATATTGCTCTTAATAATAATCGGTTTTTGCAGCGCCGGACACCTGCTAACAAATGGCAACTTTGAACAGGAATTAAATATCGGTTGGAGCCAGTCAATTGGTACCCAAGGAACCGCAGATACGGTTGACCGTTTTATGGATATATTAAATTATGTTGCAAGAGTGAAAAAATATGATGCAACCCACGCGATATTGTATCAGACCGTTGATGTGCCGACCACCGACCTGGATTTTTCGATAAATACCAAACTTTATGCTTATGAATATAATTCTACTGCTACTTATTGGTCAGCCGCCGCAGTCTGCTTAAGATATTTAGATGAGAACAGTAATTTGTTAGGTGAAACCAGGATTGCCCAAAGAAGCGCGCATTGCCCCTGGACAAACTCAAATACACTGCACATTATTAATGAACTATTTCCGGGCATATGGAGTACTTTCAGTTTTAATATTGATACCGAACTGGTTTTTCTGCCCGGGATTAATCCGTCGGATGTCAAAAAGATTCAGGTTGCATTGTTGGACACAACGGATGGATGCTGAAGTGGCCATTGTGAAGCGAGGGTCCTCGCGGATAATGTTGACTTAAATTACAATGGTCCAGACCATTATCTTAATTTCATCCAAGCCAAAGTCTATGACATTGCCGGTAATAATAATGGTCGATTAGACCCGGGAGAAAATGCCAACCTAACATCAACTCTCAAAAATATCGGCGGCGTTGATTTTAACAATCTGACAACAACTATTCAAAGCTCTGACCCGTATATTACAATTACCGATAATTCTGGTTTGTTCGGTAGTTTAATGATCGACAGCACCAAAGAAAATATTACTGACCAGTACTCAGTTTTAGTTAATACGAATGCGCCTTCTGGTCATAATGCAGTGTTTCGTGTAATTGCGACTGAAGGAACATTTGCTGATACATTTGAGTTCAACCTGATAATCGGTTCTTTTAATTTCCTGGTCTGGGACCCCGACCCAGATGGTGGCTCGGGACAGATAATATATAACATATTGACTTCACGCAATTACAGCGGTAATTACACAGCGGTGCTTGCGAATGAACCAACGCTTGCTCTTTATCAATCGATATTTATCTGCTGCGGAATGTACCCGAACAACTATCGCATAACTGATGGCGGAGCAGAAGCAACCGCATTAGTCGATTACTTGAATAATGGCGGGCGGGTATATCTTGAAGGCGGAGATGTTTGGTATTATGATCCGTTAACCGGCGGGTATAATTTTGGGTCGCTTTTTGGGCTGGTCGGCGCTGAGGATGGTTCTGGTGATTTAACCAATGCTATTGGTTTTTCCGGAACTTTTACTCAGGATATGGTCTTTGGCTATGGTGGCGAGAACAGTTTTGTTGACCATCTTAACCCGACAACCGGTTATGCGGTCTTTAATAGCGGATTAATGGGTTACAATTGCGGTATAGCAAACAATGCCATAACTTATCGGACGGTTGCTACATCATTTGAATTAGGCGGATTAATTGACGGCATCGGTGTATCAACTAAGATGGTACTATTAGATTCGATAATGCATTTTTTTGGTATCAGTTACACCGGAGTTGAAGAAACAGGTGAAATGCAAATAATAAACCGCGGTTTGAGCATCTATCCGAACCCATTCACAGGTCATCTGATAATCAGCATACCTAAATCCAATTTGGCTAAAACATCTGATGTAGTTCGAATATATGATGCGACCGGCAAGCTGGTCAGGTCGTTTTCGTCATCAGGTGCTGTTCATAAAGCATCAAGCAATATAATCTGGGACGGGAAAAATGAAAGCGGTGTAAAATTACCGGCGGGCGTCTATTTTATTGATGTCAACATAGAAAATCAAAGACTGACAAAACGTGCAGTCTTAGTCAATTAGTTTTTTATTCAGACAGGATTTACAGAATTAGTTTGCTCAATATAGTTTTGTAAATCCTGTCTTGATTTTATTGTATTTAATTCATATAATCTTATAATGAAAAGGCTGATTTTGTTGCTACCGCTGTTATTCATATGCTGTTCGGAGGCGCCAAGAATTCTTCCCCATCCGACCAATCGAGTAGTTCTGGCTGAATTGTTAACGGATGATGGCTGAGCATTTTGTGCGGCTGCGGAGCAGGCGCTTGATACGCTAACGCGAATTTACGGCGATTCTTTGACGGTTGTAACATATAACCGCACGTTTTCGCCAGCGGAGATTGATACAGTGCGAAGCAACTTTTACCAAAATCCGGTAGTTCCGACCTTATTAGTTGACGGAACGGACAAGGTGTTTGAGAGCAACATCAATGCTTATGAATCAACTTTTACGAGCCATATCCGGGTGGCGCAGTCAATCGTCCCAATTTTTAATCTGCACCTTGAGGCACAAGCAACAACAACCATTGGTGATTTGGAGGTAAAAATCGTTGCTGCGGATACAGTTCCGAACAATACAATATTAGCGTTTGTTGCGGTGTGCCAGGACAGCATTCCCGGTCTAGCCAGAACTTTTGATCATGTTTGTCAGAAGCTATATAGTTTTCGTGTTTATTTGAGCTATGCGGATAGTCTTGATACTGTCATCAATTTTACTCATTCGATGCCGGTGGATAAAATGACCGGAATATTATTCATTCAGGATATTAATACCAAGAAAGTTTTACAGGCAACAAAGACCAAATTTACGGAGGTTAAGTGAAAAAACTTTTGATTCTATTAATTTTATCAATCACAATCGTGCTTGCGGCTAACCCAACTCAAACCAGTGCGCCAAATTTTGTGTTGCAGGACGTTGACGGCAAGACAGTCCGGCTCGATTCTCTGGTAAAAAAGGGTCCGGTTCTGATGAGTTATTGGGCACTTTGGTGCAAGATGTGCATCAAAGAACTGGATGCAATAAAACCATACTTTGGCGAATTAGAATCGTTAAAATGCAACTATCTGGCAATCAGCCAGGATAAATCACGTTCGGTTCCGGAAGTCAAACCATTTGCATCAAGTCATAAATGGAAGTATCAGGTCGTTCTGGACCCGGAGAATAAGATGCGCGACTTGTACAAAGTACAGGTAATGCCGTCATTCTTTATCATCGACCAAAACAAAAAGATTGTTTTCACACATCAGGGTTACAAGCCGGGTGACGAAAAGAAAATTATAGAAAAGGTTCGACAATTGCTAAAATCCTGTCCGGAGTGTCAGAAGAGCGAAACCGGTAAATAATTTGCGCGTGAAACTCTTTACTTTATTAGCTATATGCTCACTGCTCGTCGCTTCAATATGTCTGAGCATAGTGCAGGCACAAGAGCTGAGATTCGGCGGAGCTAATGCCGGAGAATACTGGTTATTTGTTGATAGAAGTCTTGATTCACTGAACTACAAGGAACATCTCGAAGACAAACTGAAGCTCTCAATGAATTACGGCGACTTGACACTGGGCGGGGTGTTTTTTATGTGGAACCCGTCGCAGCCCAATCCGAATCATCTTAATTACATCGATTATAATATTGATTATAATAACGAGCTGATTGATATTCTTTTTGGCACTTATTATTCAACCTTTGGCCGGGGACTGGTGTTAAATCAGTTTCTGGATGAAGACTTTAAACAGGACAACTCAATTTACGGCATTATGGGAAAATTCGATTATTTTAATAGCGAATTATCAATTTTAGCCGGCAGACCGCGGAATATTTTCTTTGAGCAAAACAGCTACAAGATTAAAAATGATTCGACTGACCAGATTAGGGGGATTGATTTTAACACGAATTTGGTTCCCAAAGTAAATTTGGGCGCAAGATATGTACGGGTTAACCGCAGTATTGATTTAACACCCAAAGCATTCACCGAGCTTTTTGGTGGCAATGCGGGTGTGAACATCGGAGCGTATCAGGGTTATTTGGAATATGCCCGTCAGCTTGGTTGTTATCCGGTAATCGGTGGCAGACTGACTGGTACCGGTATATTATTTACTTCCAGTCTTTCGTTGTCCGGTTTTGGCGCAACGGTTCAGTTTATGGATTATGACTCAATCGGCGCGGGCGGGTCTGGTTATCGTTACAATGAACCCCCAACCCCGATTAAATCAGGCATCTCGGTCAACCGCGGCACGGATGAAATCGGTTATGGCATATCGCTTAATTATTCGCCGATGGATAATCTGAATGTTGAATTGAGTGATAATAAAATAACAACTCATGACTATTCTTTGAACAAATTCAAACAGATTTTTATTGTTAACAATACGATGCAGGGCGTGACCGAACAGATTGTCAAAGTCAAAGCCAATCCCAATCCCAATTTAGAAATTTTAGGTACAGTGGAGCGTCTGCTTAAACAGCAGATTGAGCTGCCGATACAAAAGAAAACCGAAACCAAACCGTACCTCAGCACAACTTACAATTTCGGTCAGTTCTTTGTCGAAGGCGAATATGAGATTAATTTTATCAGCGCAGATACGAGCCGATATTTTGATAATTCTTTAACCTTATCCGTCGGCAAGTCAGAACATTTCACTTTTACAGTCCGATACCAGATTCGAAATCGTACACCGGACTGGCTGGTTGCTTTAAAAAAGATTGGTCCGGAAAAGACCTGGCCAATGGCTGAATTGAGCCTGGATTTAACCAGCAAGCAAAACTTAAGAATCCGAGTCGGAGCCGAGCAGGGCGGTCTGGTATGCTCAGGCGGTGTGTGCCGATTTGAAGAGCCATTTAAGGGTGTTAAGGTAGTTTTAACAAGTCTCTTTTAATGAAAAGGTTATTGATAATTATAATAGTTTTGGTTATTTGTATTGCAGGAATATTTTATGGTGCTAAGCAGGGCGATTTAATCGAGACCGAATCGGTTGGCTCGGTAATGTGTCTGTCCTGCATGGGGCTGCAGCAGTGAAAAAAGACAGTAAGTTCCGACCATTCAGACGCGGGCAGATAATCTCAACCATTATCCAGCTAAGTTATTTTCCTGCATTGTGGACCGGCTTTATTTATCAGGGAGCCACTAAGCGATTTTGTGTTCCAATCCTAAACTGCTGGGGGTGTCCGCTCTCCAGATTTGGATGTCCGATTGGCGGATTACAGCATTTCATTGGTTTGCGTCAGATTCCATATTACATCTTAGGGTTTTTCGGCTTGGTGGGAATTCTGGTTGGCAGAATGTCGTGCGCCTGGGTTTGTCCGTTCGGATTCTTACAGGATATGATGAAGAAAATCACCAAAATAAAATTGAACCTGCCCAAGTGGACGACCTATATTAAATATGCGGTATTAATCGGGGTTGCCGGTGTTGCGGTCTATTTTACGGCTGAGCCGTGGTTCTGCAAACTTTGTCCAGCAGGCATTCTTGAAGCCGGCATACCAATTACTCTGGCGGATAAGACCGGCAATATCAAAGCATTGGTCGGCTGGTTATTTAAAACCAAACTGGCAATTTTAGTTTTCGTACTTGGATTTTCAGTTTTCATCAAAAGATTTTTCTGCCGCGTCTTTTGTCCGATTGGTGCAATCTATTCGGTATTCAATCGTTTCTCTTTGATAAAAATGACGGTTGATTATACGAAGTGTTATGAAAAACGGTGCTTTAATTGCCGGAAAGTCTGTCCGATGGATATTGATATTCACGATAATCCCAGCGCCAAAGATTGTATCCGATGCCTTGAGTGCAGAAACCTATGCCACAAAGACGCGATACACGTAAGCCTTAAACCATAAATATTCAAAATTTTCGATTTGTGAAAATGATAGTTATACCTAATCATTTTTAAGGTAGTTTTTCGCTCTAACCCACTTTCTTCCATATTCTTAATTCGAAATTCTATTAAAGGAGGGGTAGCAATTCCCTTATAATGCGGAGAAAGAAAGATTTGGGTGTTCGGGATATTGAATTTATCATAGATGAAGGTTGTAAATATCGGTCTGATTTCGGTTCTTAATTGGGCATTTAAATCTATTTCAAATAAGATTTATAAGCAGAATTAACAAAGAAAATATAAACGTGGTCTTATTAGCGATTAGAGCAGAAAGCTGAACAGGAAATAAAAGAGAAAGCACTGGATGGGATTTAGTGCCCCATTTAGAAAATTATTTTTTCTTCGGTTTATAGGTTTTTCTGCCCTGTTTCCATGAGTCCCACCATTCAATCTTTGTTGGGATAATTTTCAATACGCAAAACGGGGGATGCTCTGGTCCTTTGGGAAAATAAGAAGTCGGGTCATAATGGGCAATTTTCCAGACATGTTTTTTAGTCTTTAAGTCATCAATGATTTTTACCTTGCCCATAACACGGGCAGTTTTATTACCATTTGGCTGCTCAATAAATAACAGGCAGATTTTGGGATTTTTCTTAATCTGTTTTATCTTTCGTGAATTGCTGTAAGTGACAATCCAGATTGTCATATCATTTTCAATCACGGGCGTCATCGAACGGATAATCGGCTGGTCATTATCGCAGGTTGCAAAATAAGTATGACCGAGTGTTTGTTTCATTATCTTTACAATTCTTTGCTTATCGGATAATGCCATATATGCTCCTTTTCTTTAATCAGCAAATAATTTTGTCAATAGTATAAAAAATTAGATTTTAAAGTCAATATTTGAGGTGAATAGAAAATATTTGACATTAGCAAGCAACTTGTTATATAATTGAACCCTATGCCAGAATTACCAGAAGTAGAAACAATTGTCCGAGAACTTAGACCATATGTTAATAAGCGGAAGATTAATAAAGTCGAGATTTTAAGACGAGACTGCATCGGTTATCCTTCAATACGAGCATTCGTGAAAGGGATAGAGAATAAGACAATAAAATCTTTGACTCGTAAAGGTAAATACCTGATATTTAATTTAAATGACGACTCGTCTTTGATTATCCACCTTCGGTTATCGGGTCAGCTGTTAGTTTTTAATTCCAGCACAAAACATCTGCCTAAATTTGAACGAATCAGATTTTATCTGTCAGGCAAGAAAATCCTTAGTTTTGTTGAGCCAAGGGTTTTGGGCAGGGCGTATTGGCTAAAAGATGAGAAAATTCCAGACATACTCAAAGGACTGCGAAACCTCGGTCTTGAACCGATTGACAAGAAGTTTGATTATCATTATCTATATTCTAAAATTCATAACCGCAAAGCACCGATTAAAAATCTGCTCTTGGACCAGTCGATCGCATCAGGAGTCGGCAATATCTATTCTGACGAGGCGCTGTTTGTGTCAGGTATTTATCCGTTACGTAGAGCCAATACATTAAAAGAATGCGATGTTCAAAAGTTAGCTAAGGCACTCAGGCACGTTATTAAATCGGGTATCGAGTCAAAAGGAACAACAGTTTCGGATTATTTAAGACCAGACGGCAGTGAAGGGACATACCAGTTAAAATCATTTGTGTTTGACCGTGAAGGTGAACCGTGCCGTGTGTGCAAGAGTGAAATTAAGTTTGAGCGCATCGGTAACCGCCGAACGCGGTATTGTCCGAAATGCCAACCAAAGTAGATTGGAAGATTAGAGGATTGCAGATTACAAATTCAATCTTAGAATCTTATAATTTTAGAATCTTGTAATCGAACATGGCGGTATTAATCATTGATGGCGGTGCCGGTGCTTTGTTATATGAAGCCGAGCATCGTCATGGAATTTACGATGCGTTACAGGTCGGATGGAAGGTTTTAACCAGAGGCGGAAGCGCGCTTAATGCAGTAAGCAAGGCAATTACCAATATGGAAGACAACCCGAGCTTTAACTGTGGAACCGGTTCAGTTTTGACGATTGACGGGAAAGTAGAAATGGATGCGTCAGTGATGACTGAAGACGGAAAGTATGGCGCGGTCGGTGCAATACGGCAGATTAAAAATCCGATTCTGGTTGCTCGAAAAGTTATGGAACAGACCGACCATTTATTATTAGTCGGTGATGGCTCGATAAAATTCGCACGGCTGATGGGATTTAAAAAATACGAGAAGATTACCAAGCGTTCCAAAGACCGTTTAGCCAAACTGAAAAAAGAAGGCAAGTCAGACTATTTTCCGAAACTAAAAAAATATATGAAACTGGGCACGGTCGGCGCGATTGCTCTGGACAATAAAAAGAGAATCGCAGTTGCAACATCAACTGGCGGTATTAATGGCAGGTTATCAGGTCGGGTTGGCGATTCAGCAATTTTAGGCGCGGGCACCTATGCGGATGAAAATGGCGGAGCAACCGCCACTGGTCATGGCGAATTGATTATGAAACTGTTCCTGTCAAAACTGGTTGTGGACTTAATGAAAAAATATTCTGCCCAGAAAGCAGTTGATATCGCATTAAAACAAGTGCGGTCACAAAAGGGACTGTGCGGTATTATTGCATTGGATAAAAAGGGCAATGTTGGCATTGGCTATACCCCAAAGTCAATGTCGTGGGGTTATATCAAAGACGGCAAGGTCAATATTTTCTAATTTACTCCCGTAATAAATTCACGCCAACCAAAAAAGCAAAGTAATTTTATTGCTGTTTATTTTTCTGGGCCCGTTTTCGTATACATCGCTTCGATGAGCGGTTTGTATTTTTCGAGCACTTTGTTTCGTCTTAATTTCAAAGTCGGGGTGAGCATGCCATTATCAATGTTAAATCCTTCGGGTATAATCGTGAACGCCTTGATTTTTTCATACGGCGCCAGGTCAGTGGTTGCGTTTTCGATTTCGTTCGTTAAGAACGTCTTGATGTCATTGCTCGCGCAGAGTTCCGTATAATTTTCACATGATATTTTATTGGACCTGGCATAGTATTCAATCAGTTTTTTATTCGGCACCACTAATGCCACGATAAAGTTCTTTTTGTCACCGTAGAGCATCACCTGTTCAATATAACCGCATCGGCAGATTTTTTCCTCAATCGGAATCGGCGGGATATTTTTGCCGTATGAGGTTACAATCAGCTCTTTGATGCGCCCGGTGATGATTAGATTGCCATCTTTGTCAAGTTTACCCTGGTCACCGGTATGAAACCAACCGCCCTGGTCAATCGCTTTTCTGGTCTCATCGGGTTTATTGTGATAGCCGAGCATCAGGTTTGGTCCTTTGACCAGGATTTCCTGATTATCGCCAATCTTGATTTGGACATCTGGAAAAGGTTTGCCGACTGTGCCCAGCCGGTTATCATCGATGAAGGTCGAGCTGATCACCGGTGCGGTTTCAGTCAGACCATAACCCTCGCAGATATTTAAACCCAAGATGTGATAGATTTTGGCAATCTGTTTATTGAGCGGCGCACCGCCTGACACCATTACTCTTAATCTGCCGCCGGCAATCTTTCGGAATTTGGATGCGACCAGCTTATCATAAATATTGCATTTTATTTTAAGTATGCGGGGAATCGGTTTTTTCTTGTAGTTCAGATTATAGTATCGGTTGAGGTTTTTAATTGCGGATGTAACCAGTTTTCTCTGAATCCAGGGGCCGGACGCAACCTTCTGCACTGCAGTTTCATAAGCTTTTTCCAGAACTCTCGGCAATGCGACTAAAATTGTCGGCTGGACCTCTCCGATATCCAGGACAATCGTGCTGAAATTCTCGGCATAACCAATCGCACCACCGGAAAACATCATCACATAGTAACCGCCGGTTCGTTCAAACATGTGCGAAAGCGGCAGGTAAGAGAGCATCACATCGTTTTCATTGACACTAAACCGCTCAATACCGGCAAGCGCATTAGAGACAATATTGTAGTGGGTGAGCACAACGCCCTTGGGCTCGCCGGTCGTGCCTGAGGTGTAAACAATCGTTGCAATATCATCGGCTAAAACCTGAGACGTAAAGCCCGAAGTCTGAAGCGTCGTATCTGGAACTTTCTTTATATCATCGAATTTGAGATAGGTTTTGTTATTGTTCATCCCGGATGGGTCAAAGAGCGCGACATTTTTTAATATTGGCACTTCAGATTGAATCGATTCTAATTTTTGATAGAGCGCGGCATTCTCGACAAAAAGCAGTTTTATCTTGGCATCATTAATCATATACTTGATATAGAACGGGGTCATCACATGATAAATCGGCACCACCACCGCGCCCAGTTTTAAAACCGCCAAGTCGACCATAACCCATTCCGGTCGGTTATAAGAATAGATGCCGACCGAATCACCGCGATTGATGCCCAATTTTTTAAGATTAAATGCGACCGCATCAACATAATCGCTCAACTGCTGGTATGTAATATTAACATATTTGCCGTCCTGCTTATACATCAAAGCGATTCGGCTGGGAAATTTCACGACCGATTCCCAAAAACAGTTGTAGATAGTATCTTGCTTTTGATTCATAATTATTTTTTTATAGGATTTACCGGATTAAAACCTGATTTGAATAAAAATCCTGTTAATCTCGTAAATATCCTGTTAATCCCGTCTCTTGTTTTCAATTTAGATTACCCCCGGTTTCTTGTCGACCAGCTTGAACTTTTCCAAATCCATGCTCAAACCGCCCGAAAAGCTTAATCAACACAATTAAAATTATTGCGGATAATATAATCCATACAGGACGTTCAATCCACCATCCGCTTTGTCCTGCAGGCATACGGTTGAATCCGATTTTTTTGAGCAAAAGAAATGTGATAGAATATGCGGTGAGGTGCCATAAGTAGACGGTCATAATAACGCTGTTTGCCGCTATTACTGCTATCCATGGTTTTGGCTTGGCAAGCCAGCGGTTTACCGGATCGCGTAAAATCATTGCTATACCAACCAGCCACAAGGTTAAAACGATAATACAAATTGTCGGCGGACTCATATTTGATACTTTTTCCAGCCCGGTTCCGACCATACTTCTCGGATATATCCCGAGATTGGTTAGTATTACCAGCCCAGCGAGTCCAATCAAAGCCATTAAAACATGCGCTCTTTTGGACATTCGTACCAGAGTTCCATCCGCATAGAAAAATCCCAGCTGGTGAACTAATAACCAGACAAAAAGAATATTGGCATAACCGACATATGTCAGTTTTAACCAAAACCGACCGACATCAACCAAAATTGTTAAGAGGAAAAGTAAAATAAGAACTTTAGTGCGATACCGCACATGCAATGGTTGCATAAATGGTGTGGTCAGGACGATTATTATATATACAACCAGAAACCAGAGTGGACCGAAGAGCAGCATATTTTTGGTAACAAATTCCGTGCGTCCCTGATTGGCAAGATAGAGTATCACCGACACAATCAACCAAACAATAACGAACACCACCGCCGGTTTAAGCAGTCTTGAGGTGCGGGAGCGATAAAACTCCTTGACTCCCTGATTGCGTTGTCGGGTTGCGGTGTAAGAAACATAATTGGAAAAGCCGCCGACAAAAAAGAAGACCGGCATAACTTGAAGAATCCAGGTCAAAACCCATAAACCGGAAACGATTCCGACTACATTGTGCACGACCAGCCGACCATTGTTATAATAAACCACCGTACTCAGCCAGTGAGCACAAACAACAACCAAAATACTCAGGGCTCGTAAAAAGTCAACATATCGGTCGTGCGGTTTAGAAGTCTTATCCGAGAATTTTTGTATTTGCTGGTTTGGGAAAATCGAAAACAGTTTACTCATGCAATCTCTATTCGCCGAGACATATAGGAAAACAGAGGGACTTTAATCTCTGCGAACTTTGCGTTCTCCGCGAAAACCATTTTTTAAATAACGCCCAGTTTCTTGCCGACCAGTTTGAACTTATCCAGTGCCATTGACAAATCGTTTTCAGTATGCCCGGCAGTCAGGCTGACACGGATGATTGACTCATCTTTTGGCACGGCCGGCGGAATAATCGGATTGATAAACACACCTTCCTGTTCCAGATAACCCGCCATCTTAAAACATTTCTCGTCGTTATTGATTAAAATTGGGATAATCGGCGTGATAGTCGGCTCAAGCACATATCCCATCTCTTTCAAACCTTTCTTTAAAAAGTCGCCATTGGTCTTCAGTTTTTTCACCCGCTCGGGCTCGGCTTCAATCACTTCCAAACTTGCCAGAACCGTTGCCGCAATTGATGGCGGAGGACTGGCAGTGAAAATGAATGGTCGCGAGGTCAGGCGCAGAAAATCGATTATCGCATATTTGGCACAGGTGAAACCGCCGACTGCAGCCAAAGATTTAGAGAAAGTTCCGCTCACCAGGTCAATCTGACCTTCCATATTAAAATGCTCAAGCGTGCCGTGTCCTCGTTCGCCAAGCACACCAGTACCGTGTGCATCATCAACCATAATCTTGGCATCATATTTATCTACCAGTTTTTTAATTCCAGGCAGGTCAACCACGGTTCCTTTCATACTGAAAACACCGTCGGTGATAATCAGTTTGTTAGTCTCGGGTTTGAGCGAGGCAAGTTTTGCTTCCAAATCAACCATGTCATTATGCTTGTACACAATTGTCTTTGCCCTGGAAAGCCGGCAGCCCTCGATGATACTTGCGTGATTTAACTCGTCCGACAAGATTACATCACCGGTATCGGCAATTGCCGCGATCGTTGCCATTAATGCCATAAACCCAGCACTAAAAGTTATTGAATCTTCCGAGTGTTTGAACTCGGCAAGTTTCTTTTCCATTTTTAGATGCACTTCGGTTGTGCCAGTCAGGATGCGCGAACCGCAAGAGCCAGTGCCGTATTTATCAATCGCTTTTTTGGTCGCCTCGATTACCTTGGGATGACTGGTCAAATCAAGATAATTATTAGACCCGAGCATAATCATCTTTTTGCCATTACGCATAACTATTGGACTCGCGGCCGGGTCAACCTGCCGTAGATAGAAAAACTGGTTTAATGACCTTAAATGGTCAGCCATTTTCTTAAACTCATAACACTTGTCAAATAACGCCATGTTATCCTCTCTTAAAAATATTTCTTTTCATTATTTAATTAACTCTTATTATTGTTTTGAAGAAGTTTAAATTGATTTAAATATGCAACCAACATAAATCCAAATATTATCTGCACCAATGTGCTGAATTGTCATATAAAAATATCTGAATGTCAAGAGAAAAATCAGCGAAAGAGTTGTTGACAAATATGATACAAGTGCTTATATTAATCCATAGTGAAGCGGTATATTGTATTCGCAATTCTATTTAATCCGATAGTTTTTTATTGCCAAGATGAAAATAAATTAGTTTAATTCGAAGGAGAAAATATGAAATATTTAATTGTCATTCTGTTTTTAGCGAGTTTGTGTTTTGGTCAGTCGGTGATTAATGCGATTACCGCGCCAGCCAATGCGTCTGGTTTATGCTGGGCAAATAATGCCTTGTGGTGCGGCGCTTATGGCACGCAGGGCGATACGATTTATAAACTCGACCCGTTAAACGGCAATGTTATGAAACGGATGCGTTGGCGGACAAGCGCGGATTGTTATGGCTTGGCATTTGACACAATTAATGGCGGTGGTCTTTGGGTATCTGATCATTCTGCCGGCGACTCGGTTTTCTTAATTGATACAATCTCGGGCGCGCATATCCGGTCTTTTCACGCTAACAAGACTTATATGGCAGGTCTTGCGAATGATGGTCAGGCGCTCTGGCATTGCTGTTATTATAGTCCGGATGGCAGGGCTTATCGTATCAGGAAAGATAATGGCGCGCCAATTGACAGCATAAATATTCCATCAATTCCGCAACCCTGGGGTGCAACCTGGGATGGTCAGTATCTCTGGGTATGCAATGACGGTAATTACGGCGGTTCGCACCGGGTTTATAAAATCAATGTTAATACCTACCAGATTGTAGATTCTTTTAATTCGCCAGGCATTCGTCCTTATGGGCTTGCCTGGGATGGGAATTATCTGTGGGTTGTTGCCAATGGTCCTTCAACAACCGGTCGGGTTGCGTATCAGATTGATTTGGGCGGTTCGGGCACGCCGGATATTCAGATTGCACCGACTTCGTGTAATTTCGGTAATATACAGATTGGACATATCGCTGGACTTGGGTTTCTCATCCTGAATGTCGGAACCGATACTTTGACCGTGGATACAATCATTTCCCATAATTCGGCGTTCTATTACGATGACACGTTTTTCCCGATTCGGATTGCACCAAATACAAATGTCGAAGTTCCGATTTATTTTGCGCCGCCCATTTTTGGTTTTCAGAGTTGCAGTTTGATGGTTGTTTCCGATGACCCGGACGAGGAAACAGTCTATTGTGCGTTAAGGGGTCAGGGTGTTTATGCGAATCCGACTCTATCCCCGAGTGAAACTTTACATAATTTCAGTGATGTACGCGTGCATCATGTGAAAGACTGGTATCTACGGATTGTCAATCGGGGTTATCCGCAATTGATGATTGACACAATTATTTTTACCAATTTCCAGTTTTTTGTCGGTCAGACACAATTTCCGATTCTCTTAAACTGTCTTGAGACGACCTATGTGCAGATAATCACCCGACCAAATAATTCCGGCGCTTATACGGGTAATCTGCAGATGTATAACAACGGTACGCTCAATCCGATGAATCTGCATTTATCGGCAAATGGCATCAATGAAATACCGGTGGGCGGAGAGATGTTATGGGATTATGATTATCCGGATAATGTCGTGTGCGTGGCACCGATTTCAGATATTAATAATGACAGTATTTTAGATGTTGCGGCAGAATGTTACGGCACTAATATGTATGGTGAAAAACACTTGCGGACTTTCTGGGCAAACAGCTCTGGTTTGGGCGTTACCCGATGGGCGATTGGCGATACTGGTTTTAACGGCTCGTGGGGTGATGATTGTTTGATGCGTGGTGCGGATTGGAATAATGACGGGGTGCGCGATATTCTTTTAGGCACAGCCTGGGGCGACCGCTCGGTTTATGCGATTAATGCCTTAAATGGCCACGTTATCTGGCAGTATGATACTCATAGTTATGACGGTCAGGGCGGATGGGTTTATTCGGTTCGACCGATGCCGGATGTGACCGGTGATTCGATTGAGGATGTGATTGCCGGTGTCGGCGGAAATGAACTGCCGGGCGGCGGACCGCGATGTGTTTATTGCCTGAACGGCGCGAACGGCAGCGTGGTCTGGCAATGTCGAGTGCAGGACGGAATTGGCAGTGTTGACTGGACACCGGATATTAACGGCGATTACGTGCCGGATGTGATTGCCGGTGCCTGGGGAAACAGCACAGATAAGAAAGTTTATTGCATCTCGGGTCTTAACGGCAGTGTTCTGTGGTCGCATCAATGTGCGGGCGATGTCCAGTCGGTGATTGTGATCCCGGACCTGAACGGCGACTATAAACGGGAAGTGGTTTGCGGTGACTGGTCCGGCGCGGTTCAATGTCTGAGCGGTGCGAATGGCACTCCGCTCTGGACGACATCGGTTGGCGGTTGGGTAGTAAAACTGGTTGCGATTCCGAATCTGGTCAGCACAAACCGACCGGGTATTGCCGTAGCAAATGTGAGTGGTGTCACAGTGTTTAAAGTTCTGGACTGCACAAATGGCAATGTCATGTGGAGTTATCCGATTGGCGGAAATGTCTGGTCTTGCG
Organism: Caldifarciminota bacterium; assembly: GCA_903865935.1. GTDB lineage: Bacteria > Hydrothermota > Tepidihabitantia > Tepidihabitantales > CAIPLT01 > CAIPLT01. The sequence goes on from CAIPLT010000059.1 coordinate 100,060, forward strand.
ATGGAATTTCTGATTTGAACCAGGACGGCAAGCAGGAAGTCATTACGGGTAATCAGGCAGGCATGGTCTATTGTTTTAATGGTGCGAATGGTTCGGTTTTGTGGTCGTATAATGCGGGACGCTTGATTTACTCGATACGCGCGATTACGGATATCACTTCTGACGAACATCCGGATGTGCTGGTTGGAACCCAGGCGTCAAGCAGTACTAATGTTGCAAGTTTAATTGCGATTTGCAGTGGTAGTTATGGACCTGGCGTTGCAGAACAGTCATTTAACGCAGTTAACCGGATCTCAGTATATCCGCATATCAGTAAAACTGGTTTTAATATCAAGTGGGATAATCTGGCAGTTGATAAAATATCAGTCTTTGATGCGATGGGCAGACTGATTAAAGATTATGACAAGCCGAGCCGAAGCACAACACAGATTATCTGGAATGCCAGGGATAAGAATGGCAAAGCAGTCAGCCACGGCATCTATTTTGTGAAAATCGAAGCACATGACTTTTCCGAGATTACTAAAGTCATTGTGGTTGAGTAAGAAATTTTTAACCACGAATTAACACGAACGCGAACGAAACTTGGGTATCGTTTAATTTGTGAAAATTTGACTAAACGGACAACGTTGGAGGTGTAAATGAACAAATATAAAGTCGTAATATTGGTTCTATTCTTGCTCGGTTCTTTGCATGCGCAAATGACCTGGACTCAGGCAACCGCTAATGCTCAATGGTCAGCAAGATTCGTTTTTCCGACCATCGTTTTTCATGACACAATGTGGTTAATGGGAGGTTATGGTGCTGGTGCGAGTGATGTTTGGAATTCGATAAATGGTGCAAACTGGACCTGTGCCACATCTTCGGCTGGCTGGCCACATCGAATGGGTCATACCGCAGTTGTCTTTAATAACAAAATGTGGGTAATCGGAGGATGTGTCAGTGATGCATATCGTTATAATGATGTCTGGTATTCTCATGACGGAGTGAGCTGGACTTGTACAACTTCAAATGCCCAATGGTCATCAAGGTTTGGACATACCTCAGTTGTTTTTGATAATAAGATGTGGGTGATTGGAGGATATCCAATCTTGAACGATGTCTGGTATTCTTCAGATGGTGCGAACTGGGCCTGTGCGACAGCATCTGCGCCTTGGTCAGCAAGGTTTTATCATACTGCAGTTGACTTTGATGGAAAAATTTGGGTCATGGGCGGTGAAGCGAGCGGCGGCACAGACAAAAATGATGTCTGGTATTCTTCAGATGGTGTGAACTGGACACAAGCCACCGCGTCCGCTGGCTGGGCTCCAAGGTATGAACTTGTCTCAGCGGTTTTTGATAACAAAATATGGGTGATGGCCGGATACGCTAATGGTACAGACAAAAACGATGTCTGGTATTCGGCAAATGGTGTGAACTGGATTCAGGCGCCCAATGCGGCATGGATAGCCAGACGCGGACCGAGTTCGGTTGTTTATGATAACAAGATCTGGATATTGGGTGGATTTCCAAGCGCCATGAATGATGTCTGGTATTCGACCGGTCTTAATGGCATTGAAGACAATTGCCAACCGCTAGTCAATAATCGCTTTTCGCTTAATGCTGAGCCAAACCCATTTAACACACATACCACGATTCGCTATTCATTACTTACCACGAGTAAAGTCAAACTTTCAATCTATGATAATTCAGGGAAATTAATAAAGAACTTGGTTAATGAAAATAAACTGCCAGGTGATCATACAGTAATATGGGATAGCAAAGATGAAAATAATCAAGCAGTCAGCCACGCCATCTATTTTGCGAAAATTAAAGCACAAGATTTTTCCGAGATTATTAAGATTATTGTGGTAGAATAAATATTTTTACTACAAAGGAGAATTAAGATGAAAATTGGAGTTTGCGGGATTGCTTGTGAGAAGTGTCCGAGAATGACCAAAGGTACCTGCCCAAATGGTGAGTTAGGTTGCGTGCCAAGAGAGAATAAGTTTTGTAAAATCTGTACTTGTGCATTTCACAAAGCCGTCAAAATCTGTTTTGAATGTGCAGATTTTCCCTGCGAGGTTACCAAGCAAGGACCAATCAGTTTTGGCTATTGCCAGTATATTTCGGAGAAAGAATAGAGATAGCCACAGATAAACACGAATAAATAGGGACTAGCGATTAGCAATTAGAGGTTAGGGATTAGTTTTCCAATCTCAAACAAAAAAGTGTGTTAAAGATTTTTATGGTAAATTTTTTCTCCATTCCATATATTCTTTGGGATAGTTTTGTTTAAGCTTTTCAAATTCGCTGTAAAATTCCGGCTCGGGCACAGAATTTTGTTGTTTAATATATTCTAATCCTTCCCAGCTGTCCCAATAAAAATCAGGCACCGGATACATCCTTCCACAATAACGACAATTATTAGCAATTGCAGAAGCGAGTCTTGGGATATTAGGATCAATATAGTATATATATTTTCCGCAGTATTTACATCGCACCAAATTTTTACTGACGGTATATTTTCTCAAAAAAAAATGGATGATAATTGTGATAATAACAAAACAAATCGCCAGAATAAAATTAAAAATACGGAAATAGTCTGAATACGACGTCTGATTAGGCGGGTAAGCACCGCCCACAGCTACTAAAATCTTGCGGAACGTCGTAATATTAGGCAACGCGGTTATCAATAAGACAACACTAAAGAGACCGGTAACATATTTAATATAATCAATCCAACCATATTTCTTTAGTATAATTTGATTGACGAAATGAATTTTATCTTTTTCGGCAGGGGCAATATTTTCAATATGCCGGCATTTTTCGATATGGGGAACAAGCATGATTCGATAATCGTCATTATACTCAGCTAATCTCTCAAACACGATCAAAGCATTTTCATAATCTGCCTGGTTATACATTTTAAGTGCTGTATCAAAGTAGAAATCTGAGTTATCTTTGCTGAGATTGCCATAAATGATATCCCCCTTTTTTCTTTTCAAAAACAGCATAAGTTTTCTGATGCGACTAAGCTTATATAACAATTTACACCCAATATATCTGATGTCAATGATTAAAATAAGGATACAATTCAAGGTATGGAAAGTTGATTGCTCGGAAAAAACCTGTGTAATAACCAATAATTTTATTGATTATATAAAATATTGCATTATAATATAATATTAAATACATTTAGAAAGGAGACCAAATGCAACTATTAGGTATTAATGGCTCAATGCGCAAAGACGGCAACACTAATATTTTGTTAGAGACCGTGATGAAATCAGCCAAAAAACTGAATCCGAAACTGAAGACCAAAATTTTACAGATGAGCAAACTCAACATTAAGCCGTGTGAGTCGTGCTATGAAAAATGCTGTGTCAAACCGTGCAAGTGCGTTATTAAGGGTGACGATTTGGAGATAGTCTGCGACGAGTTAAAATCGGCGGATGCAGTGGTTATCGGCTCGCCGTTGTATTTTAATATCCCGGCACGCCTGACCGCTTTATTGGAACGGTTAACCTGCCTGTCTTATTTTTATCAGGTGCGCGGTTTTAAAGGTCCCGAGCCGCTGGAAAATATTCCGTGCGGTCTGATTTCGGTCTCGGCCGGCAATGATACGATGCCCGTGCTTCAGCATCTGCTGAACTTTGTTCTGTTTGTGAAAATGAAGCCGATACTTTTGAAAACGTATCCGTATATGGGCATCAGCGGTTGCGGCGGTTATAAAGACAGCATTGACGAAGCCAAAGCATTGGGCGAGTTATTGGTAAAATCGATTACCGCACAAAAGACTTGACAAACATCAAGTCGTAAGCATTAATCTATCACCGAATAAAAGAGTCGAAAAGTATAAATTATGTAATATATGGGTAATAAGGTCGAAGCGCCCGAATCAAAAAAGGAGATTGATATCGTGCTAAAATTAGACCCAAATAATGTTAAGGCGTATAATGCGAAAGCGATGATTTATTATGAACTGCCGGGAATTTTGGGTGGCGATGCGAATAAATCGATAACATTCTTAAAAAGAGCAATAGAAATTGATTCAAATTACTCAATGGCGTATGTTACGATGGGTAAATGCTATATCAAGAAAAAAGATTATAAAACCGCACAGCAGTATTTAAATAAAGTTTTAGCCTTGCAAAATGGCTGGCCAGTCGCCGATTTTATAATGGACGATAAACCGGAGGCGATAAAATTACTGAAACAGATTGATAATAAATAATACCACAAAACCTTCTAGAATCCAAGAAAAAAGTCCTTGACACAGATATATTATTGATTAAGATTTATTCGGGTAATATGAAGAGAATTTATATAATCTTTGCCGCACTAGCAGTCGGGTCAATATTAATCAATGGATGTGCAAAAAAGCACGCAAATTACTATCGCAAAGTTGACCTTGACGGCAGATATGCAATTGTCGGCAGGTATCCGGTTACCGAAGAAGCAGCGATGCGAGTCAACTGCTATCATTATGAGTATAATAAAGGCAAGCTGATAAAGGTTGAATATCTTAAAGGCAACCGGTTAAGCAATAGCTCTTTTTTTGGTAATGATGTAGCAGCGGTCATTGTTGAGTATGTTGACGGATTTGAGAAAAGAACGTATCTGAATGCCAAGGGTAATCCGGCAGTAAGTAATGACGGTGTATATTCGATACGTTTGAAATTAGACGAAGATAAACGAGCGGTATCATTGATTAACTATGATAAACAAGGAAATTTGGCTAATGACCGTTATGGTGTTGCCCAATATGCCTGGGCTGTAGATAAATATGGGCGCAGAATCGAGTCAATCCGGCTTAATAAAGACCGGCAGAGAATCGTTGATGCCAACGGATTTTTTAAACTGAGATGGAAATATGATAAAAATGGCAACGTGACTGAATTGTCTAATCACCGTGAAAACGATCAACTACTTGAAGGCGAAAACAATATCGCGTCGACGCGATTTCAATACGACAAGCAAGGCAATAAAATCGAAGAGTCGCATTACGGGATAAACAGCAAGTTAAAAGAAGATAAAGCGTTGGGCGTGGCGATCATCCGCTGGAAGTATGATGATTATGGCAATGTCATTGAAACAAGATATTTTGGTACGGCTGAAAAACTTAAGGACCAGAAAGATTTGGGAGTGGCGATAATTGAACAAAAATATGATGTTGCCGGAAATCCGATTGAGCAGAAATATTTTGGCACCGATGAAAAACTGAAAGAGCGTAAGGATTTAGGAGTTGCAATCAGCTATTCGACATACGATGAATATGGTAGGGTAACCGAAGAATCGTATTTTGGCACAGACGAAAAGCCGGTCGAAAATAAAGTTATTCAGGCAAATATCGTTCGCTACCAATATGATGTTGACGGTAACAGAATTGAACAGCAGTACCTAGATGCGGACGGCAAATTAAAAGAAGATAAAAATACAGGGATTGCAATAATCCGTGCGTTGTATGACAAAGATGGCAATGCAACTGAAACAAGATATTTTGGGGCAGACAACAAATTAAAAGCGCGGATTGATTTGGGTGCGGCGATTGTCCGCTGGCAACATGACGAACAGGGCAGAAGAATCGAGGAAGCGTATTTTGATATTAATGACCAACCGACAACTCATAAAAATCTGGGTGTCGCAATTGTTCGGCTAAAATATGACAATCAAGGAAATAAGGTCGAAGAATCGTATTATGGTACAGACGGAAAGCGAAAAGCGATAAAAAACACGCGAGTTGCAATATTGCGCCGTGAATTTGACCAAAAGGGGGTTTTGGCTAAAACGATTTTTATTGATGCCAATGAAAAAGTGTTGTATACTAAAAACGAATTAAAAGCAGGGCGCTAAAGGTAAATTCTCGGATATTTCACCTTGACATAAACAAAAAATTTGCTATACTAAATTACAAAAACCACAGAATGAATGGTTTTTACGATGTTTAGCCATTATTAACCATAAATATTAATAGAAATTATTAAAACATATGGAAATCTGTGGTTTAGACGATTTATCCGGGCGATTAGCTCAGTCGGCTAGAGCGCTTCTCTTACAAGGAAGAGGTCACCTGTTCAATTCAGGTATCGCCCATATAAAATAAGCCTTTGATAGACACGGATAAAAGTAGAAATTAAAAAACCCGTGAATATCCATGGTAAAAAGAATAGTGAGATAATTATATGTCAGTAAAACAAAATACCGAACGATATGGTGAAAGAACAAAACTTAGGGACCCGTATCTTTTGTCCAAGGCTTACCCAGAACCAACCATTTGTCCGACTTGCGGACTTGTTTTCCATAAGAAGAGGTGGTCACGCGATGCACAAATTTTGAGCATCGTAAGTAATGTTGCAGAAAAACACAAATGTCCGGCTTGCCGTAAAATCGAAGACCATTATGTGATGGGTTTTGTATCGATTATCGGTACTTTTTTCCCGACCATCAAAAATGAAATTATCAATATCATTCATAACCAGGAAAAGAAGGAAATGGTTCGGAATCCATTGGCGAGGATTATGAGTCTAAACAACAAAGATGATACAATTATGGTTGAAACAACGAACGATAACTTAGCGATTGCGATTGGCAAAGCATTGAAACGCTCGCACGGCGGTGAATTAAATGTTAATTATGCGAGTAACGAACAATTTGCGCGCGTCAGTTGGCGCCGAGATTTAGAAGTGGGCAGTAAACCTGCCAAGTAGTTCTTTTAGTAAATCATAAAAATGATTTTAATAAATATAATAATAATTAACATGGAGGCAGTATGAAAATGAAACCATTAGGCGACCGTATTGTGGTCGAAAGACTCGAAGAAGAAACAAAAAAAGGCAGTATTATTATTCCGGATACTGCAAAAGAAAAACCCCAGCAGGGTAAGGTTATCGCAGTTGGCGAAGGCCGTTTTGACGAAACCGGCAAGCGAATACCAATGGACGTTAAAAAAGGCGATACTATTCTATTCGGCAAATACTCAGGCAATGAAATTAAAATCGATGATAAAGAATATCTGATCATGCGCGAAGACGATGTCTTGGCGATTATTGACAAAGAAAAATAAACAGGAGGATTAAATGCCAGCAAAAGAATTAAAATTTGATGAAGATGCACGAAGAGCAATGCTTAAAGGCGCTCAAATACTTACCCATGCAGTCAAGGTTACACTTGGTCCAAGAGGGCACAATGTCGTAATCGATAAAAAATGGGGTGCACCAACTATTACTAAAGACGGTGTAACCGTTGCCAAAGAAGTCGAACTCGAAGATAAATTTGAGAATATGGGTGCGCAGATGGTAAAAGAAGTCGCGTCAAAAACTTCGGATGTTGCCGGTGACGGTACAACCACGGCAACGATTTTAGCCGAAGCAATCTACCGCGAAGGTTTAAAGGTTGTTGCCGCCGGTGCCAATTCAATGGCAGTAAAACGCGGTATTGATAAAGCGGTTGATAAGGTCGTTGAAGAACTGAAGAGAATTTCTAAAAAGACCAGCGGCAGAAATGAAATCGCACAGATTGCATCGATTGCCGCGAATAACGACAGCTCGATTGGTACTTTGATTGCGGATGCGATGGAAAAAGTCGGTAAGGAAGGTGTGATAACAGTTGAAGAAGCAAAGTCAATGGAAACCGCACTTGATGTGGTCGAGGGTATGCAGTTTGACCGCGGTTATTTATCGCCATATTTCATTACCAATCCCGACAAAATGGAATGCGTGTTAGAAGATTGCTATATCCTATTATACGAAAAGAAAATCTCAGCCGCCCGTGATATGTTACCATTGCTCGAAAAGACCGCTCAGAAAGGCAAACCAATTCTGATTATTGCTGAAGAAGTCGAAGGCGAAGCATTGGCAACATTAGTTGTTAATAAGATTCGCGGTACTTTACAGTGCTGCTCAGTTAAGGCACCTGGTTATGGTGACCGAAGACGTGCAATGCTTGAAGATATCGCGGTGCTTACTAATGGCAAGCTGATTTCTGAAGATGTTGGTCTTAAATTAGAAAACATCGCGATTACTGATTTAGGTATGGCAAAACGAATCACGATTGATAAAGAGAACACAACGATTGTCGAAGGTTCGGGTGCCAAGAAAGATATCCAGGCAAGAATCGATTCGATTCGCAAACAGATTGAAGATACTAAATCGGATTATGATAAAGAGAAGCTACAAGAGCGTTTAGCAAAGTTAGCTGGTGGTGTGGCGGTAATCAATGTTGGTGCTGCAACCGAAGTTGAAATGAAGCAGAAAAAAGCACTGGTCGAAGACGCACTTCACGCGACCCGCGCGGCAGTTGAAGAAGGTATCGTGGCAGGCGGCGGCGTTGCATTGGTCCGCTGTATTCCCGCGCTGGATAAAATGAAGCTTTCCGGCGAAGAGCAGATTGGTGTTGATATTATTAAAAAAGCATTAGAAGCGCCGATTCGCCAGCTTGTTGAAAATGCCGGCATCGAAGGTTCAGTCGTGTTTGAGAAAGTTAAGAACTCGACTGCCAATATGGGATTTAATGTTGACACACTGAAATACGAAGATATGTTTGATTCGGGCGTAATTGACCCGACCAAAGTTACCCGAGCGGCATTGCAGAATGCTGCATCGGTTGCATCGTTATTAATCACAACCGAAGCCGGAATTGTTGAATTACCAGAGAAAGAAAAATCCGGTCCACCAATGCCTCCGGGCGGCGGTTACGGTGGAGAATATTAATTTAATTTTAAAGCCACGGATGAACACAGCAATTAGAAAAACCACTGGATACATAAAATATAAAAATTCAGTGTTTTCTGTGGTTATTTAAGATAATGCCGACATACGAATACGAATGCGAAACTTGTCATCATCACTTTGAAGAATTTCAGACTATGACCGAAAAGCCGATACAGAAATGCCCGAAGTGCGGTAAGAAAGTCAAACGGCTTATCTCGTCAGGTGCAGGATTTATCTTTAAAGGCAGCGGATTTTATATCACTGATTATAAAAAGAATTCAGCTTCGATACCGAACACAAAACCAAAAAAGACCGAGTCGGTAAAAGATAAAATAAAAGAAAACAAGAAAACAGATAAGCAAGATTAACTCTTGACAATATTTAGGGAATTAGTATAATATAGATACTCTAAATTCAGTGTTCTTTGATAATCTGGAAAACACAACAGCGTGTTTGGATAGCCATTGTTAGAATAGTTAGAATGAAACTCTTTCAATTTATTGAGAGTTTGATCCTGGCTCAGGACTAACGCTGGCGGCGTGTCTTAGACATGCAAGTCGAACGGGACTTGTTTTGTAGCAATACAGGATAAGTTTAGTGGCGAACGGGTGAGCAATACAAGGATAACCTGCCGTCGAGCGGAGCATAACTTCGAGAAATCGGGGCTAATTCTCCATACGATCTTATTGGCGCAAGTCGGTAAGAAGAAAGGTGGCGCAAGCTATCGCTCTTCGAGGGGTTCTTGTCCTATCAGCTTGTTGGTGGGGTAACGGCCTACCAAGGCTTTAACGGGTAGTCGGCGTGAGAGCGTGACCGGCCACATGGGAACTGCGACACGGTCCCAACTCCTACGGGAGGCAGCAGTCTAGAAAATTGGGCAATGGGCGAAAGCCTGACCCAGCGACGCCGTGTGTAGGATGAAGTCCTTCGGGATGTAAACTACTGTCAGAGGGAACGATGCCAACTGGTAGTAACTGACTAGTTGGTGACGGTACTCTCAGAGGAAGCCCCGGCTAACTACGTGCCAGCAGCCGCGGTAAAACGTAGGGGGCAAGCGTTGTCCGGATTTACTGGGTGTAAAGGGTGTGTAGGCGGACGGGAAAGTCAGGGGTGAAAGCCTTTGTCTTAACCAAAGAACTGCTTCTGATACTTCTCGTCTTGAGGGCAATAGAGGAAGATGGAACTTCCGGTGTAGCGGTAGAATGCGTAGATATCGGAAGGAACACCGATAGCGAAGGCAGTCTTCTGGAGTGTACCTGACGCTGAAACACGAAAGCTGGGGGAGCAAACAGGATTAGATACCCTGGTAGTCCCAGCCCTAAACGATGTTCACTAGGCGTCACCACTTTGGTGGTGGTGCCGTAGCTAACGCATTAAGTGAACCACCTGGGGACTACGGCCGCAAGGTTGAAACTCAAAGGAATTGACGGGGACCCGCACAAGCGGTGGAGGATGTGGTTTAATTCGATGATACGCGAAAAACCTTACCTGGGTTTGACATGCCAGTAGTAGGAGTCCGAAAGGGCAACGACGGAGGAGTAATCCTTTGAGCTGGCACAGGTGTTGCATGGCTGTCGTCAGCTCGTGTCGTGAGATGTATGGTTAAGTCCCACAACGAGCGCAACCCCTGTTATTAGTTGCAAACTATAGTTTACTATAGTGCACTCTAGTGAGACTGCCCGGGTTAACCGGGAGGAAGGTGGGGATGACGTCAAGTCATCATGGCCTTTATGCCCAGGGCTACACACGTCCTACAGTGGATGTTACAATGAGAAGCAAGCCGGCGACGGCAAGCGGATCTCATAAAAGCATCCATGGTTCGGATCGTAGGCTGCAATTCGCCTGCGTGAAGATGGAATCGCTAGTAATCGCGGATCAGCATGCCGCGGTGAATACGTTCCCGGGTCTTGTACACACCGCCCGTCAAGCCATGGAAGCCTGTAATGCCTGAAGCCTCCAACTTGTTGGAGCTCAAGGCAGGACCGGTGACTGGGGCTAAGTCGTAACAAGGTAGCCGTACGGGAACGTGCGGCTGGATCACCTCCTTTCTAAGAGATTATAACCCTATCCAAACACGCTTTTTAATTTTGCACGGATTATCTACCAAAGAGATTAGTAGAAAGTTTTCTAAAATATTGCCTGATAAGTTCACTAAATTTAGCACTGAAAAATTCCATTAAGATATTATTCAAATATTACTAAAGAAATACCATAATAAACTTGCTGAAAAATATCCTGATTTCAGGAATGATAAATGGCTTAAAGAACTCATTAAACTATCTTTTAATCAATATTCTTTGTTATTCTAAGACCTATGGGGGGAATACTACCCTCTGTACAATAGATTTTAGATGTTGGATATTAGATTTCAGCAAGTTAGATCAATAAATCGCTCAGAAAAAAAGTTATACTATCAGTATACATTTTAAGGGAGTAGATAAATTTAATTAATAAACTACATTTTTTGCGTTTTCGTGCTTTTCGTGGTAAAACTTCTAAGTTCTCATGATTTTAATAGTTTTCTGAAACTTTTTTTCCTGTCTTGCGTATAACATAGTGATGACTAAACACAGAGAGATAGAAGAACTGATCCAGAAGTGTCTGGACCGCGAGATTTCGGTGGATGAGAACATAACACTTCAACTCCACTTATCTCAATGTCCAGACTGTCAGTTATTCTATGATGAACTGATGAGCGTTGAAAATGGAGTCGTTGAAATGATTCAATTAGTTCCGAACTCTGATTTTAACAGTCGGGTGCTGGCCAAGATTAAGGTCAAAAGCACTGCAAGTTGGGTTAAGATAGCAGTCGGAGCAGGCATTGCCTGGTTGTGTTCGACATTAATTCTCATATTTTCAGGAATAGGTTCGGACATTTTTGGACGAGTCCTGACCTCAACGCCATCAGTCATGAGATTTGTTGATAAGGTTGAGTTTATTGTCGCAACGCTGGGGCGGACTTTATCACCAATTGCTAGAAATCAGTTTAATCCAGTCATGGCATTAGTCATGCTGGGCATAAGTATTGGAATGTTTTTCTTGTTTGGTAAATTTATTGGTAAAAGGGAGACAGTATGGACAATATAAATAAAGTTAATAGACAAAAATCAAAAGGCAAAAGTATTATATTACTATTGGCGATTTACGGCGTGATGCTAGCCAATCCGATTAGCCAGTCAAATCAGTTATACGAAGGCATTGTCATGATGCCATCAATGACTGTAACCGCTCAAAGACCAGCAGAGAATGTGGTTATGATGCCAGGCATAGTCGTGACTGCTCAAAAACTCGTTTCACATTCAGAAATTGCAATGGCAACAGACCAACCAGCGGTTTATGTTAAACAAACGCAGAATACACGAAACTCGAATCGATTAGCTTCTTTGAAAGATTTACAGCGATTGATATTAGATATTAAACCACCCCAGACCCCAACCGAAGTTGAGCTGGTCAAGGCAAAAGTAAACGTTAATGTTGACCGCTATACAAAACGACAGGGGAAAATGATTATCGAGAGCGGAGATACAGTAAAAGAAGATATAAAATTCTCGGGCGGCAATGCGATTATCAATGGCGTACTAGATGGTGATTTCTCAGCAACGGGTGGGAATATTGATGTCAACGGTTTAATTGATGGTGATGTAGCGCTTTTTGGCGGTTCAATGAATGTTAATGGTACAGTTAAAGGTGACGTGGCAATTTTTGGCGGTAACATTGTTAATAAAGGAACGGCAAATGGCGATTTGCTGGTCGCCGGCGGTAGTATTAAACTCGATTCCGGTTCGGTTGTAACAGGGGACATCGCAATCATCGGCGGTTCGATTGAGAAAGATACAAATGCAACAGTAAAAGGGGAAATCAAATCTGTTAGCAGTAAATTATTCAATAAAGCCTTTCCTAAATTCCCAAGCATAGTTAGATTATCTGAAAGGTTGCCCGAGACTTTTGCGTTCACGGCCAGTGCGTTAGTTGCAATATTGGCGATTGCTGGGTTTTTCGTATTAATGTTGCTGGCTGTGCTGATATTCCCCAAGCCGATCGAATCGATAACTCAAAAGACTCAGATTAATGTCTGGATACCAATCGCGATCGGTTTTGGCATGCAGATTCTGATTGTTCCGTTAATTATACTGCTCGCAGTATCACTCATCGGTATTCCGATTATACCGCTTTTCATACTTGGCCTGTTTGTATGTTTATTGCTCGGGCTCACCTCGGTTTTCTATCTGGTTGGCTCGCGCATAAAACATACGGATGACCCGAAGCAAAGTTTAATTGGGAAATTCACGCTCGGCTTTATCGTAATAATGGCGATTCCGATTCTGGGTGCGCTGATTAGAATTATCAGTCCGGTTGGCGGTTTTTTCAGCGTTCTCGGTTTTGTAATTATCTATGTTGTGGCAACAATTGGTTTGGGTGCGGCATTTTATACATTGGTTACACACCGAAGACAATAAACATACAACAAAAAAATAAATCGGGCGGTTGAACATTGGTTTGACCGCCCATTTTTTATTATTGCTTTTATTTATAAATTTAATATTATGTATTAATGTTAATGGAGGCGTAAATGAAAGATATAGTTAAGTTGTTGGTAAGCGTTATAGCATGTCTTGTTGCCGGATTTATCGGTTCGATATTCACCAATGCCAATATCTCAACCTGGTTCGCCGCCTTAAAAAAGCCGTCATTCGCACCACCAAACTGGGTGTTCGCACCAGTCTGGACAGCGCTCTTCGTATTAATGGGCATTGCGGCATATCTGGTCTGGCGGCAAGGGTTGAGCAATCCCGCAGTGAAAACTGCTTTGATTATCTTTATCGTGCAATTGATATTTAATATGCTCTGGTCACTGACTTTCTTTACATTAAAATCACCGCTCTTTGGATTTGTTGTAATTATTATTCTCTGGTTATTAATACTTTTCACAATAATATATTTCTCCAATATATCAAAAATAGCGGGAATACTACTCATTCCTTATATCGTGTGGGTAAGCTTTGCTTCAATTCTTAATTTCATGCTTTGGAGGCTCAATATTTGAGGTTGTGGAGTATTCATCCTAAATATCTGGATGCAACTGGATTAGTCGCATTGTGGCGTGAAGCGCCATTAGCGCCAAAAGTTCTTCGAGGAAAAACCAAAGGTTATAAGAATCATCCGCAACTGATAAGGTTTCGCGAGCAAAGCAAACCCGAACAGGCAATTGCATTCTATCTAGATGAAATCTGGAAAGAAGCAGACCGCCGCGGTTATCATTTTGACCGGAATAAAATTGGCAATGTCAAAAAAACCCGTAAAATTCCGATAACAAACGGACAATTGGTGTATGAAATTAGGTGGTTATGCAGCAAATTAAAAACTCGCAGCCCGAAAATGTGTTCAATATTGCAATCAGCAAAACAAATCGATTCAAATCCGTTGTTCAAAAAGATAAAGGGTAACATTGCAAGCTGGGAAAAAGTAAAAAAGTGCTAAAGATTGTATTGGCTGATTCAGATGAATATCTTGAGCATATTCGAGAATTGTTCAAAGAATATACGAATTCGCTGGGATTTGATTTGTCATTTCAGAACTTTGATCAAGAGTTTGCTGAGCTGCCTGGTAAATATGCTTTACCTGAAGGCAGATTATTTTTGGCAATATATGATGAGAAAGTTAGCGGGTGCGCAGCGTTAAGAAAATTTGTTGATGATATCTGCGAGATGAAACGGCTATATGTCAAGCCAGAATTTCGGAGAAAGGGCATTGGTAAAGCGTTAGTAAATACGGTTATTAATGCCGCAAAAGAGATTGGTTATTTGACAATGCGAATTGATACAGTTCCATGGATGAAAGAAGCAATTGCTTTATACCATTCGCTGGAATTTAAAGACATTGCGACTTATCGTTATAATCCGATTCCTGGAACTGTGTATATGGAATTGAAATTGAAATAAATCATTGTAAACGATAATATTTTGAGTAAAATTAATAAAATTATCGGGCAATTTATTTTAAGGAGATAAAATGGTGGATAATGAAATACCAATTCATTATATTTGCACTCATGACCAGGCAATAGAACTGATTAATATGCATAACCGATTCTGGGTATCCAATTGCGGGTGCCGTGAAGGCAATGAGAAGAACTGCCAGCGGTCACGAATTGATGTCTGTTTAATGTTTGCGGAAAGTGACAGTGGCAGTGGGTCAGGTAAAAAAGCAGTTGACCGTGCATTTGTTGATGGAATTATGAAAGAAGCCGAAACCAAACAACTTGTGTCGCGTCCATTCCGCAATGAAGCAAGAACTGATACTGATGGAATCTGTTTTTGCTGCGATGACTGCTGCGGTTACTTTGCTGAAGGAAGTGAATATAAATGTGACAAAGGCAAGTTCATCGAAAAGACGGATATAGATTATTGTTCCCAGTGCGGGCTTTGTGAAGAAGTCTGCTATTTTAAGGCTAGAGAGATGAAAAATAAAGAAATCGAAGTAAATCGGGATAACTGTTATGGCTGCGGACTTTGCGTTTCGGTCTGCCCGGAAGATTGTATTAAAATGGTGGAGAGAAAATAGGTAAATTATGCATTTGAGAAAAAGTGAGATTTTAGCAATAATATTATTGTTATTGTCTGTAGCGGTCGCAATTTATTTTAATCCCAGACTTCCACAAAGAATTCCATCCCACTGGAATGCTGCTGGCAAAGTTGATGATTATGCTTCAAAGTTTATCGGACTATTTCTCTCGCCGATAATTCTATTAGTGTTTTTAGTTTTGTTCATTGTTTTACCCAAAATCGACCCATACAAAGCTAATGTTGAAAAGTTTAGAAAATATTTTGACGGATTTATTATTCTCTTATTCTTGTTTGTCATTTTCCTGCAGATTTTTATAATTCTCTGGTCGCTTGGCACAAAACTGAAACCGTACATAGTTTTTCCGGTCGGACTCGGCATCTTATTCTTTTATGTCGGTATTATGCTTGAAAAAGCAAAACGAAACTGGTTTATCGGTATCAGAACTCCATGGACAATGAGCGATGAAGGAGTCTGGGACAGAACTCATAAAGTAGGTGGTCTATTATTTAAAATAATGGGTGTGCTATCAGTTATCAGTGCATTCTTTGGTAAGTATGCATTTCTGTTTATAATCATTCCGGTTATACTCCTGCCAATTTTCCTAATCGTATTTTCATATATGGGATTTAAAAAAGTATAAATCAATTACAAGAAGCATCGAAAATTAATGAAATTCTTATAATGATTTTATTATGAAAACAGAAAACAGTAAATTAACATTGATTAAGATTATTTTCACTTTTATTTATATTCTGTTATTCCCGGCATTACTGCTTTTTCTTTCCGGGAATTGGTTCTGGGTTGAAGGTTGGATTTTTAGTGTATGGTTTATTGTGCTATGTTTTACAACTATCATCTATTTGTATCGTAAAAACCCCGCATTACTTGCGGAAAGGTACAAAAAACCTGGAACCGGCAACCAGAAAGTATGGGACAAGTATGTTGTTCTTGGTATTGTAATAGGATTTATCGCCTGGATAGTCATTATGCCTTTAGATGCAAAGAGATATGAATGGACTACATACTTTCCAGTATTGGTGAAAATTTTGGGCGGAATTGGGTTAATATTATCAGCCTTCTTTTTTTATCGGTCGTATATTGAAAATAATTTTTTATCGCCTTTAGTCAGAGTGCAGACCGAGCGAAAACAGCAAGTCGTTTCGACCGGAGTTTATGGTTTTGTCAGGCATCCTATGTATCTTGGGGGAGTATTGCTTTTCATCGGCACACCAATGTTACTTGGTTCAACGTATGGCCTAATCATCGGGTTAGTACTGATATTTATTTTAGTAGTTAGGATAATTGGAGAAGAAAAAATGTTAATTAATGAATTGGAAGGTTACGCAGATTACAAAAATAAAGTTAAATACAGGCTGATTCCTTTTGTTTGGTAATAAGAATAAATACAATATTGTTTTGAGTGTTGACTATATACTAACAGAAATTATAATGAGTTATGACGGTTAAAGTTGAAGTATATCATGACGGTGACAATTGGTGCGCCAAAGGCATTGATGTCGATGTTTACACCTGTGCCAAAAGCCTGGACGCATTGATAAATGAGATTAAAGATGCGGTTGCCTGCCATTTTGATGAAGAGCTAAAAGGCAAGAAAATAATTGAAATTATTATCCACACAAAAACTGAGGTTGGTGGTGCCTCATAAATTACCACAAGTCAGCGGTCAAGATATTGTAAAACTTGTTAAGCGTTTTGGTTATGTTGTTGTCCGTCAGCGGGGCAGCCATATTCATTTACAGAAGAATGATGTAACCGGGCAGCACAGCATTACTGTTCCCAATCACCACACATTAGCCAAAGGTACTTTAGATGATATTTTGAATAAGATTAGTTTGGTGAATAATATACCGAAACAGGATTTAATCGACCTGCTTTAGCGGTCTTGATTATTATGTTCTGAGTTTTCTCTCAGCTAAACTTTTTAAAGTCTTGTTTGCGAACGTTTTTTTGAGGTTATTCTGAACTTCCTGCCAATATGCTCTGGTCACGCAAGATTTTACTAAACTGCATTGGTTCGGATTTTTCAGGCAGTCAATTAATATCAATGGACCTTCAATCGCATTGATTATATCCAATACTTTTATTTTCTCAGGTGATTTGGTCAGATAATACCCGCCTTTTGGTCCCCGGACACTTTTCACTAAATGCGCGGACATAAGCCGCCGGACAATCTGCTCTAAATATTTCTTTGAAACTTTTTCTTGCCTGGAAACGACATTGAGTATTAATGGTCCTTTATTATAGTTTAATGCCAGGTCAACCATTAATCTTGTGCCGTATCTAATCCTGGTTGATAATTTCATAACTTTTTATCCAATTTTAGTCATGCTTTCTAGTGCCTGACGGGCTTTTTGTGAGATTGACTCCGGCACTATTATTTCATTATTCTCGTTTTCTAAAACATTTAGAACTTTATCTAAAGTCGTTTTTTTCATATTAACACAAATAGCAGTTCTTTTTAGCGGATGACATAATTTATCTGGATATTCTCTTTTAATTCGATTGCACATCCCGACCTCGGTCCCTAAAACAACCTCGCTATAATCTTTGGCTAATTTAACCATACCGCTAGTTGAGGCAACAAAATCAGCGGCACTGGCAACTTCAGGTAAGCATTCGGGGTGGACAATTATTTTAGCAGTGGGATATTCCTGCCGTGCTTTTATTACATCTTCAGCGCGGAAAAACAGGGCGTGCACATAACAAAAACCTTCCCAGGGAATTATGTCCCGTTCGGTCTGTTCTTTGACATACAAAGCCAGGTTTTTATCCGGCACAAAGAGAATTTTTTTATCTTTAGGAATCGAATCTACAACTTTAATTGCATTGGCAGATGTGCAGCAGATATCGGACTCGGCTTTGACATTAGCCGGCGTGTTAACATAAGCCACAACTACAACATTACCCAATTCTTTTTTACGCATTCTCAATGCTTCAGCTGAAATCATGTTGGCCATTTCGCAACCAGCATCAATGTCGGGCATTATAACTTTCGCTATGGGATTGAGAATTTTTGCGGTTTCAGCCATAAAGTGAACACCACAAAAAACAACGATTTTAGCCTTTGTTGCTGCTGCTCTCTGGGATAAATCCAAAGAATCACCAATGAAATCGGCAACATCATAAATCTCTGGTCGCTGATAATTATGGCATAAAATTACCGCGTTTTTTTTCTGCTTTAGCTCTAAAATCTTGGTTATAATATTATTATTCATATATTTTGTAGTTTTTTCGGCTTCTTATTATAGAGTATATTAATGTAAATTACAAGTGAATTATTAGTATAATATCAAACTTTATATTTACATTTTTCATTTTCCTGCTTACAATGACGAAACAATATGCCGGATAAGTTCAATCGTCGTGTTGGAAATTTTACAATCGGCACCCTCATCAGCCGAATCACTGGTTTGGTTCGCGAATCGGTGTTCGCCTATTTGTTTGGTGCCGGATTTGCGACGGATGCTTATCAGGTTGCATTCAGAATCCCCAACCTTTTGCGCGACCTGTTTGCGGAAAGCGCCTTGTCCGCTGCATTTGTCCCGACCTTTATTGACAATTTGACCCACAAAGACCGTAAAGAAGTGTGGAAATTTGCCTCCAATGTTTTAAATACCATGCTCATATTTATCGGACTATTGACAATCCTTGGTATCATATTTGCTCCCTATGTCGTAAAATTAATCGCCTACGGTTTTGCTAATACGCCGGGCAAGCAAGCCCTGACTACTGCTTTGACCCGGGTGATGTTTCCATTACTTTTATTCGTTGCCCTGGCCGCCTGGGTAATGGGGATTTTAAATTCCTTTCAGAATTTTTTTGTCCCGGCAATCGCGCCGGCATTCTTTAATATATTTTCAATTGCAGTTCCACTTGTTGCTTATCAGTATTTTGTTCGGCACGGACAAGAGCCGATAATGGGTATGGCGTACGGCGTCTCCATTGGTGCATTGTTTCAATTATTGGTACAAATCCCGCTTCTATTGAAACGGGGTTTCCGGTATCATTTTTACCTTAACTTAAAAGACAAGCAACTGCACCGCGTATTGCTTCTGTGGCTACCGACAATCGTCGGACTTGCATCAGCGCAGATTAATTTTACGGTAAATACCTTTCTTGTTACCTTCTTAGCTGAGCGTTCAATTACATATCTGAACTATGCCTACCGCATCATGCATTTACCAGCTGGTCTGTTTGGGGTTGCGATTGGCAGCGTGGCAATTGCTGAGTTCTCAACCCGCGTTTCGCAAGACGCAATTGAATCACTTAAAGAGCGTCTAAGGCACGCATTAAGGTTGGTTTCTTTACTGACAATACCCGTGGCAACATTATTCTTTGTTCTGTCCGTGCCAATCTGTCAAGTAATTTACCAGCGCGGGCATTTTTCCGCAGTTGATACAATCAATACGGCTCGGATTTTGATGCTATACGCACCGGGTATTTGGGCATTTGCCGGTATCCGCAGTGTCGCCGCGTGTTTTTATGCGCTCAAGGATACGAAGACTCCGGCCCTTTATGCGATTATAACCGATGTTCTGGGTATTACGATTAATATCGTGTTTATGCGTAGAGTTGGTTTGATTATTTTCCCGCTTACCACTTCAACAATGGCATTCATTGATTTTGCGATACTATTTTATCTGTGCCGCAGAAAAATCGGACCCTTGGGTGGTAAAGTGATATTTTCAACAACAGCTTTATCGATATTATTCTCGGCAATTAGTGGAGCGGTTAGTTATGTTATATTTAAAGTCGCATCACGGTTTTTTTCTCATGCTGGACTTTGGGGTTCATTAATAGCATTGGGAATTGCCGGAATTTTAGGTCTTGCACTGTTTTATTTGCTGGCAAGAATCTTTTCTATTACTCGAACCAAGGTCAGCGACACATTGCCGACACAACAACCGAAATAAAAATAATTTATCTTGATTTTTACAGGCATATAGTTAAGATTTTGTAAATCGGGAAAGGAGTAATTATATGACACACACAAAGTTTGTATTGGCCATTATTGCGATTGCTCTGCTTTTTATTAGCACGATGTCTGCCGAACAACCGGCTGAGCAAACACGATTAGTTGTTACAGGTTTAGTTGCCGGTGGGGCTAGTGAAAAAGCAGGTATTATGATAGATGATGTTTTTGTAAAATATGATGGTAAATTCGTTTCAACACGTAATGAACTGAATGAATATAAAAATCAAGTTAAAGGCTATTCAGTTGAAATTGTGGTTCTGCGAGAAGGTAAAGAAATAACCTTTAAAATACAAAAAGGGTCGATTGGCGTATTTTTAAAGGAATTATTGCCGGATATAAAATATAAAGAGGACGCCGTTGTTATCGATGGTATTCCGAAATTAGGCTGGGAAACCGGTAAAATTAACTCCTTTCTTGCCTGTGTTGAACTGGTGGCAAATCAGTTGGGCATTAAAAAAGATTATGTGTGGATTAATGGGATTTCCGGTGCGGCATTCCGATTACATTTTTGTAAAGACTGGTGTCCGAGTTCACCTGATCCGACCTGCGGATACAATAATGGTGAAGAGGCTTTAAAAGCGCTCGGGCTTGAATATAAATCATATTCGCTTTCACCGGACGGCAAGAATAAACCCAAGATAAAAAAAGCAATCATGGAAAGCATTGATAAAAAGATACCGGTCATTGCGATTGATTTAATCGATACAGCAGAATGGGGACTTATAACCGGCTATCAAGATAATGGTGAAGAGTTTTTATGCCGAACTTATTTTGACCGGCGCAACAGTTATGAGATTGCCCAGAAGCTTCCCTGGGTTTTATATATCATTACCGGCAAGAAAGAGATGGTGCTTGACCCAATTCTCTACGATCGGTCATTCAAGACCATTGTTGCCAATCTTACAACCGAAAGTTACGGTCAATACTTTTCCGGCATCAATGCCTTTGACCAATGGATTGAGCATCTGGAAAAGAGCGACTTTGCTAAAATGGATAGCGCAAAATTCAACAATGCGGTTATGGCCAACAGCTGGATTTTTGACCGACTGGCAATGGATAGAAATGATGCTGGAATTTATTTAGAAAATCTTGCCAAGAAAATGCTGGGAGTATCGAAAAAATTGACCGCATTGGCAAATATATATAAAGAAGAATCAAAGATGCTGCAAGAGACGAATATCAATATTCCGAACTCTAATATTATCAAAAGCAGCATTGAATGGACTTCAGAGATGAGACAGGAAGAAATAGGACTACTTCAAAAAGCCAAAGCAAAAGAAGAATCTGCACTTAACATTTGGAAAGAAATTGCAAAGTAACAGGAGATAAAATGAGCGATAATCCAATAGTATACTGGGAGCTCGCTTCCAGCAATGCGGAAAAGTCAGCTGAGTTTTTTAAGAAAGCATTTGGCTGGAATTTTGAATACGACAAGGCAACAACAATCTACGAACTACCAAAAGAAATAAATCAATTTCGCGGTGGCGGAGCATTTACTCTAAAGATGGCAAAACTACCATTTCTTACTATTTATATTGAAGTCGATGATGTTAAAGAAAAGGCAAAAGAGATTGAAGATCTGGGCGGCAGTATTGTAATCGAGCCGTTTAATATATCACCGACCGCACGTATTTGTCTGTTTAACGAACCATCGGGCGTAACCTTTGCGATGATTCAAAGAAGGCAAAAATAGTGGTGCCAAAGATTGTCAAGCTGGATAAATTGTATTTAGCCGGGGTTGTGGTCTATGGTAATCCAGATAAAGGACTATTCAGCCATGCCTGGGATATATTCTTAAAGTTAAATGTTGGTATCAATTGGAAAGACGACCGAAAAATATATGGAGTAGAGTTTTTTACCGAAGAATATTATCGCGAGAATAAATGGTTTTATATGGTAGCAATGGAGCTTGCGGATTTATCGGAAATCCCGATAAATATGGTTGGTAAAGTAATTCCGACAAATACTTATGCGGTATTTACGGCAAAAGGCGGTGTAAAAAATCTTCCGAAAACATCGCGGTATGCTCATGATGAATGGTTGCCGAAATCAAAATACGAAGAATCAGATTGGTTTGAGTTTGAATTATATGATGAACGGTTTAAGGGTACTGATGACTCTGCCTCAGAAATTGATATCTATATTCCAATCCGAGAAAAAGATAAATAATGCTCTATAAACCTTGCGTCTCAATTATCGAAGACCCGACACAAGGTTCATATTTAGTCGAACCAAAATTCGACGGTATCTTTACATCCATCCGCAAGCACAAAGGTAAAATCGAAGTCTGGTCAAGAAGAGGCGAGCGGAAAATAACCCTTGAAGGATTACTTAAAGATTCGCTGGATAAATTTCCATCTGACATCTGGTTTTTAGGCGAGGCAGAATATGGCAGTCAGGCCGGCAGAATTGCGGTTGAAAAGCGTGGTTATCCGGTCATCCATATTTTTGATATGGTCGAGGCAAAGGATGAAGATAAAGACATTGTAAAACGCAAGACTCGTCTTGATAGACTACTAATAAAGTTAGAGGAAAAGCATTTTGAACTGGTTGAAGGGATAATTATCAGGGCAAAGAAAATCCCGGAAGTCTTCAAGCAATATATCAAGCAAGGATTTGAAGGTATCGTGATAAAGGATTTGGATAAGAACTTCAGCGCGGAAAACTGGTGGAAAAAGAAGAAAGTTCTGACTGATGAGTTTATTATAATGGGATATGAATTCGGTCAAGCAGACTGGGAATATATTAAAAACTTTGAAGTACCCAAGAAAGGAATAGTCGGAAATATTGTCTGCGGATTGCGGAAAGACAATAAACTGGCGCAGGTGATGCGGGTTGGTCAGATGCCATTTAGCATAAGACTTGAACTGACGCACAACCCTAAGAAATATCTGGGCAAGGTAGTTGAGATAAAAGGATTTGAGCGGTTTCAATCCGGCGCATTACGACATGCAAGTTTTATAAGGTTCAGAAATGATTTATCGGCGAATCATCTGAAGAAAAAATAATTTAACTTCGAATGAATACGAATAAACACAAATAGAATATTATCGCGAAGGTACGAAAGTAATAAACATATTTTCCTTATTACTTTAGAAATTGCCCTTTTTTCTATTGACAAAAATTTGTTCAATTGTAACATACTGATATTATGAGAGAAAGGAGGAGGCATCCGTAAATATTATATTAGTCGAGATTGTCGAGAAAGGAAGTGTATTATGAAAACATTAAGTTTGGTCATTGCACTAACCGCAATATTGTTTTACAGCAATGCAGTAGCTGAAGGCAGAAATTTTGGAATGGGAATCATTATTGGCGATCCTACTGGTTTAAGCGTTAAATTGTGGACAGGAAACAACACTGCACTTGATGGAGCAGTTGCATGGTCATTCATTGGTAGGCACAGCGATAACAATCATAACCAGGTCTTACATGTGCACGCAGATTATCTGTATCACAATTTTAATCTATTTAAAATCGAAAAAGGTAGACTCCCGCTCTATTATGGAGTTGGGGGCAGAATTAAGTTTGAGGAAGAAAGTCGAGTTGGGATTCGTATTCCCGTGGGTTTAGAATACATATTTGAGGGGAACTACGTAGATATGTTCTTAGAAGTTGTCCCGTTGTTTGATTTGACCCCCAAAACAGAATTTTGGTTTAATGGCGCGATTGGCATCAGATATTTCTTTTAATAAGATACGATAAATAATGTCCCCCGAAACATTAAATTCGTGGGACACAACACAAATAGGCGATTTACTTGCCGGAAAGGAACAAAAATGCTTTGGACCATTTTAATCGTTCTATTAGTTTTGTGGCTGGTAGGTTTATTAACCGGCTTTACTCTTCACGGAGCCATCCATATTCTTCTGATTATCGTAGTGATTGTTTTGATAGTCAGATTAATTACTGGCCGCAAAATAGTTTAATATAATACGAAAATAAAACAACGGATTGAGCAGATTAGTACAATTAAGTATTATATCTCGGGGATCTAATTAGAGATGCTTCTAATATTTTCAGATAGAATGGGAATCGATTGAAAATTCCGCCCCGCACCTATTGTCAAATAAAGTGGAAATTAATTTTAAAATATTGTTTAATTCACACAACTTCAAAAATAGGTGCGGAGCGAACACAAATTAACATACATATCTAAAATCTGACTTCCAAATCATTGCCTTTAGAGAAAATGATTGATAAGCAATAAAAAGTTTTTCAGATTATTTCTGCGGATGAAGGATTTGATACAATCGCAGATGAAATTAATTCCATTGTAGACAATATTTTTGTCTGGTGCAGTCAAAATAACCATTAATAGATTAAGTAATTCCAGCTTGTACTTTTGACCCGGCTTAAAACAAGTAGTAAAAAATACGTTTTTACTATTGACATTACAAACGAATAAGTTATCTTTTGGCAATTTGAAAGTAATTTGGAGGGCTTAATGAAACATATAATTATATTTATTAGTTGTGTCGTTTTGATTGGTGGATTGTGGTTTATTGGTTGTAATAAAAAGAATAGTCCGACGAATACGTCGTCAGCGCCGAATGGACCATCGAGCGGTATTATCCGTGACACCTTTGCCTTTTCTACCAGAACCACGGACCTGGATAATGATGATATCGCATATCAATTTTTATGGGGCAACAATGATACATCCGACTGGTCGAGTTTTGTCAATAGCGGTGACAGCATTGCAATGCAGATATTTTATCCATCAGCGGGAACTTATTCGGTGGAATCGAGAGCAAAAGATATCAACGGCGACATTTCAAATTGGTCTGGTGGTCACTCAATTACGATCTCAGGAAATGTCAAAAAGTGGACAAAGACTTATGGCGGTCTTGGCGATGAGCAAGGCTGGGCGGTCCGGGCGGCATCAGGCGGCGGACATATAATTACCGGAAAGACTGAGTCGTACGGTGCGGGACAGTCAGATGTTTACTTAATTAATATTGACCTTGACGGTAATATGGTGTGGGATAAGACGTTTGGCGGGACACGAAGTGATTATGGTTACGATGTGCAGCCGACCGCGGATGGCGGATATATTATTACTGGTGCGGATTGGTCGGTAGTGCCGGTTACGCCGTACA
The DNA here is from genome assembly GCA_903865935.1 of Caldifarciminota bacterium. GTDB lineage: Bacteria > Hydrothermota > Tepidihabitantia > Tepidihabitantales > CAIPLT01 > CAIPLT01. Next base: position 125,409 of record CAIPLT010000059.1, read on the forward strand.
ATGCGGATGTTTATCTGATTAAAACCGGCGCGGATGGTAATGTGAGTTGGACCAAGACTTTTGGCGATACCAATTTTGGCGCAGGTTTCTCAGTTCAACAAACAAGCGATGGCGGATATATTATTGCCGGTCAGACCGCATCGTACGGTGCAGGCAATGCTGACATTTATTTAATCAAGACCAACAGCAGCGGCGATATGGTATGGGTTAAAACATTCGGCGGTGCAAGTTGGGATACAGGTAGGTCGGTAATACGGACAACCGGCGGCGGATATATTATTGTCGGACATACAATGTCATTTGGTGCGGGCGGTTATGATATGTATGTAGTTAAAACCGATGCCGATGGCAATTCCAGTTTTAAATAAAGTTGATAATATTGGGGAAGTTTGAATAAAATCGGCATTGCGGCACTTTATTTAGTGCTTTGTTCGGCAGTTGCTTCCGCATTACCCAATGCGGATTCTTTGTGGCTGAATTCAGCGCCCAAGCTTTATATTCAGGACGAGACCTATCTTGATTTAAACTATATCAAGTCGGAAATCATATTTGTAAATTATGTGCGCGAGCGCCAGGAAGCAGATATTCAACTAATAATAACCTATCAAAAAACAGCCAGTAATGGCAGGGAATATTCTTTGCAATTTGAAGGGCTGGGCGCATACAAAGAAATCAGTTATGTGCTCAAGCAGACAACTTTGCCAGATGCGACCGATGATGACATCCGTTTGCGTTATAGCGATAACACAAACCAGAAAGAAATAAAACTGATTGTAGAATAACAATAAACAAATTAAACAAAGGGGGGATTTATCCCGCCCTTATTATTTTAGTTATAGAAAATAACATTTTCTCTTGACAAAATATAAAAACATATGTATATTCAAATAGATATTTGTAGTTCTTTGATATTCCCTTAATCATGCAGTAGCAGGAAATATTTAAAGGGAACTTTTTACCCTTTTTATCAACTGCTATCCGCCGGGAAAATATCTCTTGACAATTTATAAAAGATTTGTATAATCTTGGTTACCCAGAACCGCAACAGCGTTTCTGCGGTAAAGTTTTATTTAGAATAATTGTTCTTTGATAATCTGGAAGTTTTTTTGTATATGTATAATGGCAGGCTCATTCATAAGCTACTAAGAGCATATGGTGAATGCCTTGGCAACCGCAGGCGATGAAGGACGTGGCAAGCTGCGATAAGCGTCGGTGAGGTGCACACAACCGTTGACCCGGCGATCTCCGAATCGGGAAACCGGTACGGATTAACTCCGTACATCCTGGGATTTCGGTCCTGGGAAGCAAACCCGCTGAAGTGAAACATCTCAGTAGGTGGTGGAAAATAAAGAAAACTCTATTTCCCTAGTAGTGGCGAGCGAACGGGAAACAGCCTAAACCGATCTGTGCGTTAAAGCGTGCAGGCGTTGCACAGACGGTGTTGCGGGATTTAGTTGCAACAGCTGCTCGAAGTTGGAGGAGTTACAAAGACTTTTTTGTAGCCGAAAAGTCCTGGGAAGGACAATCCATAGATGGTGATAGTCCAGTAGGCGAAATGAAAAAGTTCTCCTTAGATTAAATCCCAAGTACCACGGAGCACGAGGAATTCCGTGGGAATCTGTCACGACCACGTGATAAGGCTAAATACTCGCGGTTGTCCGATAGTGCACTAGTACCGTGAGGGAAAGGTGAAAAGAACCCCTGGCGGGGAGTGAAATAGAACCTGAAACCGTATGCTTACAATCAGCGGGAGCCGTGTTAGACTTTCCGCAAGGTTCGTTTAATGTGGTGACCGCGTGCCTTTTGCATAATGATCTGACGAGTTATTCACTGCAGCAAGATTAATCCCGTTAACGGGAGAAGTCGTAGCGAAAGCGAGTCCGAAATGGGCGATAAGTTGCAGGGTATAGACCCGAAACCCGTGTGAGCTATCCATGGTCAGGATGAACTCCGAGTAACATCGGAGGGAGGTCCGAACCGGTGGGCCTTGCAATACCCTCGGATGAACTGTGGATGGGAGCGAAAGACTTACCAAACCGGGTGATCGCTGGTTCTCCCCGAAATGTTTTTAGGAACAGTCTTTGGCGTTCAGTGATGGTGGTAGAGCACTAAATGGGCGAATCCCGACTAAGTCGGGATGAACCCGATTAAACTACGAATGCCATCATTCTAGAGCCAAGGAAAGAGGCAGTGGGGGCTAAGCTTCATTGCCGAAAGGGGAATAACCCAGACCATCAGCTAAGGTCCCTAAGTTTCGGCTAAGTGGGAAAGGATGTGAAGTTACTAAGACAGCTGGGATGTTGGCTTAGAAGCAGCAATCATTTAAAGAGTGCGTAACAGCTCACCAGTCAAGTGATTTTGCGCCGAAAATTTATCGGGGCTCAAGCCGAATACCGAAGCTATGGCAGCGTATCGTAAGATATGCTGGGTAGGGGAGCGTTCTGTTGTAGGAAGAAGATGCATCGCGAGATGCATTCGACGAACCAGAAGTGATTATGTCAGAATGAGTAGCGTTAATGCTGATGAAAAATCAGCACGCCGAAAACCCAAGGGTTCCTGGGGAAGGTTAATCCGCCCAGGTTTAGTCGGCCCCTAAGCCGAGGCTGAGAAGCGTAGGCGATGGAAAAGCGGTTAATATTCCGCTACCAGTTTAATTTCGTTATGAACGATGGGGGGACGCAGATGGTAAAGTTGAGCCGGGTGTTGGATGTCCCGGTCTAACCGATTGCGAGGGAGTGTTGGAAAATCCGCACTCGTAAATCGCGGTTGGGAGTGGGATGCTGAGCGATCAGCAGAACTCGACCGAATTATCTGCCGAGAAAATCCTCTAAGTCAGAAATTAGACTGACCGTACCGTAAACCGACACTGGTGGGTGAGGAGAATATCCAAAGGCGCTCGGGTGAGCCCTCGTTAAGGAACTCGGCAATCTAACCCCGTAACTTCGGAAGAAGGGGTGCCCGCGCAAGCGGGTCGCAGTGAAGTGGTTCTACCGACTGTTTAACAAAAACACAGGTCTCTGCTAAGACGTAAGTCAATGTATAGGGACTGACACCTGCCCGGTGCTGGAAGGTTAAGGAAGGATGTCATCCTGTCGCAAGACAGGGGCAGCATTTGACCGAAGCCCCAGTAAACGGCGGCCGTAACTCTAACGGTCCTAAGGTAGCGAAATTCCTTGTCGGGTAAGTTCCGACCTGCACGAATGGTGTAACGAGTAGAACGCTGTCTTGACGAGGAGCCCGGCGAAATTGTAGTGGCGGTGAAGATGCCGCCTGCCCGCGATTGGACAAAAAGACCCCATGAACCTTTACTGTAACTTGCTACTGAATTTTGGCAAGGCATGTGTAGCATAGGTGGGAGGCTTTGAAGCTCTGCCGCTAGGTAGGGCTGAGCCATCAGTGAAATACCACTCTTGTTTTGTCGGAATTCTAACCTTGACTGTGAATCCATTCAAGGGACAATGGCAGGCGGGCAGTTTGACTGGGGCGGTCGCCTCCTAAAAAGTAACGGAGGCGCCCAAAGATCGGCTCAGCACGGACGGTAACCGTGTGTGGAGCGTAAGAGCATAAGCCGGTCTGACTGCGAGATAAACAAATCAAGCAGAGACGAAAGTCGGGTCTAGTGATCCGGTGATTCTGTGTGGAAGGGTCATCGCTCAACGGATAAAAGGTACTCTGGGGATAACAGGCTGATCGGGTCCAAGAGTTCACATCGACGACCCGGTTTGGCACCTCGATGTCGGCTCATCGCATCCTGGGGCTGAATAAGGTCCCAAGGGTTGGTCTGTTCGCCCATTAAAGCGGTACGTGAGCTGGGTTCAGAACGTCGTGAGACAGTTCGGACTCTATCCATCGTGGGCGCAGGAGACTTGAGGGAAGCTGTTCACAGTACGAGAGGACCTGAATGGACATACCTCTGATGTACGAGCTGTTCTGCCAAGAGCATTGCTCGGTAGTCACGTATGGAAGGGATAACCGCTGAAAGCATCTAAGTGGGAAACCCCTCCCAAGATTAGGTCTCCCGTGTATTCTGCCGCAAGGTAGAAATACCCATAAGGTTCATTATAGACTATAATGTCGATAGGTCACAGGTGTAAGCGCAGTAATGCGTTCAGCCGAGTGATACTAATCAACCGTGCGGCTTATGCACAAGCCTGCCATTTTAATAGTGATGAAAATAAAGTGCCCGGTGGCAATACCGGAGGGGCAACACCTCTTCCCATACCGAACAGAGTCGTTAAGCCCTCCAGGGCCAATGGTACTGTGCTGGTAACGGTACGGGAGAGTAGGTCGTCGCCGGGTTTTTTATTTTGTATGAATTAATTTCCGATACCCCCACCATCATTTTTTAATTTAATTTATAAAATAGATCTTTTCTTAAAATTGTCAAGATGTTAGTTATTTATAATACATTGATAAATAAATAAATAGCGATATTAACAAAACATTGATATTTATTTCGTCAGAAAAAATAATACTTGACATTTGATATTTGAATAGTTAAAATTAGGCACTTAGGGTATAGATGATGAAAAATATAACTTTTAATATTACATTCTACAAAAGAGAGGAGGTGAATCGAAATGCGTAAAGAAAAAGGATTCACTTTAATTGAATTATTGGTTGTGATTCTTATTATCGGTATCTTGTTAGCATTGATCATGCCTAACTTTGCTTTGTTCCAAGAAAGAGCAAGGAGAACCGCAGTCAAGGATTGTATGCACGTGGTCCAGACCTCAATTGAGGCATATGCAACTGACCACTTTGGCAACTATCCGGTTATGGATGAATGGGCGATGGACATTGGTATTGCTTATTATTGGCCAGGTGGTGATATATTTGCCATTCCGGATCCATTAGTAGGTGGCGCTCCAGTCAATCCTTATAATGCTGCCAGATATGATATGGAAGCAAACTTGCTGTATAATGGCGGTGATTTTGGTCCATTTGATGAAGCTGGACAAGCAGCAGCGGTACGTGGTGATGATGACCTTTGTCCGTATCTTGATAACTGGGTTATTTCAATGTCTGGTGGCGATGACCCAACGCTACAGGGTTCGATCGTCGTTGGTTGTTATCCAGATGCAGATGGTGGTTCAGCACCAAACGAGTATGGTATCGCAGGATGGGGCAGAATGTACACCGATGGTGAAGACCATCCTTGTATGTATGACCTCGGACCAGGCGGTGACCCGACCGACAATAGCACTTGGACATTCTACATTCTACACAACTAATATCTCAAACGATTTACAAAGGGGGCAGATTTTGCCCCCTTTATTTTTTATTATGACTGAACTACAGAGTACAAAGAGAACGCAGAGAAAAAAGACTAGCAAATGAAGAAAATTATCTGGAGATTTTTAAGGTGCGGGTGATTTTGTCCAGGTTTTTATTTAATGGTTTGCTGGTATCAATGACTATATAATTTTTCTTGCTTTTAACTTTTTCAAAATTGTTTTTCATTCGGTAATAAATTTCCGGAGTAGCGTCAGACAAAGAAAACTCTTTACTTCGTTTTTTCATTCTCGCCATGACAATTTTTTCAGGGCAGGTACAATTAATGATATAAAATGACGCGTGAGTTTTATCCGCTATTGCTTTAGCTAAATTTCTTGATGACTGCCAGGAAAATGTCGCATCGATAATAACAGTTTTCCCCTGACCGAGATAATTTTCAGCGCGGCGAAACATTTCGTCATAGGTTTTGGCTGAAACTTCTTTGGTATAAATCCCCTTGCCATAACCTTCAAATCGATGCGTTTCAACTGGTGTATCGGTTATTTCTTTACGAATTATATCAGAACAGATATGATAAGCGTGAATGTGTTCGGCTAAATGCTGGGCTAAATAAGTTTTACCAACCGCCGGTAATCCCATAACCATTATCAGTTTTGGTTTAGCAGTAAAACTGAATGCATATTTGTCAGCAAGAGAAAAATATTCTTTTGCCATGATTTTCGCCTGGTCTTTGTCCGATTTTGACATACCGCGGTCATTAAGATTAAAACCGGTTACTTTACCGCGGACATAAGCCCGGTAACATTTATAGAAATCCAATACCTTTAGCAATTCCCAGTCATTGGTATAATACAGGTATCGGGCAATAAAGAAATCCGCCAACTCTTTGTGTTTGTAAAACTCTAAATCCATCACGAAAAAAGCTATTTCGGACGCGACATCCGAAACCGCAAAGCGCGGGTTGAACTCAAGGCAATCAAATATATACACTTTATCGGCAATAAAAATATTTCTCGAATGCAAATCGCCGTGACACTGTTTAATTTTTGCATCTCTGATACGCTTTTGAAAAATTGCCTCATAATTAATCATGAAATCTTCAACGCGCTGGCGAATTTCGGAAAATGATTTTTTACTGATTGTAATGCCGATAAAAGGTTCGGTCTGAGCAAAGTTTTCGTCCCAGTTATATTTAACAATCTCGGTTCCACCGTACTTGTGAAAATCGGGTTTAGATATTGATTTGTTGTGAAAGTTTGCGATTATCCGCGCAATTTCACCGACATCCGAGTAATTAATTTTATTTGCTTTTAAGCAGTTGGTCATTATGGTTTCCTGAGGCAGCTCGCGCATTTTAATCGCATAATCAAGTACCTGATAATTATTTTTCTTTGACGATAACTTTATTTTACTGCCTATTTTAACAATTGGGATTACTTCGTAATAAATATCCGGAGCGAGAATCTGGTTGATACGAAATTCTTCCTGACAAAAATATTGACGCGCCGAAAGCGTGGTGTAATCTAAAAATCCGAAGAAAACAGGTTTTTTTATCTTGTAGGCATATTTTCCGGTCAAAAATACCCACGAGGTGTGAGTTTGAATCAGATTAACTTTTTTTACATCTTTACCCCAAAATTTTGGTTTTAGCAGTAACTGAAGGTAGTTTAATATGGAATTATTTTGGGTGTCGTTATTGGTAATTGTACCACTGATTTTTTTACTAGGGTTTTGCTTTTTAAATGATTTCAATCTTTTATTTGGGCAATAAAAACACCTAAATCTAATGCTTTAAGATTAGTTTCGATGGTTGCGGGAGGAACGCGGTTAGCCAGCGCATTACGGAGCGAGTCAACGGTTACAATTTTTGTTATTTCAGCTAATGCACCTAATAAGACGATATTCATAAACAGTTCTCGACCAAACTTCTGTCTGGTTTCAGTGGATAAAGGTAGGGGAAAAACATTTTTTGCATTACAGCGCTTGACATAAAAACTATCAACGATAACAATGCCGGTATCTTTTAAATCTTTCAGAAAAGCATCGACTGATTTTTGAGAAAGACAACAAATAACATCCACTTGACGTGCTTTGGGGTATAGAATTTCCTCATCGGATATGATTATATCAGTTTTAGATGCCCCGCCCCTTGCTTCTGGACCATAACTTTGGGTTTGAATTACCTTTTTGTTTTCATAAACACCCGCGGCTTCCGCTAAAATTTCCCCGGCTTTAAGTAAACCCTGACCACCAGTACCAGCTAATCTTATTTCTTTTCTCATTTCTTTTGTGCTATATCAATTACTTTTTTGTAAACTTCAGAATATTCGGGAGCTTCGGTTTCCCATAATACACCAATGACAATTTTACCTTCTGCATCTTTTGGTTCTTTAACCTGTGTGACTGTTATCGAATTGTCGCGGTAATATTCGAGCATTTTAATTGCATCGCCCATTCGATTTAACCTTCCGTATAAGGTCGGGCATTGGGAAACGACTTCAATTACCGCAAACCCTTTTTTCTTCATCGCCTGCTTGATTAAACCTTTTAAGTGAGGTGTGTGATAAGTGGTGCTGCGGGCGACAAAAACCGCACCGGCTACCTTTGCCATTTCGCAGACATTAAAATCACGTTCGACTGAACCATAAGGAGCAGTAGTGCCTCTTTTACCCTGCGGTGTGGTTGGTGAGAACTGTCCGCCGGTCATACCATAGTTAAAGTTGTTAATCAGAATCACGGTCAGGTCAAGATTACGCCGCGCCGCGTGAATAAAGTGGTTACCCCCGATTGCCAGCAAATCTCCGTCACCGGCGATAACAATTACTTCCATTTCAGGACGAGCAAGTTTGATACCGGTCGCGGATGGAATTGCGCGCCCATGCAAAGTATGGAATGTATCACAGTCTATATAACCTGGTACACGTGACGAACAACCAATGCCTGAAACAACGCAAATTTCATTTTTATTCATACTTGATTCGCTAATTGCGCGGACCATCGCATTCATTGCTGAACCAATACCACAGCCCGGGCAGAGGATATGAGGAAATCGGTCGTCGAGTCTTAAATATTCCGCAATTTCTATATTCATAGTGCCGCCAATACTTCTTCCGGGGTTATTAGTTCACCGTCAACTCGGTTTACACCAGTAACATCAATACCTCGGGGAACCGCTCTGGAAATTTCCCTGATCATCTGTCCTTGATTCATTTCAACGACGACTACTCGTTTTGCGTTCTTTAATAACTCGGTAAGTTTTTTGTAATGAAAAGGCCACAATGTTATCAGTCTCAAAAACCCGATTTTTTTACCGCTTTTCTTTTCATATTCATATTTTGCTTCCAAGGAAGTTCGAGCAGAACTACCATACGAAATAATTATAGTTTCCGCATCTAAATCAAATTGCTCTGAATAATGAAGCCAGTCACGATTCTGGTCTATTTTATTCCTCAAGCGATCCATTTTCCAGGCAATTGTTTTCGGGTCGTTGGTCGGGAAACCATCTTTACGATGGGTCAAACCGGATATATGAATACGATAACCTTCGCCAAAGCTGGCGATTGGACTATCGTAATTAGTATCGTCTGCGTAATGCAAATATTCATCTGGTGATTTAGTGGGTTTCTTGCGTTCATAAACCGAAACGCTATCCGGTAATGATACAACTTCTCTCATATGTCCAACAATTTCATCGGAAAGAAGTATTATCGGCATCCTTAGCCGTTCGGAAATTTCAATTGCTTTGACCGTCAATGTAAATGATTCCAGAACGCTCCACGGCGATAATACCACAGCAGGATGGTCACCATGTGTGCCCCACCGCGCCGCCATTACATCACCCTGGGCAACTTTGGTCGGCAATCCAGTTGCCGGACCGCCGCGCTGAACATTTACTATTACCGTTGGCACTTCGGTCATTATCGCATAACCAATCCCTTCCTGCATCAAAGAAAAACCAGGACCGGAAGTCGCGGTCATTGATTTCATGCCCGCCGCGGATGCACCAATAATAGCACAGATACTGGCAATTTCATCTTCCATCTGGATAAAGACCCCACCCAACTTTGGTAATTCAAGTGCCATGATTTCTGCAATTTCGGTTGATGGCGTTATAGGATAACCACCAAAGAACCTTACGCCACCTTTAATTGCAGCTAATGCGGTAGCTTCATTGCCGGATAAAAGTTCCGAGCGCTGGTTCATTTCTTGATTGCTTTCTTCTTAGGATTTTTAACAAATATCGCAAAATCGGGACATCTTAATTCACAGAGTGCATCGCCATTACATGCTTCAATATTAATGCAATTCGTCTTTAAATCACTGCCCAAGGCAAGAACGTCTTTGGGGCAGAACTCAACACAGATGCCGCAACCTTTACAAAATTCCTTAATAATACTTATTTCAATGCCCGTTTTTGCGGTTTGAACAACTGGATTAGGATTTGATTTTTTCATTTTGGTTCTTAAATATAACTGATTTTTTTTAGTTCGTCAAGTAAAAACAATATTCTCTATGTTACATTATTTATTTTGTAAATAGAAAATTATATTCAAATGAGTCGATGCCAAGCTAAAATGTTAAAAGAAAAAACCGCTTGACTTTGAGTATAATTAAAAATAAACTTATAATAGTGAAAATGAGAACTAACTTGAAAAACATAGCGTTTTTTGCTATCGGGATAGCGTGCGTAACTTTGTCTTGTGGTAAATCATATCAGGCAAAAAAATATAACAAGCAAGGGTGGGAGCATTATAAGAAATTTGCTTTCAATTTGGCAATCGATGATTTTACGCGAGCAATTGAGCTTAATCCAAAATATGCGCAAGCTTATTACCGACGCGGTTATGCATACAGCAAAAAGTCTGATTTTGAGCATGCCGTAGCAGATTTAATCAAGGCGCGCGACTTAGATCCGAAATCAGCCAAGGAAATTAATATTGATATTGCACAAACCTACTATAAAAGCGGAGAGGAATACAATAAGGCAGGAGATTACGATAAAGCGATTGCTGATTTTATTAAAGCGCTAGAGTTTAAACCGGGTGACCCGGGTTTAATGGCGTTTATCGGTAAAACTTATGAATTGAAAAATGATACGACAAAAGCTAAATTTTGGTATGACTCGGCATTGACAAACAAAGACGTTCTTCCAGATAAAGGAGCATGGATTATTAAACATCTGAACAGATTATCAATTAAAGAAAAATCGAAATAATATGACAGGAAAAAATAATAACCAGATAAAATTTATATTAATAGTAGTAGCAGTAATCATGATTGCGCCAGGATTAATCAGAGCGGCCGATACGACTCAAACCAATACGGACAAATTATATAATCAGGGCAACAGCTATTACGCCAAGGGCGACATTGACAGCGCGATTGTCTGTTTTACCAAAGCGATTGAATCGAACAGCAAATATATCAAGGCGTATAATAACCGCGGTATCGCATATTATAAAAAGGGGGATTTCGTAAATGCGATTGCGGATTACAACCAGGCAATTACGCTTGAGCCAAAAGACGCGCGGTCTTATCTTAACCGCGGGCTCGCTTATAATAAACTGGACAGTCTAAAAAAAGCGATTTCGGACTTTTCCAAAGCGACCCAAATTGATTCGATGTATGGCAAAGCCTATTATAACCGGGCGCTGTTGTATCAGAAGCTCGGGGACTTAGACCAGACGATTGTTGATTACAAGAAGGCGATCAGTATAAGCCCCAAAGATGCAAATGCGATGAGGGAACTTGCAGTTATTTACGAGCAGGAAAATAATAATACGAAGGCGTTGTATTGGTATCAGAAGGCATTGAAAAATAAAGAAAAACTGAGCGAGCAGCAAGTGCAGGCGATTCAGGAAAAGATAAAAAGTTTAAAGACTCAATAGGCAGGCAGTTTTTTCAAACCGCACCCGTAATATACGGTTAGAACCCAGGATATAAATGATAATTTTTTACTGCACGCTTCCGAAATAGTAGCATTGACAAACCTAATATATTATTTATCATAACCTCATGTCCAGAATAAAACTTGCTGTTTTAGTCTCGGGAGGCGGGACCAATTTACAGGCAATTATTGATGCGATTGAACAAAAAGAAATCCCAGCTGAAATCGCGGTAGTGATGAGCAATAAATCGGATGCGTACGCGTTGAAAAGGGCAAAACAGCATAATGTTCCGGTAGTTTATATAAATAATAAAAGTTATTCATCACGCGAAGATTTTGAGAGAGCAATGATTGCGGAAATAGATAAAAGGCAAGCCGATTTAATTTGTTTAGCCGGTTTTATGCGGGTTCTTACCACGTTGTTTGTAAGTCATTACCCCAACCGGATTCTAAATATTCATCCGGCATTACTCCCGGCTGCTAAAGGATTATACGGAGAACATGTCCACGAAGCAATCCTAAATTCGGGCGCTAAATTTTCCGGTTGCACCGTTCATTTTGTTACAACCGATGTTGACGGTGGTCCGATTGTTATCCAGAAAATTGTGCCGGTTGAAGACAATGATACCCCGCAGATGCTCGCCGAGCGAATTCTGCTCCAAGAACATATAGCTTACCCGGAAGCGATTAAATTGTTTGCGGAAAACAAATTGGAAATTGTCGGAAACAGAGTAAAGATAAAAAGAGGTTAAAATGAAAGAAAAAGTCAGAATTGGCATTGTTGGTTGCGGAGTGCAAACCCAGTTACTGTATTTGCCAATATTAAAAAGGAGTAAAACTGCTGAAGTAGTCGCGATCTGTGACACCGATGTTCGAAAACTTGATTCTCTCACATCTCGATACAATATAAAACGACACTATATTAATTTCGAAGACCTTCACGCCGACGAAGAAATTGACGCAGTAATTATTGCCACTCCAAACTATCTTCACATACCAATGGCGATGGGTGCATTGGAGTATGATAAGCATGTCTTGGTTGAAACACCAATGGCAATTACGGCCGAGGAAGCGGAATCAGCAATCGAACTCGCAGCCAAGAAGAAAAAAATCTTATTACCGGCGTTGGCGCAGCGTTTGAGAACTGATGTTCAAATGATAAAGAATTTTATCGACGGCGGGGAACTTGGTTCGATTTATTACAGCAAGGCGGGCTGGCTTAGAGGTCGGACCGAATGGGCGGTAACCGGTTGGTGGGCAGAAAGGCTTCGAGCCGGTGGGGGCGTATTTCTTTCGCTCGGGAGTCAAATATTAGATATTGCATTCTGGTTATTGGGACCGATAAAACCATTGTCAATTGTCGGAACCGGTTATAAAAAGAATGAACGGAATCAGGTGGAGGACAGCGCTTTTGCACTGATTCGATTAGAAAAAAATCAAACATTTACGATTGAGGTTGGTTACAGTATGTTACAGGAGCGCGAGTTTACGTATTTTAATATCTTTGGTCATAAAGGTGCGGCTTTGCTGAATCCGGTTCAAATTCACCGAGAAATGCACGGACATTTAGTCAATGTCACGCCCGCTTTGCCCGTCGGACAAAAAGACTATCAAAAGGCATCGTTTCAACTGTTAGTCGATTTATTCATTGACAGCATCAGCAAAGAAACAAAATTACCGATATCGGGCAAAGACGGACTGGCAATCAGCGAAGTCACTGAGGCGTTTTATAAATCGTACGCAAGCCAAAAAGAGGTGGCAATAAAATCATCGTAACTACCAAGCAAATATTTTAATCTGATGACATTAATTCTTATAATATCCACCGCCGCGTTAAGTTTCGCATTCGCACCATTCCCGCTAAGGTTTTTGGCATACTTTGCAATAATTCCGCTTTTTTTCGCGATAAATAAATATTCGTACAAAAAAGTGTTCTGGTATGGACTTTTGTTTGGGGCAGCGTTTGCATTATTTCATCTCTGGTGGCTATATTTTCTAATTATTCCGATTGAACCGGCGACAAAAATTTTACTCTATTTAGGTGTAACTATTCTATTTTTCTATTTGGGATTATATGCCGCGGTTTTCTCGGTTGTGACAAAATATTTAGGTGTCGCCTTCGCACCTTTGGTCTGGGCGGTTATGGAATTTATCAGAACTAAATCCGAAATCGGATTTCCGTGGGGATTTTTAGGTTACACCCAGACCCCATATGTTCCGATTGTGCAGCTCGCGTCAATCTTTGGTGTCTATGGATTGTCGGCTTGGGTTTTGTGGATAAATGTAGTTATCTACTGGATATTAACCAAGAGACACCGGCTGACCTATTTGATTATTCTGATTATTTCGTTTGTTTTGCCAATCGGTTATGGACGATTGCGAATGAAAGAATTACCGACCGCGCTTAAAGTCGGGATTGTACAACCCAATGTCGGACCTAATGAAAAGGGTGATTATCAGAGTCGAACACGCCTGACAAGCGAACTGCTTGGTTTGATTGGTCGAGCAATGCAGGGCAAACCTGATTTAATCATCCTGCCCGAAACCGCGACTCTATCAGATATAACAAGAAATAAAGTGCTTCGTGATACGATACAAAGCATGGTCGATTCCAATAATGTTTATCTGTTTACCGGAACTCCATTATATACACCGGGTAGCCCAATTTACTATAACGGCGCAGTTCTTTTTAAACCAGGACAGACCGGCTTTACTGAAATCTACCGCAAGATTCATTTGGTACCATTTTCGGAAAAGATTCCATATGCGGACAAGGTGCCATTATTCAGAAAAATTGAGACCGGTGATATGGGAGATTGTACACCGGGGAAAGAATACATATTATTCACAATTCAAAACTCAAATGTCAAAAGTCAAAAGTTCGGATGTCTTATCTGTTTTGAATCAATCTTGCCGGATTTGACGCGGGGATTTACTGAACGCGGCGCTGATATGCTGATTAATATCACCAACGACGGCTGGTTTGGCAAGACACCAGGTCCTTACCAGCACTGCGAATTAGCAATTTTGCGTTCAGTTGAGAATGGCGTGCCATTAGTCCGATGCGCCAATAACGGTATTTCTTTGATTGCCGACCCCTATGCTAGAATAAAAAGTCGAACCAAATTATTAACTCAAGCCGTCGTAATTGATTCGGTCCCATCTCCATTAAAACCAACATTCTATCGCCGGTATGGCGATGTGTTTATTTACTTCGCGATTGGTATTATTGGTGCGGGCATCGTTATAAAACCATTGAGAAGAGTGATACGTTGGACGAGTTAATTAAAGTGATACGAAAAGATGGCAAGAGAATAACTGATGCCGCGAACCAATTACGGAATAAGAGAAAAGGGAAATTCTAAGTTTGTCTTTGTTGCCCCACACGCAGCCGGAGACGATTTAAGGACCAAAGAACTCACCGAAGAGATCGCGCGGCTGCTTAATGCATCAGTGGTTATCAATGAGATATATGTTCAGCATACCAGCACCCATTCATATCAGAATCCTTATGTCGAAGATTTCAATAATTTACCATGGTCAGACGCGCAGCAGATATATTTATGGGATAAAAGATGTCCGGACATGAAAGAGTTCTACGAGCATATCAAAGAATATGCGGAAGACGCAAGAAAATATGGCAATGGCAGGGCGATTATCATCTACATTCACGGCATGGACGATGACGGCACGAATCTGGGCGTTGATATCGGTTTTGGAGCGAAGTATCTTGACGGAAAACTTAAATGTGCGCGAGAACATCCGGATGCCCGAAACAATTATGGCGAGATTCGAGCTAGGTCAGAAGACATTGAAAAACTGAGGGCATTATTAGCGGAGAAACTGAAGGCTGATTATTCTATAAATGTCGGTATCGGCGAGTATTATGCAGCATGGTCAAGACATAACGGAGTCCAATATCATTTTGGCACTTCCGACGATTCATTTCAATTAGAAATTTCCCAATTCTTAAGAAAACCGCAACGGATAAAATATTCTTCCCAGCTTATCGCCGATGCCTTAAAAGCGGTTTATAAATAGATAATCTGAAACTTATCCTCTTCTGGTCATTCTAATAGAAACGAAAAACCTCTATTTTAACCACAGATTAACACAGATTGACACGGATTATATTTTGTAGACGTAGGGCAAACCTTCAGTTTTGCTTAAAATCCTTGACATTTAATATAACTATATTACAGTTAGTTAGAATAAATATCCTAAAATTGAGGGTGTATGAGAAGAAATAATAAAGTATTATTTTTAATTCTCATTACTCTCTGCTCTCTCATTCCTACTCTTTTATCTGCTCAATGGTTGGAAACAACGATAACCGTGGGAAGCAGTCCTTGTGCATTGGTCTGGAATACTCAAAATAACAAAATCTATTGCGCTAATCAAACTAGTGACAATGTGACGGTGATTAACGGTACAACCAACTCAGTGATTACAACGATAACCGCGGGATCTTATCCAAGTGCATTAGTCTGGAATTCACAGAACAACAAAATCTATTGTGCTAATCAGTTTAGTGATAATGTAACGGTAATCGATGGTCAAACCGATTCGGTGATTACGACCATTACTGCCGGAGGCGAACCTTATGCATTGGTCTGGAATTCACAGAACAATAAGGTTTATTGTGTCAATTATTATACTAACAATGTAACGGTGATTAACGGTCAAACTGATTCAGTGATTACAACCATACCCGCGGGAAATAGTCCTTGTGCATTGGTCTGGAATTCTCAGAATAACAAAATCTATTGCGCCAATATTAACAGTGACGATATAACGGTGATTGATGGTCGGTCTAACTCAGCGATTACAACCATCTATGTGGTGAGCGAACCTTTGGCATTGGTCTGGAATTCACAGAACAATAAAATCTATTGCGTTGATTGGGGGAGTGACGATGTGAGCGTGATTGATAGTCAAACCGACTCAGTGATTACAACTATTAGCGTTGGTGCCATGGGAAGTTTTCCTTATGCTTTAGCCTGGAATGCTCAGAACAATAAAATCTATTGCGCCAATCAGGGCAGTAATAATATGACGGTAATTGACGGTCAAACCAACTCTGTGATTATAACTATACTTGTTGGAAGCAGTCCCCAAGTTTTGCTATGGAATTCACTGAACAACAAAATCTACTGCGCCAATTATTTTTATGACGATGTGACGGTGATTAATGGTCAAACCGACTCAATTATTACATCCATCACCGTGGGAAGCGGACCTTATGCTTTCTGCTGGAACGCAACGCAGAACCGAACTTATGTTGCTAATTATTACAGTTTCAGTGTCTCAGTAATTCGGGATTCGACAATAACGGGAGTTGAAGAAAATCATCAACCGCTTTCCGCTGACCGCTTAACGCTTGAAATATTTCCGAATCCGGCGAAAACATATTTCACTGTCCGCTTACCGCTTTCCGCTGATTGCCTAAAGATATTTGATGTATCAGGGAGAGTAGTCAAAGAGTTGAATATTTCAGGAGTTGGAGAAATAAGACTTCCCTTAAAAGATATACAAGCAGGTGTTTATTTTGTGCAATTAGATAATCGAACGACAACCAAGAAATTAATAATTACAAAATAATATGGATTGAACAGATACGACCCATAAAACCAGGATGCACCCGTTATTCTAAGTTCTCATCTGTGTTAATTTGTGGTTAAAGAGAGATTCTTAGTTCCATTCAAAATGACAAATTTTGTGCAGTGTGAATAATGTGATGAGTTGTGTAATTAATGATGTCTTTAAAATAGTAAATAACCGCCTAATTAACGGTATAAATAATTACACAATTGATAGTCTTTTTAATTGAGCTCGATATTGATATATAGATAAAAGCATAAGTAATATAATTAATATAATTAATAATGACTTAAATGCCGTAAATGATGTAGTTTTTGACCTGCTGAGCAATGGAGGGAATGATGGGGGAGGCGAATCTACCCCGCGCCTCCCTCAGTCCCCAAATGATTTTATCAATTATTTTCAACTACATAAAAATTTCCACGAAAGCACGAAAATCTGCGAAGGACACGGAAAAAAGAGATTTCTGCCGCCGAGAACGTAGAGGACGCAGAGATTTTTATCTGTGTTTACTGTGTGCACCTGTGGCTAAAAATAGACCATGAATCGAGTTCAAAGTGACATTCGTGTTATTCGTATTATTTGTGGTAACGACTTCGTCTCGCTTCGCATAGCGTGGTAAATTCTTTAATTAGCAATATAATCTGAGGTGCAGGGTCGTATAATTGACATTCAGATGAAATAAAGTTATACTAACAAAATGCATATTTTAGTTATTAATCCCGGCGGTTCGTCAACGAAAATTGCGGTATTTAAAATAGATTCGAAGATTAAAAGATTGAAAGATTATGAGATTAAAAAGGAGTTCGAGACCGTTATTCGACATCCGATTGATGAGTTAAGAAGATTTCACAGCGTACTTGACCAATTAGCTTATCGTAAAGATTTGATAATAAAAGCGATTGGCAATAGAACATTTGATACGATTGTGACAAGGGGCGGTCCGCTAAAACCATTAAAGAGCGGAACTTATCGAATTACAAAAAAGGTTGTTGATGACATTAAGCAGGGTAAAATCCAGAGCATGCATCCTTCATTATTAGGGCCGCTAATTAGCTATTCTTTGGCGCAACAGAAAAGAGTGCCAGCATTTTTTATTGACCCGGAATCAGTTGATGAATTCTTTCCTTTGGCGCGTATTTCCGGTCTGCCCGAAATACCGAAAAAGTCATTGTCTCACTTCTTAAACACCAATGCAGTTGTACGTAAAGCAGCCAAGAAACTTGGGAAAAGAGTAAATCAGTGTAATTTTATTATCGCACATTTGGGCAGTGGTATCACGGTCGCGGCAAAAGAAAAAGGCAAACAGATTGATGCGAATAATGCTAATGAAGATGGACCGTTTTCGCCGCAGCGCAGCGGTTCTTTGCCATTGCAGGGTGTGGTTGATATGTGTTTTGATGGTCAACACACAAAACAGCAGGTGCTGGATAAAATTCAACGCAAGGGCGGACTTTTAGCATATCTTGGCACTGATGATATCAAAGAAATCGAAAAGAGAATTAAAAATGGTGACAAATATGCGGATTTGATTTATAATGCGATGATATTTCAGATTGCTAAAGAAATCGGCTCGATGTTTGTTGCATTAAAAGGCAATGTGACCGCTATAATTATTACTGGCGGTATTGCCTATCAGAAGCAACTGGTAAATAAGCTAAAGTCGTGGATTAAATTTATGCGTAAACCGATTTTAGTTTTTCCCGGCGAAGAAGAGATGACTGTCTTAGCCGAAGGCGCAATACGAGTTTTAATGAAATTAGAAAAGGAGCAAATATATGGATAAAGTATTACTTTCGGGTGATGAAGCGATTGCCCGAGGTGCATGGGAGGCGGGCTGTAAAGTTGCGGCGGCTTATCCTGGAACACCATCGACTCAAATCTTAGAGAATTTGGTTAATTATAAAGATGTTTATTGCGAGTGGTCAACCAA
Organism: Caldifarciminota bacterium; assembly: GCA_903865935.1. Taxonomy (GTDB): domain Bacteria; phylum Hydrothermota; class Tepidihabitantia; order Tepidihabitantales; family CAIPLT01; genus CAIPLT01. Next base: position 144,068 of record CAIPLT010000059.1, read on the forward strand.
TGAGAAAGTTGCTTTAGAAGTCGCATTGGGTGCGGCATTAGCTGGTGTGCGCTCGATTTGCACAATGAAGCATGTGGGCTTAAATGTTGCGGCTGACCCGTTATTTTCTTCAGCGTATATCGGCGTGCGTGGTGGTATGATAATTGTTACGGCCGATGACCCCGGATTACATTCATCGCAGAACGAGCAGGATAATCGTTATTACGGGATGTTTGCCAAAATCCCGGTGCTCACACCGTCAGATAGTCAGGAAGCAAAGGATTTTACCAAACTGGCATTTGAGCTTTCGGAAAAATATGACGTGCCGGTGATTTTGCGCGTCACGACGCGGATCGCGCATTCCAAGACAATCGTTGAATTGGAAGAGCGAAAAGAAGTTGCGGATAAAGGTTATGTGAAAGATATTACCAAGGCAAATCTTTTACCCCAGTATGCACGCGTTCGGCATGTATTATTAGAAGAGAAAATGAAAAAACTGGAAGAGTATGGCAACACCGCTTCCGTGAATAAAATTATCGAAGGCAAGAAGAATTTTGGTGTGATTGCGGACGGAGTTGCTTTTGAATATGCGCGCGAAGTATTTCCCAAGGCATCATTCTTAAAGCTGGGCATGGTCTGGCCATTTCCTAAAGACCTGGTTAAAAAGTTTGCTCAGGGTAAAAAACATCTGTACGTAATTGAAGAAGTTGACCCGTTCTTAGAAACCTTGATAAAATCATTAGGTATAAAAGTTATCGGTAAGGATAAACTGCCTCTGGTCGATGAACTGAATCCAAGAATAGTCCGAAATTCTTTGACCGATAATAAAACCGAGTTTACTCCCGAAACATCACTCCCGCCAAGACCACCGTCATTGTGTCCGGGCTGTCCGCATGCCGGTTTGTTCTATTTATTACAGAGAAAAGATGTTATTATTACCGGTGATATCGGTTGTTACACGCTTGGCACATATCCTCCGCACAATACAATGGACACCTGTGTCTGTATGGGCGGTTCGATTACAGTCGCACATGGTATTGAAAAAGCGTTGAAGAACCAAAAGCGGGTTGTTTCGATTATCGGTGACTCGACTTTCTTTCATATGGGTATGCCTGGTCTGGTTAATGCCGTATATAATAAAGGAAATCAGATTCTGGTTATTGTTGATAACCGCACGACTGGCATGACCGGTCATCAAGACCACCCGGGAACCGGCAAAACTCTGATGGGCGAAGACACTAAAATGCTTAAAACCGAAGATGTGGCAAAAGCCTGCGGTGTTGATAAAGTATATGTGCTCGACCCATATAAAATAAAAGATAATCGTCCGCTGTTTAGACAAATTCTAGCTGAGCCGGGTCCGGCGGTAATCGTATCAAAACAAGCCTGCGCATTACTCGTTCCCCGAAAACCGGCAAAACGGGTTGTTGCGGAACAATGCAACGGTTGTAAATTGTGCATGTCATTAGGATGCGCGGCAATGAGCTTTATTAATGACAAAGTGGTGATTGACACCGCGTTCTGTGTTGGATGCGGAATGTGTTGCGAGCTTTGTGCCAAGGAGGCGATTGTATGAAACTGAAGACGATTAATATTGTAACCTGTGGTGTTGGCGGTCAGGGAGTTTTATTATTTACCGACATTCTGGCCGATGTTGCCTTGCGGGCTGGGCTGGATGTGAAAAAGAGCGAAGTGCACGGAATGGCTCAGCGCGGCGGTAGCGTGGTAAGCCAGCTTCGGTTTGGCGAGCACGTTTTCTCGCCGTTGATCGAAGAAACAACCGCGGATTTTATTATCGGTTTTGAGAAATTAGAGACTTTGCGCTATATCCATTTCTTGTCCGAAAAAGGTAAGGCGCTGGTTGATTCTTTGGAGATTTCACCGATGTCGGTTTTAACCGGTGCGGTGGAATATCCCAAGGATATTATGGAACGTATCAAAGCACGCGCGAAAAATGTCTATGAGATTAACGCCTTTAATAAAGCAAAAGAACTGGGTGAAACCCGTACCCAGAATGTGATCATGCTTGGTGCAACATCACGATTCTTAAAATTTCCGCTTGATTTGTATAAAGCGTCAATTGAGAAGAATGTTAAGCCCAAGTTTGTTGAGCTAAACCTGAAAGCATTCAATCAAGGTAGAAAACTGGTAAAAAAGTAGGTGAATATGAAAAAGTTTTTTGGGCTGGCTCTGTGTATTTGCTGTATATTCTTTCTTGCTAAGCCGTCCCGAGCTTCGGCGCAGAATGTGCTTTTAAACTCAAGCTTTGAATTATGGTTCGATAGTTTAGGTATCCGGATGCCTTTTGCCTGGTATACGTCTGAAGCAAACGATTCCGGTTCAGCAACTCGAACAACGGATATGCATACAGGAATTTATGCGTTAAAACTTACTGGTAGCGATACAATGGCTTATGCGATGACCCTATCATTATGTACGTCTGGTAATAATTATTATTTTTCCGGTTGGATCAAATCAACATCATTTATTGCCGGTTCCTTTATCATTACCTGGCTCAAACTTTCCCAACAGCCCGTGATGGACCCGGTTATAATTCCTATTTTACGAAACACAAGTTATCATAATTATACACAAATTGTACAAGCACCAGACAGCGCGGTTTTAGTAAATGTTAATGTTGTTGCCCTGCCAGGCGTAACAATTTATGTTGATGATGTTACTCTAAGGGACACGGTTCTGACGGGAATTGAAGAAAACCGCTATCCGTTTTCGGTTGATTGCCGACCGCTAAAAATTTATCCGAATCCGGTAAAATCAGTGATAAATATTGAATACCCGACCAAAGTAAATCAAATAGAATTGTTTGATATTACTGGTAAAACACTGCGAATAATAAACCACCCAGAAATTCGGAATCGGCCAATTGATGTCAGCGGTCTTAAAGACGGAATCTATTTTATAAAACTAACGACTGGTGATAAAAAGATAGTTGAGAAGTTTATCGTTCAAAGATAATTAAAATTAGACTGGCTTTCGAGCAATAATCATAATCCGGTAAGTTGTTTCTACGGGTTGTAAAAAAGTCAGGTGGGTGTAAAATTTAATATTAGTAAATCCAACCGACTGTAATATTTTCTGTAATTCTTCAATTGGGTAACCGCGTTCTTTATGTATTTCCTTAAAATACCTGCCGTCATCAGTAAAAACGGTAAGGGTCAGAGTTGATATTTTTTGTTCCGGATTATACGAATTTTGCCAAATTGAATAAACGTCATCTACTCGGCGTGGTGCTTCACGGTTAGACCAAAAACTCTCTAGACAATAAACTGTATTCATATCAAAGATAAAAATCCCGTTGGGGTTTAAACTATTGAACACACACTTAAAACAAGATTTTAAATCATCCTCGTTTAAGAGATAATTGATGCTGTCGTAAAGACTGATTGTAGCATCAGCTTTTTCGGGTATCGAAAAGTTACGAATGTCCGAATGGACAAGCTGGATATCATAATTTGTCTTAAGGTTTTTTTCTTTAAAGACTTCAAGCATCGGCAGAGAATTATCGACCCCGATAATGCGATAACCTTTTTTAGCTAATAATAATGAAGGGATACCCGTACCACAAGCAAGGTCAAGGATGGTTCTGGGGAGGATATTATGCTCTTTAAATATCTTAATGATGTAATCAACCCAGGCAGGATAATTTACCAGCCTGAGCATAAACTGGTCATAATATCTGGCAAAACCTTCAAATTGTCCTGTGATTTCGGAAAAGTTTTCTTCGGCGGTCATTAAGGATAAATATATCGATAGCTGGGATAATGTCAAGTTATCGAACGGCAGTATGCTTGACACTATAGTTGTTTACAAGTAAGATAAATGAAATATATGTTATTTAAATTTAGGAAGGAGAAGAAAATGGCCGAAGAAATGAAACCGCAGCAACAGATTAATGTTGAAATTGGTGAGAAAGAAGCAGAAGGGATTTTCTCTAATTTTGTTATGATTGCCCACTCGCCATCCGAGTTTATCATTGATTTTGCGCGCATCCTGCCCGGCTTGCCAAAAGCAAAAGTTTTTTCACGTATTGTTATGACACCGCAGCATGCGATGTTGTTAAGAAACGCATTAGAAGATAACCTTAAGAAGTTTGAAGACCGTTTTGGTAAGATTAAACTGATAACACGGGAAGACGACGCAAAAGGATTTGGATTTATCGGCGGAGATAAGCATTAAACAAATAAAAGTTATCCTCAATCAGCTCCGAGATTTAACAAACAAATATAAAACTCGAATTTTTATTGTTGGCGGACCAGTCCGCGATATGATAATGGCTAAAAAAAAGTCATTGATTATCGGTCAGGATTTGGATATAGCAGTGGAGAATAATTTTTCCGAAATCGGCGAGAGTTTAGCCAAGGAACTAAATGCTAAAATTACCCGATATCCGCAGTTTATGACCATGACCCTCGAATTAGATAACTCGAGTCATATCGATATTGCCCAAACCCGAGAAGAGATTTACTATAAACCTGCGGTATTACCAAGAGTTCTACCGGCTTTGATTGATATTGACCTGAAACGGCGCGATTTTACAATCAACGCGATAGCAATGGAAATCAAGTCAAAACCGCTATATCCAATCATTGACCCGTTCAATGGTCGAAAAGACCTGAAAGAAAAGAAAATCCGCGTGTTACACCAGCAGAGTTTTGTCGATGACCCGACACGGATTTTCCGGTCAATTCGATTTGCCGCAAGATTAGGATTCAAAATAGAACCAAAAACTGAAGCGTTAATGAAATCTGCAATCAAGAAGGGTTATCTGAAGTTGCTATCCGGTGAACGGATTTTATATGAACTCAAGCTGATAATGAGTGAGCGAAATAGCACAGAAATGCTCAAGTCTCTGCAATATTATAATATAATATCCAGCCTGTTTGAAATTAATTTGCCTGCGCGGTTTTTTACCGAACAGAAAAAACTTGCCCTTGACCGTTTTAAGCTGATTCGCTTATTTTCCTTTATTCCCGAATCGTTCTGGTCAAAATATCCGCTGTTAAAAGAAACAATGGAAAGTGCAAAAACTATTAGAAAGTTTTCCAAGTATCGGGCTCAATTACTGAAAGCTAAAAAGCCGAGCGAAGTTTATCGAACACTGAAACCATTGTCAAACACCGGATTAGAGATTTCATCTTTACTTGAGAAACAACCGGCAAAAAACAAGATAAGACAATATCTTACAAAATATACAAAAATAAAAATATTTACAAACGGCAAAATATTGCAGGAATTAAAAATACCGCCTGGTGAAAAATACTCAAAAATATTTAATGAGCTGTTGTATCTTAAGCTTGATAATAAGATAGAGACCCGAGCTGACGAGATTAAATATATTAAAAAATATTACTGTAATGTCTAATTTAACATCAATTATCTTGTCCGCCCCGGCAATACTTTTCTGTTTAACGATTCACGAGTATGCGCATGGTTTCGTTGCTTTCCGATTAGGCGACCCGACCGCAAAATCCGCGGGTCGGCTCACATTAAATCCTTTAAAACATTTAGATTTAATCGGAACGATCAGTCTGTTTCTGTTCCGTTTAGGCTGGGCAAAGCCGGTACCGATTAACCCGATGTATTTTCGAAACCCCAAGAGAGATATCTTACTTACTTCTTTAGCCGGACCGGCGGCAAATTTTCTATGCGCAATCGGTTTTGGTATTATCATCAGAATTTTATTTCGTATATTTTCTCCGAACAGTTTTTGGATGGTTATAATTTTCATGTTTTTCTACTTTAGCTTAATATTGGGGATATTTAATTTAATACCAATCCCGCCACTTGACGGCTCAAAAATTCTCTATTATCTTTTACCTCGTAATATGGCAGTACAGTATGCTCATTTGGAACGTTATGGTATTTTTATCCTGTTGGGAATAATTATTATAGGGCAATTTGCCGGAATTTCAATTTTGGGTTCAATTATATCGCCAATTGTGCGCTTTTTCTCAAATATAATTATCGGGCAAAGTATTTTATGAGAACTAGACCAAAAAGCGATAACGGTAAATCAAAAGCACGCAATATTACTTACCTAATTATATTGGCGCTGGCTTTATTTCTTATTGTCAGCCTGCTGCTATATCATTTTGGCAAACGGCAATCGGTTGGTGTTATCGGACGGTATTTTAGTGACTGGTTGGTCTATTGGTTTGGTTATTGTGCGTATGCAATACCGCTATTTTTTATCTTGCTGGTGATGGGTCGTTTAGGGGTTAGGTGGGTCAAAGAGCATTTATCGCCAATATTTTTCTGGCTGGTTGCGATATTTATTTTTATCAGTTCATTGTCGGTTGCCGTCGGATTAATTGCCGAATTGAAAAACTATGGCGGTCTCATTGGTAGTGCCTTTGCTCAATTTTTATTTACCCGATTCGGGCTCGGTTTGACTTTTTTTATACCATGTTTCATATTTTATGCTTTAATCCCTGCGATTCGTAACCGGGAAGCAAAACCTTATATCGCGAACAGTATCTTCACGTTTATTTTAATCTTTTTACTACAGATGACAATTACTTATCTATTTCCAAATGGTTATTGGCGGATGGTTAATGGTAAAGGCTTGCTCATTGCCGGCACAATTACAAAAGGAATTGTGAGTGGTCTTCATTATTTGACCGGTCAATGGGGAACACTGGTTATTATTTTATGTTTATGGGTGCTGTTTGTACTGTTATATGCTCATGTACTAAAGCTATTAACACCAATTGGTAATTTCTTTGTCCTGATCGGCAAAGGTATATGGCGGTTTTTAAAATGGCTATACAGATTTTTGACCAGTATTATTACAATCCGGCGGACACCGCACCGAGAAAAAAGGCAAGTTGTTGTAAATATCCCGGAAAAACCAGAACCAATACAATCAGTGACGCCGACATTGTTTGCTGAGACCGAGAAAAAGCAGGAAAAACCTGATGTGCCAGAAAAGCACAAACCTAAACCAGCGATTTCATTTGATGAACAGGAGTTTCAGAATGAGTTTTTAGCATCGCTTGATGTTCCACCCGCGGAAAAAGTTACGGTTGACAAAAAAGCATTGGAACAAGAAGCAAATCTACTAATTGAGAAATTAAAGGAATTTGACATTGATTGTAAAGTAACCGATGTTTTGACTGGACCAATGATTACACGGTTTGAATTAGAACCTGCTCCAGGTATTAAGATTCAGCGCATTGAAAATTTAGCCGATGATTTATCCCTTTCACTTAAAGCGGAAAGAATTAGAATCTTAGCACCAATTCCGGGGAAGGCCGTGGTTGGCATTGAAATTCCCAATAAATATCGGAGCATTGTATATCTTAGAAACATACTCACGACTGAAGATTATACTTCCAAGACTTCGCCTTTAACATTTGCATTAGGGGAAACGATTACCGGTGAGCCATTATGCGCAGACTTACGCGAGATGCCCCATGTATTGATTGCTGGGACAACCGGTTCGGGCAAGAGTGTATGTATTAATACGATGATTTCATCAATAATCTTCCGCTCTTCACATAATGACGTCAGGTTTTTAGCAATCGACCCAAAGCAATTAGAACTACCGGCTTATAACCCGATACCGCATCTTTTAAATCCAACTACGATTGACCCGAAACGTGCTTTAAAAGAACTGGACCGAATTATCGGTATTATGGAAGCACGTTATGGAATATTTGCCAACTTGGGAGTTAGAGATATTGCCGGTTATAATCAGATTGCCCAAAAAGAGGGTTTAGAAAAGAAACCATATATTGTCGTAATTATTGATGAATTGGCAGACTTAATGATTCGCGCGCCAACTGAAATTGAAGAAAAAATTACCAGATTAGCACAAATGTCACGCGCAGTAGGCATTCATTTGGTTCTGGCAACACAGCGACCATCAGTGGATGTGATTACCGGCTTGATTAAGGCTAATTTTCCGTGCCGAATCGCATTCCAGGTTGCATCTAAAACTGACTCGCGCACGATTCTTGATATGAATGGGGCAGAAGCTTTGTTAGGACGTGGTGACATGCTCTTTTTGCCACCAGGCAAAGGCGAGCCAACAAGGTTGCATTGTGCTTTTGTTTCAGCCCAGGCAACCAAGCGGATTGTTGATCTCTGGACCCGGCGTTACATTACTGAGATGTTAACCGGTTTAGTTCCTAATCCGGCAGAAATGGCAAAGGCAATTGTTGCTAAACAAGTAGGCGATGTTTTAATTGACCGGGAAAAAGCATCACTCAAACGCAAGCAAGAGGATTTTTATTCAATTGTTCCGGAAAATATTGCCGAGCAACTTTGGAAGCAGGAATATCACCGACCACTTTCCGAAGAGCTTGATATGCCCAAAATATCAAAAACCGAAACGACCGGTGCAGAAAGGGAAATCGACGAGCTGTTTGATCAGGCAGCAAGGATTGTATTCAGACACCGCGAAGCATCGGTATCAATGTTACAACGCCGATTAGATATTGGCTGGGCAAGGGCGGGTCGAATTATTGACCAGCTGGAACAACTTGGCATTGTCGGACCATACGTTGGGTCGAAATCCAGAAAAGTAGTTGTGCAAAGTGAAGAGGAATTGGAAACAATTCTTACCGTGCTTAAAAAAGGACCTCCACAACCAGAAAAATAAGCCACAATATTACTGATTTACCAATTCTGTAATTTATACTGCCAATATAACAAAAAATTAGATAAATTTTTTATCTAACATTCTAAAATTCATATTTTATATATACATTACTCAGAACCCGATGGTCTGAATTACTTGACAATTGGCACAGAGTGGGATTAAAATAAACTATGCAGATAAAATTACCTTATGGCAAAGAAGACATCATTCTTGATATTCCAGAAAAAAACCTGTTAGGAATTCTAAAACCGCAACAACCAAAAGATAAGGGAAAGATCGATATTAAAGGATTACAGGTAGAACTTAAAAACTTTTTATCTGATAGCCGAAAAGTGCTAATTATCGTTAACGATTATACTCGACCAACCCCGACCACAGATATTATTACGTTGATTGAGCAGATTATAAAAGATTATGATTTTAGATTTATTATGGCGTGTGGGTCACATCGAGCGCCAATGCCGGATGAATTAGTCCAGGTTTTCGGAAAATATGCCGAATTGTACAAAGATAGAATTTTAGTGCATGATGCCAAAGATACTAAACAGTTGAAATTTTTAGGTAAAACAAAAAAGAATATTGCGGTCTGGTTAAATCAGGCAATATGGGAAGCAGATAAGATAATTGCAATAAACTCGGTCGAACCGCACTATTTTGCTGGTTTTACCGGTGGTCGTAAGTCTTTTTTACCTGGAATAGCAGGATTTGATACAATTACCGCGAATCATAAATTGTCTTTGCAACCCGAGTCCAAGACTTTGGCGCTTGCCGGCAATCCAGTTAACGAAGATATGAACGAGATTGCCAGAATGGTGCCACGGGACATCTTTTCAATTCAAATCGTAATTGACTCAGCGCATCAAATTTATTCGATACGCTCCGGGAATCTTTTCAAATCCGAGGATGAGGCGATTGAGGATTCAAAAAAGATATTTTGTGTTCCGATTAAAGAAAAGGCCGATATTGTCATCGCATTAATTCAAGAGCCATACGATGTAAACTTCTATCAGTCACAAAAGGGTATGGAAAATGCGAAACTGGCATTGAAAGATAAAGGTATTATGATTGTTGCCTCAAAGTGCCGTAAAGGAATTGGCGATGATGAGTTTGTCCGGTTACTTGCTTCGACCGCAAATCCTAAACAAGCGATTGAAAAAATTGATAAGGAATTTAAGCTGGGTTACCATAAATCGGCAAAATTAGCTGAAACAATGTTATGGGCAGAAATCTGGACCGTTATGCCAATCGATGATAATATCGTTAAAAGTGTTTTTATGACACCATTTAGGGACTTAAATACTGCGTTACAAAAGGCATTGGAGAAAAAAGGTGTAAATGCGAGTATTCTGATACTCCCGGATGCAAGTCTGACTGTACCGTTAATAACCTGATAAAATCAACTTTTAAATCCTAGAATCTTAATATCTTAGAATTAATTGGCAGGTCAGTTGTGCAACACGAAAATTATAACATTTTCACCGGTTGCATCAAAACTTCGTATTGATTGTCCTTGTTTATCCATACCGATAAGACCCCATAAAGTTATTCGACCACTGCCGATCGGCATATATACGCCATAGCGCATTTCGCCAGGGTTGTAACCGTCGTCATCGTTTGCCCCATAAATCGAGTCGCTACTTACCTCCTGCGGATAATCGTAATCCCAGGGGTTAAATTCATCCGGGTCCATTATATCTCCGGTCCAGGGATTGGTCGGTAATTTTCCCATTACCTGGGGATTGGCGTAAGGGTCACCACCAGGGAAGTATGAACCATAATAATCTTCGTAGAAATCGATGCCGTATTCACCCTTTTCGGAAAAGTAAGATTCAATCACGGTGCCAACATTATACATATTCATTTTTTCTGCTGTTATGCGGGCCCGTTCACGGATTAGAGCATAGTTGGGAATTGACATTGACAGTATTATCCCGATAATCATGACGACCATCAGTATTTCAACCAGGGTAAAACCATTAATGTTATTTGTTTTCATATTCCGATATATTCCTATTGATTTTAAGAATAAACTCAAGATATGTCAAGAAAAATATTGACAATGTTATTTTTTTCATTATAATCTTTTCTTATTATGATTAAAGACCAGTTAAAAAGACGTCATTTAAGAATTAGAAAACACATCATGGGCATTGCCGAGAAGCCACGGCTTTGTGTCAAGCGTAGTAATAAGAATGTTTATGGTGTTTTAGTTGATGATTATAAGCATAAAACGATTATGACTGTATCTTCATTAGCCAAAGATTTAGTTAAAGAAGAACCACAGGCAGAAAAAGGAAAAGCAAAAATGACCGGTAAAACATTAACCGCATACCAGGTCGGATACTTTATCGCTCAAAAAGCTAAGACACTTGGTATCAATGCGGTAGTTTTTGATCGGGGTGGTTACCGTTATCACGGACGAATAAAAGCTCTTGCCGATGGCGCAAGAAAGGGAGGCTTAAAATTCTAAGGGAAAATACTGCTCAAGACGCTCAAGAATTTATTGAGCGGGTTATATACTTAAAGCGAGTATCAAAGGTTGTTAAAGGTGGTAAAAGAATGCGCATGTCTGCCGGTGTGATTGTCGGCGATGGGCAGGGCAAGGTCGGATTAGGACATGGCAAGTCAGAAGAAGTTGCTTTGGCGGTTCGAAAAGCAGCGACCCGTGCCAAGAAAAATCTTATATCAATCGCCATTATCGGCAATACGATTCCCCATGCAACCAATGGTAAATATGGCGCAAGTAAAATACTGATAAAACCCGCACCAGAAGGCACTGGTTTAATTGCTTGTTCGCAAGTGCGTGCGGTATTAGAAGCTTTAGGATTAAAGGACCTATATACAAAATCACTTGGTTCTACTAATCCCTACAATTTAGCGGTCGCAACGCTTCGGGCGTTACAGAAACTGCGCACACCGGAAGAGGTTGCGTTAATTCGCAATAAACCGGTCGAGCACGTTACGAACAAAAGGCGTGCAGTAAAAGTTGAAGAAGTTAAAGAAACAGAAGAAGAAACAGAAGAAGTAAAAGAAGCAGTAAAAGAAGAAGTAAAAGATGACACAAACCAAGAAACTGAAAGTAACGTTAATTAAAAGCACAATTGACTCTTTGCCGGTCCATAAAAAGAACGCAAGGGCGCTGGGACTGAGGAGAATCAATGCTTCCCGAATTCATAATGACACACCGATGATTCGGGGTATGATTACAAAAGTCAGACATTTAGTGAAGGTGGAAAATGTTGATTAATCTACATCCAGCTAAAGGCGCCCGCCACCGCCGAAAGCGCATTGGCTGTGGACCGGGATCGGGTCATGGCAAGACTTCAACCCGCGGACACAAAGGAGCTGGTCAGCGTAAGGGGAAAGAGTATGATGCCCGGTTTGAGGGTGGTCAGATGCCTCTTTATCGTAAAATCCCCAAGCGCGGTTTTACAAATTATACTAGAGTAGCTTACGAAGTTGTGAATTTAGGCGATATCAGTCGTGTAAAATTAACCGGCACGATTAATATCGAATTATTAAAGAAAAGCGGACTTTTAAAGAAAGCTTTACCGGTAAAGATACTGGGTAATGGCGAGGTTACCGCGCCGCTCACAATTCAAGCCCATGCAATATCAGAGTCGGCGATGAAAAAACTCGAGGCGGCGGGCGGCAAGTTTGAGAAAGTAATCTAAGGATGCTTCAAAACGTACCAAACATATTTAAGATTCCCGATTTACGGAAAAAGATTTTATTTACTTTGGGATTAGTCGCAGTGTACCGTTTAGGTACGCATGTGCCGATTCCGGGAATCAACGGGCCAGCGTTAGGATTGTTATTGGGTCAGATGCGCGGCACGGTTTTCGGTTTATACGATATTTTTGTTGGTGGTGCATTGTCCCGTGCATCAATCTTTGCCCTGGGTATCATGCCTTACATATCGGCATCGATTATTTTCCAGTTGTTAGGGTCGGTTTTCCCTTATTTGGAGAAATTGCAGCGTGATGAAGATGGCAGAAAAAAGATTAATCAGTATACCCGATACGCAACGGTTGCTTTGGCAGTGATTCAGGCATCCAGTATCGCGCTTTACTTAGAGGCTCAACCAGCGACCGCGGCTGGACCAATTGTTGCGGGCGGCGGGTTTTTCTTCAGATTGCTGACAATATTAACGATGACCGCGGGTACAATCTTTGTAATGTGGCTGGGCGAGCAGATAACGGATAAAGGTATTGGCAATGGTATTTCGTTTATCATCTTTGTCGGGTGTATTGATAACATACCATCAGATTTTGGTCGAACCATTCAGATGATGCGGGCGGGTGAAATATCCTGGTTCGCTTTATTTTTAATTATTGCGATTATTTTTGGTGTCTATGCCGGTGTTGTATTAATAACCCAGGGGATGCGTAAAATCCCGGTGCAATATCCGAAACGGGTTGTCGGTCGTAAAATGTACGGCGGTCAGGCAACCTATATTCCGTTAAGAATTAATACCGCAGGCGTAATTCCAATCATCTTTGCCCAAAGCTTAATTGTCTTTCCATCAACTATTGCAGCTTTTATAAAAATACCATGGTTACAACAGATTGCACACATAATCGGACCGGGTGGCTGGCTTTATGATATATTATATGCGGTAGCTATTATATTCTTTACATATTTCTACACATCGGTTGTTTTCAATCCGAGAGACCTGGCGGATAATATGCAAAGGTACGGCGGGTTTATTCCCGGTATTCGTCCCGGACCCAATACTGCATCGTTCATTGACCGCAGTCTTTCATTAATAACATTACCGGGCGCATTGTTTTTAACCTTTATGGCTTTATTACCGACGTTTTTGATGCATTCGTTGCGTGTGCCGTTCTATTTTGGCGGTACAACCCTTTTAATTATTGTCGGTGTTGCCCTTGATACAATTCAGCAGATTGAGTCGCACTTGGTAATGCGCCATTATGAAGGTCTGCTTAAGGGTTCAAAAGTCAAGGGTCGCCGTTAATAATTTCCAATATCGACAATTTATTTACTTTCATTCTTGACATAGGGTTTATTTAGGTTATATTTCTGTCTTATGGTAAAAACCGCCGTGCTTTTTACTGCCGGGACCAATTGTGATGAGGAGACAATATACGCATTTGAATTAGCCGGAGCAAAGGCAGTTAGAATCCATCTGAATAAGCTAAAGAAAAACAAACATATTTTAAAAGATTATCATATTTTGGTAATTCCAGGCGGATTTACCTACGGCGATTATATCAGCGCAGGAAAGATTTTAGCTAATGAACTGCAATATATTCTTGCAGATAGTATTAATGAGTTTATCCGGCAGGGGAAACTAATACTGGGCATCTGCAATGGTTTTCAAATTCTGGCAAAAGCGGGTATTTTGCCGGGGTTTTCCAATGACAAGGTAAAAAAAACATACTTTTCCAAACAGACCGTGACTTTGGATACCAATGATTCGAACCGTTTCGAGTGCCGCTGGATATATTTAAAACCTAATCCGAAAAGTCCCTGTGTATTTACCAAAGGGATGAATAATATCATATCAATTCCGGTTGCGCATGCGGAAGGGAAATTTGTGGTTAATAAAAAAGAAACCTTGTCAAAACTTATCAAACAGGAGCAGGTTGTATTCACTTATGTCAACGATAAAGGCAAGAAAGCGGATTATCCATACAATCCAAATGGTTCAGTCGCGGATATTGCCGGAATCTGTGATTCGACCGGACGGATATTTGGTTTGATGCCGCATCCCGAACGGGCATCAACTATTTATCAATATCCGAATTGGGGAGCTTCGCTCCACGCATCGGAAAAAACACAAGAACCGGATGGAATTAAAATGTTTATTAACGCGGTAAATTATGCCAAAGAAAATCTCTAACCGTATTGAGCATCACCCGATACTGACATTTGTAAAGGGGAGATTGGTTAAATTCTATTTTGAAGGCAAGGAATTACAAGGGTATGAAAATGAGCCGATTGCCGCCGCACTAATCGCCAATGGTATAAAAGTATTTCGGATAACCGAAAAGATGAAACGACCAAGGGGATTTTTCTGTGCAGTTGGAAAATGTTCTTCATGCTTGATGACCGTTGACTCAAAGCCAAATGTGATGGTCTGTGTCGAGTTATTAAAAGAAGGGATGAAAGTGGAAAGACAAATCGGGAGAGGAAAACTGGTATAAATTGTAAAATGAAGAAGTCTGATTCAGAATTTGAAATAATAATCGTTGGCAGCGGACCAGCCGGTTTGTCAGCCGCTGCGGTTGCAGCCGAACTTGACGCAAAGATTGCAATAATTGATGATAATCCGATTGTCGGCGGACAGCTGATAAAGCAGACCCACAAATTTTTTGGCTCAAAGAGTCATTTTTGCGGTGTGCGGGGGATTGACATTGCTAAGATTCTGGAAAAGAGAATTCAGCACCCGAATATTACACTTTTGTTAGATGCATCGGTAGTTGGTTATTACGAAGATAATATTCTTGGAGTATTACAGAAAGAGAGATTTATCAAACTTTATGCACCAAAGATAATTTTCGCAACCGGTGCCGCGGAGAATTTAATCGCGTTTCCGAATAATGATTTACCAGGAGTTTATGGTGCTGGCGCAGTTCAGACTTTGATGAATGTGCATGGTGTTTTGCCGGGCAAACGAGCGTTAATGGTCGGGTCGGGCAATATCGGTCTGATTGTTTCGTATCAGATGATGCAGGCGGGTATTGAAGTTGTCGCATTAATCGAGATACTGGATAAAATTGGCGGATACAATGTGCATGCAGCCAAACTGAGAAGATTAGGTGTACCGATTTTAACATCGCACACGATAAAATATGCCACAGGCAAGGATTTTGTCACTGGTGCGGTAATTGCTAGAGTCAATAAAAAGTTTAAACCGATTAAAGGAACAGACAAGCGGCTCAGGGTTGATATGATATGTCTCGCGGTCGGGTTAACTCCGTTGTCCGAACTTTTATATCAGGCAGGATGTGAAGTAATTTATATACCGGAGCTGGGCGGAAATGTTGCCTGGCATTCCGAAAATATGGAAACATTAAAAAATGGTATTTTTGTTGCCGGTGACGCATCTGGGATTGAAGAAGCATCAACCGCAATGCTCGAAGGTCGGATCGCCGGTGCTTGCGCTTTTGAAAGCTTACACGGGAAAAATCCCAAAGCGCAAGAGATAATTCAAGAAGCAAAAAAAGAACTACGAGAAATCCGTCAGGGTCCGTTCGGTACCAAGCCAAGAATTGGTAAAGAGAAGCTGCAGACTATCGCGCCGTAAAATCAAAAATTAAATATTAAAATTCAAAATGTAAAATGTCTATTTATAGTTTACATTTTTGCGAGCATGAATAGTTACGTATTTTTGCCAAACTTGATACAGTGTGAATCTTTTTTGCTTATGTTGCTTATTTTATGACAGATAATCTTTCGATTATCCTATTTGATTCGGTTGTCAAATAAAGAAAATAAACCCCAGCTGACAGATTTTTTGTGTTGAGGGTTAACTGATAATTCCCAGCATTCTTATATTCATTTACCAATGTCTTTACCCATCTACCAGAAATATCATATAATTGTAGCGATACTTTTCCATCAACGGGCAACGTATAACGGATAACGGCCAACGATTTTACCGGATTAGGACAGGCAGTAAAATTACCATTTATCAATTTAGCGGTCACATGTGCTTCTTCAATCCCTTGTGTTTGTATATATTTTATTGTCAGATAGTCGTAATAGGTAGTAGGACTATGACATGACCCTGCCACATAAGCATGACCTGAATTGTCTACAGCAAGAGAATTAGCACCATCATCACCGCTGTCTGGTACATCATATCGTGCTAACCACTGTTCAATGCCTACAGAATTATATTTGATAGTAACACAATCCATATTTGTGTTGATGCCACAACTTTTTCCCGTGATATAGGCATTACCTAAATTATCAACCGCTATCGCATATGCTTCGTCATTGTTATTGGCAGTGTCATTATATCTTTTAACCCACTGTTCAACACCGGCAGAATTATACTTGATTGTCGCATAATCATAATAACTTCCTGAACCAGTACTGCGTCCTGTAATATAGACGTTACCGGAATTATTAACTGCTATCCCAAGTGCTTCATCATAATTATTACCTGGTCCGTTATATCTTGCGACCCATTGCTCATTTCCGTCTGAATTATACTTGATTGTCGTATAGTCTTGTAAACTGCCTGAACCATAACTGTAACCTGTAACATAGACATTTCCAGAACCATCAACTGCTATCGCATTTGCCTGGTCAACACCATTTCCTGGACCATTGTATCTTCTGGCCCAAATGGTATCACCCGATGTATTATACTTGATTGTTGCCCAGTCATAATTAGTCCCTGAAGCATAGCTATTACCTGTCACATACACATTACCTGCATTATCAACCGCCATTGCATACACTTCGTCACCATTACTGCCAGGTCCATTATTATACCTTCTGACCCAAACGGTATCACCATTCGCATTATATCTGATTGTCGCATAATCACCGTCACTTGTTCCTGTCACATAGACATTACCCGAATAATCAACTGCTATCGCTTTTGCTATATCATAACCATGATTATAATACACTATCCACTGGGTGACACCAAGTGTATTATATTTAATTGTCGTATAGTCATAAACATAAGGGTAATGATAACTTCCTCCTGTCACATAAACATTGCCAGACGTATCTACTGCAATGGCTTCGGCATAATCATAACTACTGCCTTCATATGTTCGATACCACTGTTGAACTCCTAAAGAATCATATTTAACCGTCGCCATGTCACAATAAGATACGAAACTTCCGACTGTTCCTGTTACATAAACATTACCTGCGATATCTACTGCAAGAGCGCACGCTCCATCAGAATTGCCCCATGGCCCGTGATATCTTCTAACCCAGGCAGTATCAACCTGACCGAACAGATTAGCATGCAGAATACACAAGATAGAATATAGGATAACTACATGGATATATCTTTTCATACTGTCTTTGCAGAAGTGTAACTCCAAAATTCCACCTGTCAATGCTATTTCAGCAAGTTCATAATTTCTCCTTGACTTTCAGCTTAAATTCAATATTATTAACAATACAGAATTTGAAAGGTGTTAATATTTTTCGGAGGAAGTAGTGAAAGAATATAATTCGGATAAGATTATTAATTTAGGATTTTTTGGTCATGGCGGTTGCGGCAAAACGTCAATTGGCGAAGCAATTCTTTATTTGTTAAAGCAGAATACCCGTTTGGGTCGGGTTGATGAAGGAACTTCGCTATTCAATTATGACGAGGACGAAATCACCCGTAAAATCAGTATTAATCTGGCATTAGGATACGGCGAATATAAAGACCATTATTTTAATTTAGTTGATACGCCGGGTTATGCCGATTTTGTCGGCGAGGTTTTCTCCGGGTTAAAAGCGATTGACTGCGCCGTGGTTGTGATTGATGCGAGTTCGGGTATTGAAGTTGGGACGGAAATGGTCTGGCGGTATATCAATAAAGAAGAATTGCCGCGCATGATTTTTATAAATAAATTAAAGAGAGAACACAGTGATTTCTATAAGATTCTGGATGAGGTTATAAAAGAATGGGGCAGCGGCGTGTGCCCGTTATTTTTACCTGTCGGCAAAGAGATGGGATTTGAAGGTATTGTCAGTATTTTAGACAATAAGGCATATTCATATAAAGACGGACAGCGTAAAGAAGTGCCAGTGCCGGATAGTGTTAAAGACCAGATTGCAACTTACCGGGATAAAATTATTGAAGCGGCTTCAGATGTTAACGAAGAGATTATGAATAAATTTCTTGAAGGCGGGGAAATATCTTCGGAAGAACTTAAACCGGCGGTCAAGGAAGGTATTAAACTGCATAAGATTTATCCGATTCTATGCGGTGATGCATATGCGAATATCGGTATTGATATGCTATTGGATTTTGCAGTTGATATGCTGCCAGGTCTGGCTTTGACAAGAGAACTGAAAGGTATTGATTTGAAGAAAAATCAGGAAAAAGTTCTCAAAGCTGATATAAAAGGACGTCCAGTAGTATTTGTGTTTAAGACAGTTTCAGAACCACATATCGGTGATATGAACTATGTACGGGTATTGTCCGGAAATTTAGAATCAGGCAGCACTTTATTAAATGGAACGGTCGAGCGGGAAGAGAAGATTAACCAGATTTATTATGTTAAAGGAAAAGAAAGGGTCGAGACCAACAAACTGCGCACTGGCGAGATTGGTGCTTTAGTTAAACTAAGGCAGACCAAAACATCAGACACACTGTCGCACCCGCAGGAGCCGATTCGATTGCCCAAGATTGATTTTCCCTTGCCGTCAATCTCAGTTGCGATTGTACCCAAGTCCAAGGGCGATGAAGAAAAAGTGTCCAATGGTCTTTCGCGTCTGCACGAAGAAGACCCGACTTTCACATATATCTATGATGGTGAATTGAAACAGCAGATAGTTTCTGGTTTGGGTGAATTACATCTGGATATTGTTATTGGTCGGCTAAAGAGAAAGTTTGAAGTATCAGTAGATTTGGAAAAACCGCGTGTTCCGTATCGGGAAACGATTATGAGAAAAGCCGAAGCCCAGGGCAAATACAAAAAGCAGAGCGGCGGTCGAGGTCAATATGGTGATGTCTGGTTACGATTAGAACCCAAACCGCGCGGCGGTGGCTATGAATTTGCCGATGAAATTTATGGTGGTTCAGTACCGTCAAAGTATATTCCATCGGTCGAAAAAGGTGTAGTTGAGATTATGGCGAATGGTGTGCTTGCCGGTTATCAAGTTATCGACCTGAAAGCGACTATTTACGATGGTTCATATCATGAGGTCGACTCGTCGGATATCGCATTTAAAATTGCTGGTCAATTAGCATTTAAAGCTGCGGCCGAAAAAGCGAGTCTGGTGATATTAGAGCCGATTTGCGATGTTGAAGTGACTGTGCCTGAGCAATACATTGGTGATATTATGGGAGATTTAAATGCCCGACGAGGCAGGATTATGGGTGTTGATACCGAAGGTCGCCTGCAGGTGATCAAGGCAAAAGTGCCGCAGGCAGAAATGTACAAGTACTCAAATTCACTCCGTTCATTTACTCAGGGTCGCGGTTATTTTACGATGAAGTTCTCTCATTATGAGGAAGCACCGAGAGAAACTGCGACGAAGATTATTGAAGAAGCGAAACGAGCAAAAGAAGCAGCTAACGCTTAATTAAACAGCGTCTAAGTTTAATGTCCATTGATGATAAATATTTTATGCACGAGGCCATGCTTTTGGCGGAAAATGGTCGTGGTTTTGTCTCGCCCAATCCTTTGGTTGGCGCGGTTATTGTTAAGAATAACAAAATTATCGGTCGGGGTTATCACAAAAAGTTCGGCGATGCGCATGCGGAGGTTAATGCATTTAAAAACGCTAAAGAATCAGTTAAAGGTGCGAAACTTTACGTGACGCTCGAGCCCTGCAATTACTTGGAGAAAAAAACCCCACCATGTGTACCGGCAATCATTAACGCTGGTATCAAAGAAGTTGTGATTGGGACTTTGGACTGTAATCCCAGAGTCTGTAACAAAGGAGTTGCCGATTTAAGAAAAGCAGGGATTAAAGTCAAAGTCGGGGTGATGCGAAAGGAAATTGAACAGCAGAATGAATCATATTTAAAATATTCACAAACAAATAAGCCATTTGTCATTCTGAAATTAGGTTTATCATTAGACGGTCGCATTGCTACGAGTTCGGGTGAGTCAAAATGGATTACCAGCCCACAAAGCCGAAAGTTCGGTCAGGAAATAAGAAAACAGGTTGATGCGATTTTAGTCGGCATCAATACAATCTTAAAGGATAATCCAAAGTTAAGTTGCCGTATTGCACCATGGAAAACATTAATCAGAGTAATCTTAGATCCAAATTTAACAACTCCACCGCATGCCAATGTGCTGAAGGGCATTTGCCCAATACTGATTTTTGCCGATAAAAACAGCCGTTCGGTATTATTGAGCGAGGGGAAAAACCTTGAGGTTATACGGGTTGATAAAGACCAGGAAGAACTTCTGTCCTGGGATGATATCCTGTCGGAACTGGCAAAGAGAAATATCGCATCGGTTTTGATTGAAGGCGGAGCCCAGGTCGCAAGTTCGGCTTTACAGTCCGGTGTGGTTGATAAACTTTATCTGATATACGCGCCGAAGATTTTAGGCAAAGGGATATCATTTTCCGACTATCTCCGCCTTGACGGACTTAAATCTGCGTTAAAACTGAAAGACTATAAAATTTCTCGCAGCGGGAAGGACTTTATTTTAGAGGCATATGTTCACCGGCATAATTGAGTCAATCGGTAAAATTACGAGAATTGAAACAAAAGGTAGTAATCGCATTTTCACAATCCAGGCGTCGCTTGGCAAAGAATTGAAAGCGTCGGACAGCATTGCGATTGATGGGTGTTGTTTAACGGTTATTGATACACAAAAAGATACATTCAAGGTCGAAGCTGTAGCTGAGACCCTAAAAACGACCACGCTTGCTCAAATAAAAACCAGCAGTTGTGTTAATCTGGAACGCGCCCGTATGATAAGCGAGAGGTTTGAGGGACACATTGTGCAAGGGCATATAGATGATAAAGCAAAGATTACCAATATCCACAAGACTCAAGATTCAATAGCAGTTGAAATCGAGTCATCAAAGGATGGCGTGAAACATGTTGTCGATAAAGGTTCAATTGCGATTGACGGGATTAGCTTGACTATCGCTAAAATCAAAGGGACAAAGATTAGCGTTAATATCATTCCATTTACATTCAATAATACAACGCTTAAACATAAAAGAATCAGTGACTGGGTAAATATTGAGTTTGATGTAATCGGCAAATATGTCCGCAAATATATTAATTCGCGAAGTTAAAGCGAAATCAATCCTTAATAAAACCGGTATCCCAGGGATGAGTTATTGTATTAATCCTTATACTGGTTGCGCGCACGGCTGTATTTACTGCTATGCGACATATATGAGAGATTACTCAGGACATACCGAGAAATGGGGAGAGTTTGTCGATATCAAGATAAATTTACCCGAGGTTTTATCCAAAGAAATCAAGAAGAAAAGACCGGGCAGAGTCTGTATCGGAACAGTCGCTGATGGTTATCAGCCAATCGAGCGCGAAAAGCTATTAACACGAAGAACGATTGAGATTCTAATCGAGAATAATTTTCCGTTTGAGATATTGACCAAATCGTCTTTGGTAAGTCGCGATATTGATTTGCTGAAAGATTACAAAAACTGTTCGATCGAGTTATCAATAACGACAATTGATGATAATGTCAGAAAGATTTTTGAGCCGAATGCCGACACGATTGAAAATCGTTTAGCGTGCGCTAGGAAATTAATGTCGGCGGGTATTGAGACAAATGTATTCTTTGGTCCGGTTCTGCCATATTTTTCCGATAGTGATAAGTCAATTAATTCTTTATTTGACGCTTTTGAATCGGCTGGAGTGAAACGGGTGCTGGTTGATAAACTGAACTACCTCAACAAAAAAATCCCGTTAATTCTATCAAGCATAAAAGAGGTTTTTCCGCAAGCGATAAGTTATTACCAGAATTTTCTTAAATCACCCAATGGTTACGAGTCGGACTTAAGACAAAGAATAAATGATATCGCAAAGAGTAAAAAAATGAAGGTGGAGGTTGTATTCTAACCGGAATTCTTATTTTATTTCTATCGGCAAATGTTGACCAGTCAATTTATAACACGGTTCATAATGATTGGCAATCGCATACAATGGACAATGTAATGAAAGTGACCGAGTATGCATCGAGCCCAACCGCCTTGGCTTTGGGGAACCTATCAGTGTTCTATTTTGGCGAAGGGAAAGAACAGAAAGTGGCCAAACTTGCCGTCACTTCCTGGGTCGGAGCTTTTGCAACCACGTTTTTAATAAAAGGTATTGTTAATCGTCAGCGACCTGAAGGACAGCACCAATCACGCTGGGACTCATCATTTCCTTCGGGTCATACTTCAAGCTGGTTTGCTTTAGCCACAGTTTATAGCGCAAAGTATCCGAAATATGCAATTCCATTATATGGCGCTGGTATTTTAGTGGGTTTATCAAGGATTTACTTAGGGGAGCATTATCCATCGGATGTTTTGACCGGCGCGGTAATTGGTATTGGGGTTGGTTATTTAACGCTAAAGTTGGAAAAACAGTTACAAAAGATACCATTCTTAAAATAACAACAAAAGATAAATTTTTGGGGAGTAAAATTATCCGATTAGATTGAAAATTTTATCTTTTAGTATTACCTTTTGGACCTTACCTTTTAGTTTCCTGCCGATAAATGGTGAATTTTTAGATTTAGAAACAATATTATTGTTTGATAGTGTCCAAACTTTATTCAAATCAAAGATTGTGATTGCGGCAGGAGTTCCATCAGTAATTTTACCCGCATCTTTTAGATTTAATATTTGAGCCGGTTTGGTTGTTAAACAGGCGATATATTTTTCGAGCGTCAGATATTTCTTTAATACCAGTTCTTGATAACCTAAAGAGAATACGGTCTCAAAGCCAATCATACCCGCCTTAGCTTTTTCCCAGCCGACCTGTTTTTTAGACCGGTGCCAGGGTGCATGGTCAGTGGCAATAATATCAATTGTGCCATCTGCTAATCCTTGTCTTACTGCTTCAATATCAGCTTTGGTTCTTAATGGCGGTGAGACTTTAAAGTTTGTATTCAGGTCTAAGCAGTTGTCTTCAGTTAGAGTAAAATAGTGGGGGCAGGTCTCCGCGGTAATTTTTATATGACGCTTTTTTGCCCAGCGGATTAAATCTACCGATTTCTTGGTCGATACGTGCGCGATATGGACCCGACTTTTAGTATATTCTGCCAGTACAATATCTCTTAGCACCATTATTGATTCAGTAATATCCGGGATTCCTTTTAATCCAAGCTTTTTACTGATTCGACCCTGATTAATCATTCCTGAGTCGGATAATTCTAAAACTTCGCAATGGTCGATAACAAAAATACCGAGGTCTTTAGAATGTTCAAGGATTTCTTGCATTAGTGCACTATCAGATATTGGCGAACCATCATCTGAAACCGCAACAATCCCCGCTGAAATCATCGCATCGATATCGGCAAGCGTTTTTCCCATACGGTTTTTAGTCGCGCAGCCAATCACCAAAACTTCCGCATTGTCCGCTTTCTTTTTCTGATTATAGATGTATTTTACCAATCTGGGATTATCGATCGGTGGATTTGTATTAGGCATACAGCAGATTAAACTAAACCCGCCAGCAATTGCGGATAATGTGCCGGATTTAATTGTTTCAGAATCAATGTTACCCGGTTCCCTTAAATGACAATGCAGGTCGATAAAACCGGGAGAAACATACTGTTTGTCATTGAGATTCAATACGTGCGCATCTTTTTTAGCGTTTTTGATATTCTTGATAATACCATTTTCGATATAGATGCCCGGGTTATTGATTATTCGCTTATTTGGGATTATTAATTTACCGCCTCGCAAGATTAATTTATCAAAGTGCTGTTTTTTAATATTCATAAATTATACTAGTTTCACTGATTTTCTTTAGTCTTTCGGCGGTTTATTTTTTATCCAACCAAAATCATCTTGAGTAAAGCCATGCGGATATATAGACCATTCTGGGCTTGGCGGAAATAAGCGGCTCGAGGGTCACTATCGACTTCGATGCTTATTTCATTAACTCGGGGCAGGGGGTGCATGATAATCGCATTCTTTTTCATTACCTTTAAAATATCCTTATCAATAATATATTTATCTTTGGCTTTTTCAAAGTCGTCGAGATTTTCACCAAACCGCTCTTTTTGAATTCGCGTCTGGTAAATTACATCGACTTGCGACGATACTTTTTTCAGGTCAGTTTCTTCGGCAAAGAACACATTGTGCTTGGTAAGGTAGTTTTTGATATCGCCGCGCATCCGAACCACATCCGGCGCAACAAAATAAACCTTGATATTGTTATATTTGGTCAGTAAATACGCTAAAGACCGGACGGTTCGGCTGTTAGCTAAATCACCGACCATTGCAATTGAAATACCGTCTAATTTCCCGATTTCTTTCTTGATTGTATAGATATCGAGCAGCGCCTGAGTCGGATGTTGACCCGGTCCGTCGCCAGCATTGATAACCGGCACCGGTGATACCTTGGCTGCTCTTTCGGCGGCGCCGCTTTCAAAATGACGCAATACAATAACATCGGCATAACTGCCAACGATTCGAATGGTATCTTCTAAGGATTCGCCTTTTGCGGTCGATGAAAACTCGCGGGCATTTTCGGTTGAGATTAATTCGCCGCCGAGTTTTAACATCGCCGCTTCAAAGGAAAGACGAGTGCGGGTGCTCGGCTCATAAAAAATTGTCGCCATTGTCTTGCCATGCAGAATGTTCGAACCACCCTTTAATGCGATTTTTTCCATCTGGGAGGCGACCAAGAAAATATCATCTAATGATTTTCGGTCAAACTGCTGGGCTTTGATGATATGATTTAGTTTCATATCTTTTTTACCTCTTATGAATATATTGAACTATATAAAATAAATCAGGATAGATAATTCTTTGTGAAAGGTCGTCAGTCCGTTTTCGACGCCCCATTATTATCGGATGATAATTGAAAGCGGTATTAAAATTACGTAACCGGTTACTAACAAGATTGGCGCCAAAACCGTTGAACCTTTGCCAAGTGATAAAAACCCCAAAGCAATTATCGCAATCCCGATAACGAAGAGAATAATATTTTTCAGTTTAAATACAATATTGGGACGAGGCGGCAATTTAGGGGTACTAACTTTTTTAACATCTTTTTTCTTATCTGGTTTTGCCATTGGTCAAATCTTACTTTAATTCTTGAGTTCTGTCAAGTTTGTTTTTTATAAAGTTTATTATTGCTTCGGAATTTTCTTTGGGCAATAATAGATGCACACCGCGGAAATTATCCAGAAAACTCTTTTTGGTGAACGGGCTCAGCACAACCCCGGTTGTTGTAATGTAATATTTGCGAAATCGAGACCATTCGAGTTTATTTTTGAATATTTTCTTATCAATGATAATTTCGGTATCGGTTATTGTATAAGTGGTCGGCAAAAAATAGGCGTTAAGCGAAGCAAATAGAACAATCAATGTCAGTATTGTCCATGGCAAGCCATATAAAACTGTTATCGATATTACAAAAACTCCGAGAATTATCGATGCGAACAGGGTTTTTTTAGGATGTTCTTTTGCCCGATGAACCTGCCAGGTGAGCATTATTTTTATATTTAATTCTTGAGATTTGATATTAATGTGGGTCCGGTAGGACTTGAACCTACGACCAGCTGATTATGAGTCAGCTGCTCTAACCAACTGAGCTACGGACCCAGCTTACTGTTTCAATAGCTTACAGCAAACGTCATTTTTGTCAATACCCGATTCTGCCAAATTTCTGCCTTTTTTAATACACTTTTACACAGTAAATTCACTGCGTTGTGTAAATGCTTTTTGAAAAATGTGTAACTTGCTGGAAGAACTTACACCACTGCTTATTGACTTTAGCGCGCAGGAAACTATGTAATATGCGCGAAGAAAATAATGCGGGACAACCTTATGGAGTGTAAAGTGCTAAATGACCAATTTATACAATATCGCTTGAAACACAACACTTTTTAAGAGATTTTAACTTTTTTACTTGACACAAACTGAACCTCTATTACAATTCAGATATAAGCAATAGAATTAAATGGGGTAGTCGAAATAGTATTTTGAAGTAATTTATTGATAGTGGGGATGCATAATGGTGAGCTAAATGACGTTGAGGTTAGTGATAGAACTTCCAAAGATAGGTTCGAAGAGACCTGTAGTGTTTTCTCTTTGATAATGTACAAACGTACACATCTTTTTTCAAAATGAAATCAAATAAATTTTTAATCATTCATTTAAGGAGCAGATTATGAAAATAAAACTCATACTTATAACATTTTTTGCTATAGTCTTAATAAAAAATATTTTTGGTCAAATCGCATATGTAAAGGTGAATGATAGCAATTTTGAGTTAAACGGCAATAAATATTATCCTTTAGTTTTGAATTATTTAATATCGTTCACTAAAGACTACAACACAAATACATATTATTTATCTCCAAACTGGAATTACAGTGACTATTGGGATTACCCATACCCTGGATACCCTGTCGACCCTGGAAGATATTGTTATAGTAAAGATAATGATAAAGAGGTTAGCTTAATAAAACTTGGAAAAGACTTAACAAGAATAAAAAATATGGGATTTAATACTATACGAGTAGGTATTGCTCCTTACAATAACAATGGAATGTTTGAAATTCCTACAGGATCTTATTTATCGTACTTTTCAATTGTTGACCAATTACTGAATTCAGTTGCCTCACATAATTTAAAAGCCATATTAATTATTGGTCCACCAAAAGCATGGGAAATTCATGAAAGTTATAAAACATATCTTGAAAATATAGCGGGTCATTTAAAAAACAATCAAGCAGTAATGGCGTATGATTTATATAACGAACCATCCCTTAATTATTCGCTTGAGAATAGAAATGATAAATATAAAATTTCGAATTGGGTTTCAGAATGGTGTTATACGATCAAAAAATTTGACTCTAATCATTTAATAACAATTGGTATTGGTCTTGAAAACACATTATCTTGGGATCCGCTAGTAATGCCAATAGATTTTATTTCATATCATCTTTATTCTGGAATAAAAGATTTACAAGCTTCTAAAGATATAATAAGTGCCTATCTATATTGGATTGCGAAAGCAATAAAAATGCCTTGGATAATTGGGGAAACTGGTTATACTGGAACAAACGACTTATCGATTAATGACCCAAGCGTCGGAACAGAACAAAATCAAGCTGATTATGCATTATTTACAATGCAAAAATCTCTTAACTGTGGATGTCAAGGCTATTCGTGGTGGCAATATCAGGATATCAATTGGTATGACCCCACAAATGATTCATACTATCAGGTTTATTTTGGTCTAATAAATCGATATGGAAAAACTAACGGTTTTCTAAATGAAACGGATAAAAAAGCAGCAAATGTATTCTCATCATTCTGGTCAATGATTCCAAATCCGACTAATTGCTCGAAACCAGATAGTTATTATAATATTCACAATTATGATACTATAGATTTGACAGGTTGGGTAGTTGATGATAAAGGTTTACCGATTGAAAATGCTTTTATCATGGGGTGGAAACAAATTGAAGCTTCATATCCGAGTTATATAACATTTTCAGATGCTAATGGTTATTTCGTATTACATTCAAATACACCAAATAACAATATAAATACATTATGGATTTCTTTTCCCGGGTATTCTGTTGTGACAATAACTAACCCTACATCAGATCATTATTATATGATTAAACCAATTAATTATAATCAATGGACTAAAAAATGGACTAACGATGGCAATAATACTATTGACGGTTGGACCGTTCGTAATTTTGATAAATTTTACAAAGGAGATTTTGACGGTAATGGTAAAGATGAATTGTTATGCGTTCAATATACAGGAGGGGCAAAGGATTGGATGACAATGCTATATTATAATAATTCCACAGGCGACTGGGATTGGGGTTGGAGTAATTATGGCAATTCATCAGTAGGAGATGGTATTTACCCGTATCGTCATAATTTAATTGTCGGTGATTTCGATGGTGATGGAAGAGATGATATACTAGGCAATCGATATCCTTTTAATGGTTGGTTAACTACCTTTAAGTTTGGCATAGATGGTCAATTTCATTGGTGGCAGTCAAGTTATGGTTATATAAACGACAATTCTTATCCTTTAAGTTATATTCAACCATATAACAATTATATAATTGCAGGGGATTTTGATGGTGATGGAAGAGACGACTTATTGGGTTCAGATTTACCAAACGGTTGGACGACTTGGTTTAAATTCGGATTAAATAATCAATGGCAATGGGTACAGACAGATAATGGTTATACTAACAATCCTTCATATTCAATGAGTTATATGAGACCTTATCGGGACCAATATATAGTTGGTGATTTTGATGGTGATGGAAGAGATGAAGTATTAGGAAATGATTTACCAAATGGATGGATGACTTTGTTTGGTTTTGAAAATGACAATTGGCAGTGGGTATGGAGTGATGCCGGTAATGATGTCATAGGAATACGCCCATACAGAAATAATTTGATAGTTGGCAATTTTGATGATGATAGCAAAGATGAATTATTAGGGTTTAAGACATGGGCAACAAAGTTTGATTTTGAATCGGGTAGTTTTATTTGGGGTTGGAGCACATATGATTCAGGAATTCTTTCGGATTGGACTATACAGCCAGCAGCATTAAAATATTTATCTATCAAAACCTATAAATACTCACCAGATCAGCTAATTGCATTCAGGAAGATTGGTACAATATTTAGTAAAAAGTTTTTAGTTAATATGTATTCATTTAACAGATAATATCACCCAATTCTGCGGACACAATACATAACAAAAATTCACGATAATGAAATGAAAGTAACGGGTACGACTCATAAAATTGGATCGCACCCTTATTATTTGTATTGTTTATGGTGTTGGTGCGGTTAAGGTAAAAACAGTATTGCGGTTGCATTCAAATATTTCTCAGTCAAAGTATAGAATAGTTGGAAATTCGTTTTTTACCCTGCCTTATACTGGCAATTCTGCTTCAATTTTTTACTTCCGGTACCTCATAACCAGTTCGTTATTGGGCTGAAAAAAACGGTTGACTTTAGAGCGCAGGAAACTATATAATATGCGCGGAGAAAATAATGTCGTACAACCTTAGAGAGTGTAAATTACAAAATGGCCAATTTGTACAATATCGCCTGAAACACAACAGTTTTATCAATTTTAAATTTCATTAATCAAGTGGAAACCATTGATTTATATGATTTAAATGACTTTAGATAATTGAAGATTTTTCTTGACAACACAAGATTAATAATCATAATTGAATCGGTGGTCATTATGACTAACATTCTACACTTCTGTAAGTTACCTTTTTTAGTATACAATCGTTTTCTGTTAAATCCTTCAGGAGAAGCAAATGCGGCATTATGCACCTCTTGAGTATCGGGTGACTCAAGAGGAACGTTGTATTCTGACCCGCATCTCTTCTTATATTTCAAAGTAAGGTGAAGGAGAGATAGTTAATAAGAACCTTACGTAATTAATCTGTACAATGACATAATAATAACTTTCGGGGTGAAATATGAAAAACATAAAGTTAATATTATTTACTTTGATTTTTATTAGCACGGCAATCGCACAAAACGGTGCATGGTATGGGATGGCAAACGTTCTGGCGAATATGCAAAACGGATGTTGTATATGCTATGGTGGCAACGATACAATATTTGCTCTTAAGGGAAATTATTCTAAAACTTTTTATGCTTATGCTATTTCTCAAAATACTTGGGTAACAGAACAATCTTCTTGGAGTGGCAATGTTTTGGTGGGGCCAGGTGGTTCTATTACTAACGTTGGTACTACTCTTTATGCGATTGCGGGTAATCAACAAAGTAATTTTTTCCGTTATCGCTCTCAAAACGGATGGACTCCTTTAATAAATGCCCCTGGTACCTTTACAACAGGTGCAGCACTTTGCTGGGGTGGTGGAGACACGATATATGCGTTTAAAGGAAATAGCAGAGATTTTTATAGATATAGTATCCAAGGAACAAATTGGCAGACAGCGCAAATTCCCGGAAATATACCTGCTCCTGGAGCAGGAGCAAGTATGTGTTATTACGAACCCGGTTCGTGCATTTATGGGATTTCAGGAGGAACTACATTCAATTTTTGGCGTTACAATATAGAATCACGTACATGGGATATTAATTTGGCTCATCCAATCAGTTATTGGAATGCGGGCGCATCATTAATATGGAATGGCGGAACGAAAATCTATGGTGTTTTAGGTAATGCTCCTAATGGTGACCGTGATACGATTCTTGTTTATGACATTCCAACGAATGCATGGAAAGATACGATTGTTGTACCTCATACTACCGGTGGTTCAAATGAAGGAACGGGATTGTTGGCATGGGACAATCGCAAAGGTCAACTACAATTATACATCGCTACCGGAGACAATCATAATTATTTCTACCGTTATTGTTTGCCTTTGGTCCAGAAATTTCTACCTTTGGGACAAGATTTTGAAGCCATCCAATTTCCACCTCCGGGCTGGCAATCAAAATCCGATGTATATACTGATGTTTGGCAAAGAAGTACCAATTATTCAGGTACCACACCATATCAACCCAATATAGCTGTTGATTCTTTTGAACAGGGAGCAGGGGATCATCAAGCAAGTTTTATTTCACCTAAATTTTTTGTCGGCACTCGACCCGCTTTAATAAAAGTCCGATTCTACATGTACAATACTAATGAAGGATCAGAACCAGCAGATGAACTTAAAATCGAATATTATAAACCAAATGCCTCGTATCCGGTAACAGTTGCTACTTTCCCAAGACGTGACCCAAGTGTCCCGCTATGGAATCCAAAAGAAGTCACTTTTGTCGAAACTGATACGATACAAATTGCCTTCCACGGAATTGATGCGGATGGAGACAACTATCCTCTTTTAATAGATAGTATTAAAATTACTTTAGATACGACTGTACTTTACTCAAATACTTTCCAGGCGACCGCAGCCAATCAATCACGTTTGTTAGCCCGTAAGCCTGAAACACAGAGGCTTCATACAATTTTCCGAAAAGCCTTTATGGATGCCTCGGGAAATCCGGATGGCAGAGCACTACTCTATTATTCCTTTTCTGATGATGCTAGTCATTGGTCTTCCCCAGTTCTAATTGATACGACAAGTTTGGGAGCTGCAAACATACGTTCTTATTCAGCAATTGCAACTGGCGTTTTTGACGGTAAAGAACCATGGATTGTTTATGTAAGACCCGATAGAACAGCCCCATATGTCCCTAATGCAATACGAATAGCGATACGAAGACAAAATGGCACATGGAAAAAAGTGACCCTGCAAAATATTGTCGGAGAATATATATATGGTGTGTCTATGGCAATGGGTCTAACTCAAGGTATGGAGCAACCTGCACAAGATTTAGCTTATGTTGTAGCACACACGCATAACATAGTCAGCGGCTATAGACTTCGTTTCTTTGCATTTGAAACTACCGGAACTACTTTTGCTGATATGATATTAGATGAAGGTAATGTTAGTCAGCCATCAATTGCAATAACCCCTGGAGATTACATCAATATCGCTTATACGCGTCATGAAGATGGGCAGGACCGCATCTATTATATAACGCATTCAAATCGAACCGATAATTATTCTACTCGAATGTATGGTATAGATAATTGGGTTGATAGATTACGGGTGTCTCAATTTAATGATTATACTGAACCTGCGACTTATCCTTCAGTAGAAGCGTATGGTCAAGCTGTCATTGTTTCTTGGCGTGGTCTGAATGAAGAAGGCAATAATATAGGTGAAATATGGCGACGAGAGAGACCCTCTATAAATGACTGGCGCAACCCGCAAATCATGAGTCTAAACAGTACTGAGCAGGAATCAAACTATCCTGTAATGAGTACATTAGGTGCGACTGCATACCAGGAAGATATTAATGGTGTTAATAAAGAAATATATGCTAATTTCTGGCGTACACATATTGTAAATATTAGTAATACTCAGACTCGCTCGCTATTTCCACATATAAATGCTGAAGTGCCAGAACCACCTCCTCAATCACCATATGAAATATCTTTAAATACGATTTGGACAGAAAGTCTATCTAAATACGTATATCAAATCATGTCTAATCGTTACACATATACCCCAGATAAAAAACTTGAATATTATACTGTCGAGACCGGCGATTCAATCCAATCTCCTTTATGCCTACAACGAGATGGTTATATTGCTTATCCGCAATTACCAATAGATTTTGGCAACCAAAAGCTCACTTATGAACTACCTTATCTTAATCCATTATATCATCATAAAATCAGAGTAGTTGTATTTCAGAGAGCCCAGGGTAGATTCAGACAGAACTTTGTTATCGATAGCATTCCTCTCGGTTCGATTGAGTATGCTCCTAATATTGCTGAAACGATTGAAGTTACGATTCCAAAAAGTTGTTATCAGAATGATAGCCGAGCAATACTTGAAATATCCAAAAATCAGGGTCAATTTGTCGCTCTTGCAAAACCACTCATAGTATATCAATACGAAATTCCTGAAACAACAAATAGTAGTGGCACACAGTCTGCTGGTCAAATAACAATTTTAACAAAACCAAGATTGTTTCAGAATTATCCTAATCCGTTTAGAACACAAACCGCTATCCGCTATTCGCTTCCCGCCCAAAGCAAAGTTAGTTTAATAGTCTATGATATTTCTGGCAGAGAAGTACGGAACTTAATTGATGAAAATAAAGAACCCGGATTATACACATCTAATTGGGATGGCAAAGATAATCAAGGCAAATCTGTTTCTTCCGGAGTGTATTTCTATCGTCTGAAAACCGGCGATTATCAAAACACAGACCGCGCAATAATTATAAGATGAAGCACCTAAACTGGGGCGGGAAAATATCCCGCCCCACAATTTCTAAAATGAAACGGTTCTTTCTTCTCACAATTCTAATTTCAGGTTCGCTTTTTGCCCAATTAAGAATGAAACGTGTTACGTTGCTCAATTCGGGCCCCCTATACGAAACCGAAGGTCTTATTGTCTGTGCTGACTGTAATCGTAATGGTGCAAATGAATTGATTTTCCAAACTCTTTTACCTAACGATTACATATGTTGGCAAATTTGGGAATTTCGACCAATGAACAAATACGAATTGGTTTATGCTGATACTGGATGGTCTATTCATGGAACACCACCAGTTGGCATTAAAACCGGAAATTTATATCCATTTGGAGGAGGCTATCTTGATAGCGATAGTTGTTATGACCTAGTGGGCGAAAATAAAGTGAAATTCCCGCCGGAAAGTTTACCTTCTGTTCGCCCGCTAACAACGGTTCAAGAAGGACAATCTCCGTCTTCGTATCCTAACTCTTTAGTATGGTTTGATTTACTTCCTGGCGACTTCTTTGTATTTCCACATTATATCACAGATCTTGATCAAGATAATAACAAAGAAATACTTTTCAGGTGGTACTATGAGACAAGCGACCAAGGTACAAGAATTTATGAAAATACAGGGAACAATCAATACCAACTTGTATTTAACGAACCACCTGTATCTTGGAATACTTATGCTTTTGGTGACTTTGACCAGGATGGAAGAACAGAAATTGCATTCCCAGTGTCTTTGTCTAAAATTTACATTCGCAAATGTATTGGAAATAATCAATATCCTGTGGTATGTTCACTACCATATCCGTCAGGATTAACTAATCCTCATGACTGTTGGGATGGACGAGATGTTGACCAGGATGGAAAACCAGAATTCTTCATCGCTTTTTGTAATGCGATGACAAGTACTTTCTATCTCTATATGTGGGAAGCAATCACAAGTAATACTTATGAGATGACATTTATTGCCCAGAAACAAGACTATGTTAGTTACTCAACGGGCAGAAGAAGTAAATGTGGAGATATAGACGGTGATGGGATTGAAGAAATTATCTGGGCTACCCCAGTTAAACTTTATGTTTACAAAGCGACTGGCAATAATCAGTTTCAGCAAGTTTGGGAATGGAGTCAAGACCACGGAACTGATGAAGCCCTTCTTGTTAATATTTATGATATGAATAACGATGGTTATAATGAAATAGTAGTTGGTGGTAGTGGCAAAACATCAGTCTTTGAAGTAGAAGCAGTGCGGGTTTTAAGTCCAAATGGCGGTGAGATTTTTCAAGGTGATTCCCAACAACTGATTCGCTGGCAGACTTTTAATCCACCAAGATGCGATTCGCTGTCTTTATTTTATTCAATTGATAATGGCAGAATATATACGACTATCGTGACCGGTGTTCCGGGAACCGAAACATCTTATGTTTGGACTGTGCCTAATACAAATTCTGATTCCTGCAAAATCAAAATCATCGCCTATGGTCCCGGTTGGCAATATGACGAATCGGATGGGCTATTTAGTATTATTTCAACAGGTATCGAGGAAAGTACAACGCTTAATGCATTACGCTTAACTCTTAAAGTAACACCAAACATAGTAAAATCATTTTCCGTTATCCATTACACGTTACCCAGTGAAGGGAAAATAGCACTACAATTGTATGATATTTCTGGCAGAATAGTAAAAACTCTGGTAAATGAAACTAAAGAACCAGGAATTTATAAGATTAACTTGAACACCAAAAACCTATCTTCAGGAATATATTTTCTCTTCTTACAAACTGAAGAAAAACGAATAATTGAAAGATTTGTAAATGTAAAATAAGCATATGAGGTAGTGGGAAATGGTATCTACTTCATCAGACTAAAGATCAAAGATTACGATGCGACTAAGAAAATGGTACTCGTCAGATAATCCATTAATAACTATTAAACTTAGGGGCGGGAGTGATCCCGCCCTTAATAATACCAAAATTCTTACATCAACCATTAAGGTATTTTGTTTCAGCACATATTAGATAAATTGGTTAAAATCTAACTTGCATTTTAATTCAAGCAGAAAAGGTATTTATGTGACCAATCCACAAATTCTGCCAAATTTCTGCCATTTTCTCACCAAAACAGACCGTAATAGACATAATCACCGTAAACAATATAAACGGGCTAACGCTTAGGTTTATAAGCATTTGTTACTAAATTGCTATATGTGTGATACTTAGAAAAATCGCTCTAAAAGGATTATGAGTCAGCTGCTCTAACCAACTGAGCTACGGACCCAGCTTACTGTTTCAATAGCTTACAGAAATCGCCATTATTGTCAATACCCGATTCTGCCAAATTTCTGCCTTTTTTAATACACTTTTACACAATAAATTCACTACATTGTGTAAATGTTCTTGTGAAAGATGCGGATCGCTTAAGCGGGTGGGCAAAAAAAGATTGACTTTAGAGCGCAGGAAACTATATAATATGCGCGGAGAAAATAATGCGGGACAACCTTAGAGAGTGCAAATTACAAAACAGCCATTTTGTACAATATCGCTTGGAATACAATACTCCAAATAATATTACAATTGACAACAAGATATAAATGTGTATAGTATTGAAAATATGCGATTTAGCTGTGCTGTTTCCTATTGATGAGGTATAGAGAAACTTAAAATTGCAGAATAAAACAAATCCTGAAGGAGGGTATATGTATAAACACAAATATGTTCCAGTAGTTATATTACTGCTCTTAACCCTAATCTGGGCAGTAGAGGGCGGAGTAACACAAACAACAAAAAAACCAATCCAAACCGATGCAATCACAATACCAAACCTATTAAACTATCAAGGAAAACTAACTAATCTTGCCGGCAATCCGGTAACGGACAGTAGTTATTCAATTACCTTTAGATTATTTACAACATCGAGTGGCGGTTCGGCACTCTGGAATGAGACCCAGAATGTACAGACGCATAACGGATTATTTAATGTTTTATTAGGTTCAGTCTCTCTTATTGATACTATACCGCAATCGGGTAACTGTTATTTAGAGATGCAGGTTAATCCCAATGCGGCAATGACGCCAAGAATCAGAATTGTCAGTTCTGCTTATGCTTATTTAGCCAAGAAAGCGGACAGCGCCAATTATGCACCATTGGCAAGACCAATCACACCCGCGTTAACAACCAGTGAAATAGCGGATGGAGCGGTTACGAATATTAAACTTGGTGCGGATGCAGTAACAACTGATAAAATACTCAATGGTACAATACTCAGAGCGGATGTAGTAACTAACTTCAAAGCTCCATATTCAGATACCGCGGATTATGCGCGAGCCTCAAGCGTCACGTATGTTGACAGCGCGCGAGTCGCGGTCAATGCATATAATGCAAATAAAATTCAGGGTAAAGATACTACTGCACTAAGTGCAAAGTTCGTTGATGAAGGGCAGCCTAATGCCATTTCATCCGGCATGATTTTTGATAGTTCAGTGACTATGCCAAAGATAAATCAAGCAGGAGCGACAATTGGTCAGGTTATCAAATGGACTGGCGCAGCCTGGGTACCCAGAAATGATAGTGTTGGAATAGGCAGTGGAGGTCCGCCAACAGGTCCTGCGGGTGGTGATTTAACTGGAAATTATCCAAATCCTCAAATTGCCAAACCATGCAGCCTCGTAGCAAATCTTTCTGTACCGATATTATATATAGAAAATACAGGAACAGGCGATGCAGGATATTTTAATGGTAATATCATTTCGACCGGGAAGGCAACAATTGGACAAGGACATGTTAATTCAGGTGCTTTTTCTTTTATCGCAGGGAAAAGCCATACTTTGAATGGTAACTATGCCACAATTTGTGGAGGACAGTTAAACAGAGCTTACGATGATTACACGACTATCGGGGGTGGCTATTCAGACAGTGCAAATGGTTATGCAACAACAATTGCTGGTGGATATCAAAACAATGCAATCGGTTCATTCGTAACTGTGGGCGGTGGGCAGTCAAATGTAGCCAATGGTAACTATGCCACTATATCAGGAGGAAATTCTAACAGCGCTACCTTAGGAGCAACTGTTAGCGGAGGTGTAATCAATAGTGCAAGTAGTAATTATTCAACTGTCGGAGGTGGATATACCAACGCTGCCAATGGAGTCTATGCAACTGTGTCTGGTGGTTTTGCAGATACTGCAAGCGGAGGATACACGACTGTAAGTGGAGGCTATGGCAATATAGCTAGTGGTCAATTCGCAATTGTTGGTGGTGGAGTTGGCAATATTGCAAATGGCATGCGAGCAACTATATCAGGTGGTAATAGTAACGTTGCAAGTAGCAACTATGTAACAATCAGCGGAGGCGACATAAATAGAGCGACTAAAGATTATGCAACTATCGGTGGTGGGTACTCTGATTCGGCTACAGGATATGCTGCAATAGTTTGCGGTGGTTACTATAATAAGGCTAGATCTGACTCATCGACTGTCGGTGGTGGAGCTAGAAATACTGCAAGTGGAATCGGGTCGACTATATGTGGAGGAAGATTAAATACGACATCCGGTAATTTCGTGACAATAAGTGGCGGGCAGCAAAATTTTGCCAATGGTACACATGCAACAATAAGTGGCGGAAGTTCAGATACAGCCAGTGGTACTGGTTCAGTAATTGGTGGTGGATTTCGCAACAACGCAATCTGGAATTACGCAACTATTGGAGGGGGAGAATATAATAAAGCAAATAATAATAGTGCAACGATTGGTGGAGGATATCAAAACTTAGTAAGTGGAATCTATGCAACGATTGCTGGGGGTATTCAAGATTCAGCAAGTGGTCATTGTTCCTCGGTTGGTGGCGGGTATCACAATAATGCTAGTGGAGATTCATCGGTTGTAAGTGGTGGAACTAACAATAAAGCAATTAATATTTGTGCCACGGTTAGTGGCGGTTGGTACAATAATGCAAGAGGTCAATACTCAACTGTTCCTGGTGGTTATGCAAATACAGCAAGTGGTTCTTGCTCATTTGCTACTGGGAGTAACGTTAATAATCTTGCAAACTATACTTTTGGTTTTGGTCGTAATTTTACCACTTCATTTCCTGGAGCTGTTATCTTTTATGACAGAAGCACAAGTACTGAAATTAAAGTTGGCATCGATACAACGTCGCCAAGTAATATTTTAACTGTAAGAAAGAATTCTCCAACCGATCCAATTGCTGATGCCTGGGGAGTTTATAGTTCAAGGAGGTGGAAAGAGAATATTCGACCGATCGATAATCCCTTAGAAAAAGTTCAGAAATTAAATGGCGTCTATTTTAACTGGAAAGATAGTAAGAAAGAAGATATCGGATTGATTGCGGAAGATGTTGGTAAAGTTTTCCCGCAGATCGTTACATATGAAGCTAATGGTATCGATGCTCAAGGGCTTGACTATGCGCGTTTAGTTGCACTGTTAATTGAAGCAGTAAAAGCACAACAAAATGAAATCAATACTCTTAAAGCCGAGATCGAAAAGACAACAGAAAAATAAAAAAACAGGCGCTAAAATTATATAACTTTCGAGTTATGAGTGATTATGGTTACTGGTGGTATTCAAAAATCATTCTGTAGTTATGATTTGGCGGAAGGATAGCAGAATGAAAATAATTGTGTCACCGGAACTATCGAAATAATGACTAATATAAATTTGTTGTCGGAAATATAAGATGTGAAAATACAATTGGAGAATATATGAATAGAAAAAAATATACGGGCATATACGATTATTCAGTTGAAGAGAAAGTAAGTGATATAGAAAGAATTATAAAGACTAATGAACCTGTGACAAAAAGGAACGTTTTTGTTCACCAATTCTTTGATGGCAAAAAATGGCAACTTTGTACTCATTGTGGTGATATGTTAAAAATACCGCACAGAACAGCGCGACATGTTTATGACATTGAACACATTCGAAAATATTGTAGTGCTTACAAAAGCAGTCTAAATTCGAAAATATAATAAAAATAATATTTAGTATGCCTGAAACATAACAGTAATATTTTTATATGACGTATTGATTGGGTATGTATTGAAAATGCAATCATCGAATTACTCAGCGACCAGAAAAATTCTTTTAGTGGAATAGAAAACAAAACTGTCATAGGGCGGGTTTACCCCGCCCTTTTATTTTAATGGTAATACTATTTGTGTTCTGTTTCAGCACATATTAGACAAATTGGTTAAAATCTAACTTGCACTTTAATTCAGGCAGAAGAAATCGCAGTGAACCCCGTCTTTTTGGACAAAAATAGGCTTACTATATGATACACTTTTTTCATACATTGGCAAGCGCTAATTTTTGTGTCTGCTCCAATATTTTCTTTGGAATCTGATATTTAAGCGATTGATGCACCCGCTCTGTTCTGTTTCAGCACATATTAGACAAATTTATTAAAATCTAACTTATATTTTATTTTATGTAGAAGAAATTCATTACATATTTACTTCACTAGTTGCTCTATACTCGTGCCGTTTTTCAGGTACTTTTCACTCAATACAGACACCGCATCCTGTAAATACCCCGGAGAAAGATGCGAATACCGCATTGTCATTTGTAATGTTTTATGCCCAAGAAGAGCTGCAATAGTCCTAATATCAACTCCACTCATTGCTAGGTGCGATGCAAAAGTGTGTCGTAAGTCGTGAAAGTGGAAATTGTCGATTCCAGCTCTTTTCAAGGCATTCTCAAATGCTGTTCTTGGGTCACCATAAGGTTCTCCAGTAGCTTTTGAAAAGACATAATCCCCATTTCTAGGTATACTCATTAACTCCTGTTTTAACATATCGTTAATGGGTATCTTTCTTGCTTCGCCATTTTTACTCACCTCAATACTAATATAGTTATTATAGAAATCGATGTCTCGCCATTTTAAATTCAGTATTTCGCCCTTTCGCATTCCGCTGTTGAGTGCCACAATAACGATTGACCTAGCCGTTCCTCTAAGCTCTTTAAGCAATCGTTCTATTTCCAATTGCGTAAGAAATCTTATTCTGCCTCTTAGTTCTTTGAATAACTTGACATTCTTTACAGGATTTGTAGTTGTATAACCCCATACGATAGCCATACTAAACATGTGTTTCAGCAAAGCCAAACAACGGTTTGTCGAAACCAATTTACCGGTTGAAGCCTTCCTACTCTTAAATTCTTCAACAAAGCGTGTACCAATATTGTTTAAGAACTTACCAGAAAAGAAAGGTAACAGGTCAGCCTTCATGTGTTGATAGTCGCCCCGGTAACTGCTCGGCGTCTTATTGACTTTTGCATACTCAAGATACATTTCCGCAAAGACCTCAAAGAGAATCTTTTTCTTTTCGATTAAACCGAAATACTCACCCTTCGTGATCTGAACTTCAATATTTTTAAGCACAATCTCGGCAATTTTTTTGTCTTTTCCAACAATTTTCCGATAGCGCTTTCCGTTGTAATTGTAATCCATACCCCACCTGTTTTTTATTTTGTAAATTCGCGCCATATTTGTGTTATGATAGCATTTTTTTATGGTGTGTCAGACAGATTATTGTAAAAATACATTTGGTTTACCGGTCTTCTGTTTCTTAGTTTTCAGCCATGCAACTATTTCTGATTCACGGAACCTTACCAATTTCCCAAGTTTGTAATGCGGAATTGAACTTTTGTGTACCCAGTCGTACACAGTGGATCGCTTGACATTCAGAAACTGAGCAAGTTCTTCAACGTTAAGGAATCGGTCCATAATCTATGTTTTATCTAAGCCTTGTCTCAATAGTTTTTATGATAAAGTTATATTCTTTCATTCTAGTTATATTTTTTCTGCCGATGCAATACACTCCTGAATTTCTTCTCTGCTAGCATCTGCCGGGTCTCCACGTTTTAAATGTGCTACATAAACCGGAAAAATCTTGTGTACTTCTTGTAAGGATTTAATTGCTGACTGGTTTGCTGCCAAACCAGCTGTATCTGCATCCATCATCACCACAACTGAAACATCATATCCATTATACGCGCCACTGATTTGTTGGCTTAATGTTAATGCTTTTATCCCCTGAGCATCATTCATGCTACTGCCCAAAATTGCGACGCCGTTATATTCATACGACCGTAACACTAAAGCATCAAAGATACCTTCCGTCACAATCAAAGGCGCCCTAAAGGGGCGATTATATGTTTCATACTCTAAATACAACACGGTCTTCTTAAACCCTCGTGTTAAAAAGTAATTTGGCGATTTCTGGATTCCACGTGTCATGCCTCCGACTAACTCCCCATCTGGTAAACTTCGAATTGGAAAGATTACTTCTTGTCTTCTCTCATCATATCCCAGCAATGCTCCTTTACATACGGCTAAAGTTACACCTCTGTCTATAACATATCTTGGTGCTTTACCACTATGAGCTTTAAGATAGTAATCAATTGTCTCTGAAGTAACATGAGGTTTTTCGATGTTGCGATTATTCCCGTTGGCTTCATAAGAAGATTGTAATAGTTTGTTATATTCTATTTCTATTCTCTCAATTTGTGCATCTCCGAAACATTTATCTCTCCATTCTTTGTAATCTAATCCAAACACTTTGCACCACTGCCAGACCAAAGAACGTAAAGTTTTACCCTTCCGACCGCAACCGAAACAGTGCCAAACCGAAGAATTCACATCTATAGCTAAAGATGCATGATTGTCATCGCCGCTTACGTGTTCTCTCCCAAATGGACATTTAGCCATCGCAGTCCGACTGTAAAAACGGACAACGTCAATACCCATATTGTGTAAAACCATTTCAATCATTGCACGATCCATATCTATAAAGACAAGGCAAACGATAAATTCATGGGTTATCAATATTATCTTGCGTATTATCCGCCGCTGCGACCTCACTAAAATCCATCTTTTCAAAATTCCAATTAAGAATTATTTCACCAAAATCATCCGCATCCCTTAATACTAAGGGCGCAACCCGCATTTTCTTAAATTTTTTCAGATCCGAGTCTTG
Source organism: Caldifarciminota bacterium (assembly GCA_903865935.1). Lineage (GTDB taxonomy): Bacteria > Hydrothermota > Tepidihabitantia > Tepidihabitantales > CAIPLT01 > CAIPLT01. The sequence goes on from CAIPLT010000059.1 coordinate 186,333, forward strand.
CAATAAGGCTAAACAAACATCCATACACCACGATAATTTATCACTTAAAGCAATGGCTGACACCTCTGCTACTTTAGCATTCGGCTTAACCGAACGGTTGAGCTGGCTCGAAATGATAATTGGAATATTATAATGATCCACCATCTTCTTCAAAGCTTCTGCCATATACTCCATACGTTCAGTTAAATTATCACCCGGACCACGGACCAAATAAATACCATCAATCATCAACAGCTCGGGCTCAACCTGCTCTATTGCTGCCTGAATAGAATTTAAATCCATTTGCCAATCCTGTGATAACAGGTAAAACGACTCACCATTTAACATATCTAGCTTTGTAAAAAAATCTTTTTCTTCACAACCAGTAAATTGTCCTGTTCGTAACCGCTTGTAATTCGCCTGTAAATCTAAAGCAACAAAACGGCTCATAATTGTACTACGCTTCATCTCCGGGCTAACGAATAATACTTTGTGTTTGTTCTTCCACGCATGATGTGCTACAACAATCATCCATATAGTTTTTCCTATTTTAGTCCGGGCAAAGATACCATAGATCTCATTTTTCTGCCACCCCATAGTTGCCATGTTCAAAGTCTTCCACGGCGTCTCTATTCCCACTATTCCATTCCTTGCTTTTAAATAAGAATCCTTAATTTCATCTTTTAAAGTTAAACCGTCAATCACGTTAGTCCGTAGGATATTGGCGCGTCTTATGTCGGAAACAAACTCTTCTATTAACCGAAGTGCCTCGCGAGGATTGTTACCCTTCAAAATATCTATTAACCGACCCGTGTGTGTTGTTAACTCATTATGTAATTTACGATTCCACAACTCATCAATTAGAAAATCCAATGGTTTCTCTGTCTGAACAACATTAATATTAAATTTAGTAAGTAGTATATCGTTTGTAGGCATTGAATTGAACTCGTCCCAGAAATCCATTATAAAGTTATACACATTACGATATTTGGCAAGCAGATATGTTGCGTTAAAGCACTGCTTTTTGATCTTAGCTATTCCATCTTTTCCCTCCTTTAATAGCCCTCCGATTAACTCCATATCCAAATCTAAATTTTCTATCATATCACACCTTTACCTTTAAGTAATTTTTTTCTACAATATTGGCTGCCGCAGGTCCAATGGTCGTCTGTAGTTCTTGTATATTATCCGCATCACAGTAAATATCTAAAACGGTAAACAATCGCCACTGGAATCGATGCCAAAGGATTTCGATTAACGCTTGTTTCATAATCGTACTTGACCCAGCTCTCATAATGCCATCTATGACTAAAAAGTCGGTACTTTTGCATTTTTCCCAAATTGTGATTTCTTCTTCAAACTTATCAATCTTTGCGCTGCTTAACTCAAAGGCATTTAAGAATAATCCTGGCTGCTCGATTAAAACCACTCTTAAACTTAAAACCCCACATGCAGTAACAGCTACATCAACATTATCATTGTTCCAAAAAACAATTCCCGACTTTTCTTTGAGAACTCTATTGAAATCACGAAAGACAGTTACATTATTAGGGACTTCGATTTTTTCTGTCCAATAACGACTCGGAATTCGAGCCCACTCCCATATTTTAAGCTTTTCTTTTAAATCCATTTGCTAACTCCTCCGGATTAATCCGCTGCACTTCACGGGCGTGTCCGCCGGTGTCCTGCGACTGATTTATCCTATTATCTTGCGTTCTTTTAATGCTGGCATTATACATATCCATTTCACCAATCAAACCAGCACCATATGATGAAATCACCTCCATGGTAGGGCCATCGACCCGCCACTTAGTTTTATATTCCGACCATCGAGGGGCTATATAATTAAATAACTGTTCAACCCGGTCAACTGATGTTAACTTCCTAATAAGCGCCTCCGCCACACGATAATCTTTCCCTGTCCATTCGGGATATATGCTATCTGGATAAATAGTTACCCAAAGTTTCTCATGTGCAATCCTCACCCGCTTAAGATCCGAATTCTTTTGTTGTGACGGGGATGTTCCGCCTTTTCGCTTTTCATTATGAGTTGAAGCGCAATTCTCTTTCGTCTTAGCTAACGGATCATTCTCCTCGTCCGGTACATTATTTATTGAGGTAGATTCTCTCTCATTACAAATAGATGGGTTTGCTGATGAACTGTGTTCATCACAATCTTCAAATGATTCTATTCTATCTGAATCTATTTGGGTGACATTTCCTTCATTACCCTTAGGGACATCTGTGTCCTTATCCCCAGTGACATCCATGTCCGAGCTTGCCGCCTCAAAGCACTCGTGCCACAAAAACGAATAATGATTCGAACTGTTTCTACCGTCTTTTTTCCGTCTCTGTCGTAAAATAAAGCGATTATCTTCTAATTCTTTTAGTAGCCGCATTATTTGTCTTTTAGAAACCCCGAGCTCTTCGCTTAAAGTTTGCACGGACGGATAACATTTTCCGTTTTTTCCATTAAATTGTGCTAATCTCGCCCATAAAAGTTTTGCTGATGGACCAAGGAAGTTATATCGCATTAGACAGTTTGGAATCATAGAGCCAAAAAACCTTTTGTAGGGATTAAAGACCTGCCCCGCTTTCATACAACCTCCTCGCAACCTTCGGGATGATAACATTGTAGTATTAATTTAAATAAAATCATGGTTGTAACCGCCTTTGTCTTATTCCCGCCATAGTATCAAAATCAACGGATGCACTCGAGGACAATTTCGTTCCAGGGTAAGGTATGTCTTTAATAACGTATCGACTCTTTCTTATGTCCGAAGGACAGGTTTTATCTTCAATAATATGTTTTAGTTTCTCAGTAACCGCGACAAATAACGACCCGTCTCGCGTTCTTTGGGTCATAATCAGATCAAGCTTCTTATACTTTTTATAGCGACGGGATATTGCGGCTTTATTTTTTATACTAAGAATCGGCAAAGCCCATATTAAGTCGTTGTAATTTACTCGCACGAACTCATAGTTTTGATAAACAACGCGGTTGCAGTTTGGATCCGCTATGAAATCATTTAGAAAGTTCAATAGCACCCAGTCTTTAACATCGGTTCTATCAATTAGCCCCGCCCTAACGATACCAACCTGATTAATAATTATTGTATATTTCATAATATCTCCTTACCCCAATTCGACAGTTTGCAAAAACCGTATCTGGATCCGCACAAAAAAACAAATAAGAACCTGAAAAGTTCTTGCTATTTTATCTTTGAGTAATAATGCTGGGAATTGTTTTAAATTAGGATGTCGGTATAAACCGTTCAGAACAAAAAAGCAAACTAATGCATTATGGAGAGCAACCCCTATAATATGTGATGGTTTGCTATTGTGAGTATTAAATAATATCTTAAAAAAATTCACTTCATGTTGCACCAGCCCCCATTTATATTTAAATTTTGTGGTGCCACACAAGTGAAAAAAGGGAGACTGTGTAAAACTTAAGTTATTCTAAGTTTTAACAATCTTTGAAACCACTTATTTTCGTGCTCGTGGCTTCACATAAATGATTTTTACTAAGTGTCCGTAATGCAATAAAAGTTTTTTTAGTAAAACTCATTTATTAATAATATCATACTTGAAAAGTCTGTCAAGTTATTTTTTAAGATTTATAAGAAAATAGCGTCCCGCCAGCCCTTGATTAATCTGTATTCGCAATATCACAAAATTTCTTTCATGCATTTTTGTACAATTTGGCGGAGGGGGTCCTTTCTTTTTCAATAATTCAATAAATTATTCGAACCATTGTTGTAATGAACTTATCTGGTAATTTACAAGCAGAAAATAGCTTCTCCCGGTCTTGTAGAAATCCCTGTCCCTTCCCGGAAAACTTGATCTTTGGCTTACCGATAACACTTCGTGATATCCGGTGTTTCTACTCATACCTTCAATCTGTCAATCTGGTATCTGTTCCACAATCGTCATTTTCCTGCTCCTAGCTTCCGGGCACCAAATTTCTTATCATACTCTGCGCGGACCCTGTTAACATCCAAATCGTTCGTCCCCGGCTTAACAAACCGCATCTTAATCGGATTAACCCACATAATAAACTCACCCAGACACTCATAGCACAACTCGCCACCCAATAGCATCTCTACCGCCGGACGAGTCACGGTCAAAGGTCTACCACAATGGATACAATGACTCTGAATCATACAACCTTTATCTTCTGCTAATTGGTTCATAACGCTTCCATAACCGCTTCAACTTTTGTAACCGTGCTTTTCGTAACCTGCTGATTCTCCAGGTCCCATTTAACGGACCGTAACAATCTTAACAAATACTCTTTTTTAGATTTGCTCAAGATCGCCTCCTGGCTTTATCTAACTTTTTATTAATACCTGCCGGTCTAGTTGTTAATCTTCGACCGCCAGGCATCTGGAATAGTCCGTCTGCTCCACACTTCAAACAAGTACCGCGCCAATACCTAACCACCACATAATCTATCGAGAACTTGCCATCACCCTTGTCACCAAATCCCACCGGCAAACGTCTGCTCACCGATGCGTCCACCATCACCTGACCGCCACAATCCTTATGTATGATGTTGCCGTCATGCCGGTAACCTTTAAATCTCTTTAACGAGTCCAGCTCTTTGTTAGCTTGCCATTTCATGCCAGATCCTTATTTAAACTCAATAGCTGCTTCACAGCTTTATGATAGCACCTTGTGTCCTTTTGTCAGACCCGCCTCAATGTAAAACACCTTCGGTGTCCACTCAATCAACCTGTGTCAACATGTACCCCCTTAACTCACTATATATTTCCAACCCGCCACTCACATGCCTCGGTTAAATATCCTTGCCACCACCAACAACACCCCAACCAACCACCTTGTTTTAAGAATAGGCAAGTTTTAATCCAAGCAAGCACCTTCTTACCCATTCTATAATTGTGACCTCACTTAGCCCCTGTTGGACAAAACAGCACCCGAAAACCGAACCTAAAAACTCCGGGAAGTTTCCAAGACGCGCGTAAAATTCCCGTAAATACCGGACCACACCAGCCCGTTTTCCAAAAACCCGTGTATTTCTTATCATTCCTGTGCATAAGTTTGCGTTTGACTTATAACGTATTGTGTTTCAATGCCTGAATATGTAACGGGTTGGATACAAACTACTTAGCTACAACACTAATTACAAGGGATTTTCCCGCAAAAGGATGAAAGTATGCAAACTTATGCACAGTTTCGTCCTCGTACAAGGGTCAAATTTGGGTATAAAACCCCACATCACAGTGCCAAACTGAGCCAAATCAGGTCACGTTTAAACAAACCCGCCGATTTTAAAAATGACGGCGGACTCAGTTTGCCAGCATGCTTATAAATCAATTTCTGTCCAAGCCGAGATATACCATGCAGAGTTCACCCTCGGCGCAATCTGTAATTTCATCCTGTTTCTGCGGAAAGGATTAGTGCAAAGAATTAGCCATCTATTTTTATGCGAATAAATCAACTTGACTTTGTCTAGCTCATTGGTATATTTAGGGGATGTTAAATGATGATAAATTTGGAAACATATCAAGACTAGAAAAATTAGTGAAGTATCCACAGATGCATTCAAACATGATTTTACCTAACGAATCAATATTACACTCTTTACCTACTAATAAAATTGGTGAAAAAGAATTGTACTGGTTTGAAGCAATAATTTCAATAACCAGGATGCTTGAAATTAGCTATTCCAGGTTATTTGATTTAATTATTACAAATGAACAAAATATCGCAACAGAATCGTTAAATATTGAGTCATGGAATATAATTGATAATTTTAATAGACTGTACTGTATACTTTCTCGCTGTCCACGAATCAAGAAGAAAAGTCCTTGGATAAAATTAATACTTAATGACTTGAAAGAAGTAGAAAATGCAAGACATTTCATTCAACATTATGATCGTGAAATCGACAACCTCCATGCTCAGACACTACCTCCATTGGGGTATCTTTGTTATGCTATTAAAATTGACACGAAAAAAATTCAAACGAGAACAGTAGTACCAGGTTATGTTAGAAAATACTCTTTACAAACAATTAACCCAGTCGGTAAGGATTTTAAAATGGATATTGATTTGATTACTTATTTCATCGGTAATCACACTATCCAGTTAAGTAAACTTCTCTACAAAACCCAGGAATTTGTGAAAGAGTTAGAAAATTTTATTAAAAAAGAATATTTAGAGAAAAACACCAGCTAATAGCGTGTGTGTGGCTACGCTTATAAAGGTCACTTTACCAGACTTGCAAACCTTACAAGTGCGTCCTGTTAAGTTAAATAAAGAAACTTGACTTTATGTTTTTCTAAACTATGCTACATTTAAGTGATGTTAGACAAAACGGTATAAAAGACGACATTATAGTATATAAATTAGTTATGCGACAATCTTTGAGGAGAAAGAAAATATGGCTAAGCATGATGAGTTGAAACAGCTGGAAGACCAAATTAAGATAGAGAATGCAAGAGTTGGTTATCAGGTAGCAACGAACTTGTGGGTTAATGTAGGCGAAACATTATGGTCTCAATTCAACGCCTTTTTAGTAGCTAATAGTATCGTTATCGCATCAATCGTATTGTCCATGACCGTACTACGTCGTTTAGCAGTATTCTTAATAGTGATGCCCGTTTTTGGAATGATCTTATGTTTTTGTTGGTTCCTAGTGATAAAGCGTAGTTTTGATTACTTCAACTATTATATAAAGTCATCCCGTGAAATAGAAGAGCAGTATTTAAGCGAACCCATCCAGACCATCTCTCGTGGCGAAAAATTTGCACACAGCAAAGAAGGAGCAGCAATCATGATTGGAGGTATCAAGGAGCGATCTCGGATGAGTTGTTGGGGTCGATTGCTTCCAGTACGGCATGTTTCATATATAATTATTGTTCTTTTCTTTTTAATATATGTAGCAATACTTATCACAAACAGCTTAAATTAGGATTATAGTCTTCATCTAAATTGTGGGGCACCATCCGTAATTTTAGTGACAAAGAGTCACAAGTGGTCGATTCGACCACCCAATTGTTATATTGTTTACGGAGTTGTTGCGGTAAGATGAAACGGTGATTGATTGTAACCTTGTCAGGAAATAGGGGCGGGGCGAACACTGAATGACACTGAAACCATGCAAATCCCAACCCCTAACACCCAATCTCCAATCCGGAGTTTCCCTGTGTTTACCCGTGTTTATATTTTGTTGTTCTCTGTAGTGAAATTAAGGGATGGCATTAAATAGGATTTTGAGGATGCGTTAAAGAGAGCTCTATTTATGGCTTAAAACAGGCAACATAATTCCCCATAAGAAAAAATTGAACTCCCGTAAGGCTTTTATGGGGCACACAATAAATGTTATTCAGAATAATTTATCTATCTGAGTAATGTGGGACCTATCAATTATATTGTGTCGCCAAGATGTTTACGTAAGATTATTTCTGAAGATAACTACAATATTGACTCTTATAAAGATGTTTATTAAAATAGGGCGAAAGGTTTATGGTACAAGCAGATTTATTAAAAGAGAACAATTATGTCTGATGGTTGGTATGTAACTGCTCAAGACATTGTTGTGTGGACGAAACAAAACCTTCGACGAGCACAAGAAAAGCTTCCACTCCTGGTACGACAATTAATTTTGGCATCAGTTGAGCCATCTTCCATTCAGATTCCTGTGGGTGATAGTATTTTGACTGGTGGTTGGGATGGCATATTACAAGTAAACCAAGGAAATATTTTTGTACCTATTGGAAATTCAGTATGGGAATTTAGCACCAACCAAAATATTAATAAAAAAGCAAATGAGGATTATGCAAAACGTGCAAGAAATTCAAGGGGTATCGATAAAAAGAATACAACATTTGTTTATGTTACATCATTAAAATGGAAAGATCATGATATTTGGAAACAAAAGAAAAATAATAGAAAAACTTGGAACGAAGTTAGAGCATTAAATGCTGACAGCCTTGAATTATGGCTTAAAGAGTGTCCCGCAGTTCATCGTTGGTTTGCTAGAATAATCGGCAAAAGACCGACTGGGGCACTAGATGTTGAACAAGCATGGGAAAGATGGCGTCATAATACCAAGCCAGCATCAATTCCTGGTCTAGTATTAGCCGGAAGGACAGAACAGGCAAATGAATTTATCAGCAAATTAAAAAAAGGCCCTTCAATTGTACCTGTCTGGGGGGATTCGAAGGAAGAAGCATATGCATTTACGTTAGCATCAATAATAGAATACGGGAAAGTTTTTACTCCGCGTATTTTAATTATTAAAGATCCACGTGAATGGGACGAACTTATTGATTATGAAAAAACCCATATACTTATACCAATGTTTGAAAATTATTATGATTTAGGTGCAGCTTCGAGATATCATATCATTATTGTTCCCGAGTCAAAATACCTGTTTGATAAGAAACAAGACGGAATAGAACTTGCCAAACTCAATAAAGAACCTCTAATCAAAGCACTTAAAAAAATGGGACTTAAAGAAGAAATTGCAGAAAAAACTATAAAATCAAGCCGAGGTGATTTATTGCCTATCCGAAGACGCCTTGCTCTATCACTAAGAGATAAAAAAATTCCCGAATGGTCAAAAATAGAATACTCAGAATTAACATTGGCAATATTATTTGCTGGTGCATGGGATGCAAAAAACCCGCATGACCAGGAAAAACTCAGCAAAATTGCAGGCATATCTTATGAAGAAGTAGAAAAACAACTAGATAAATGGGTTCAAATGGACGACCCGCCTGTGAGAAAATCAGGTAATTTCTGGCAAATTATTTCAAAAGAAGATGCGTGGGCATTGCTGAGCAATTACATTAACGAGAAGATATTGGTAAGATTCTTAGATGCCGCAATTGAAACATTAAGTGAGCTTGATCCAAGATATGAAATGAAGCCGGATGATAAGTTGACAGCTCCACTATATGGAAAAGTGCCCAAACATTCAGAAAAACTCAGACGTAATGTTGCAGAAATGTTGGTTATGTTGGCAAGTTATGGGGTCGATTGTACGAATGTAAAAAATGTTACTGTACAGGATTTGGTTTCTACTTGTGTCAGGAAACTACTGACAAATATGTCCGGCATGAAATGGTACTCCTTACGAAATGAGTTACCGTTATTAGCAGAAGCATCACCTGAAGGTTTTTTAGAAATAGTCGAAAATGAATTAAATACAGATAAACCTCCGCTAATTAGTTTATTTGCTATTGACGAAGGGTTTTTGGGGGGATGTGCATATGCCGGTCTACTTTGGGCTCTTGAATCTCTTTCCTGGAATTTAGATTACTTAGCACGTGTTGCTCTAATTTTAGCTAAACTTGATAAATTGGACCCCGGCGGTAAATGGGCTAATCGCCCCTTTATATCTTTAAGACATATTTTTACATTATGGTTACCTCAAACAAATGCTACTTTAGATGAAAGATTAACAGTAATTGATACTATATTAAAGTTTGAACCTGAAATTGGATGGAAATTATTATTAGAGTTAATTACTTTAGGGGGAGGATTCGTATCATTTATATCACAGCCTAAATACAGGGATTGGGTAAAAAGAGAGCCAATAAGAGTTACAAATACTGACCAATCTATTTCAGCCATTGCGGATAGGATAGTAAACCATGCATTAAATAATCCTAATATTTGTTTTCCCGAATTAATTAAAAATATTGAGCGATTACCAGACAAACATTTCAGAATTATTGTTGATGAACTAATGAAAAGAAACATTAATGATTTTCCCGATCCTGTAAGAAATTCAATTCACAATGAATTAAGATCAATAATTAGTACTCACAGACAACATTCTGATGTGCAATGGGCTTTATCAAAGGAAAAAGATGTTGCGTTAGTAGAAATTTACGATAAATTTTCCCCTACTGATTTAATAAAGAAGTATGCGTATTTGTTTGATAACGGTTACCCAGCGTTAATAAATTTAAAACCCAATTTAAAGTATGAAGAACATCAAAAGTTACTTGAATACACGCGCACAGCTGCATTAAAAGAAATTGTTAGTAAATTAGGTGTTCAGGGAATATTATCGTTGTCAGAATCGGTAAAAAGTCCAGGCATTGTTGGATACAGCATTGGTATTTTAGAATTGTCAGGAGAAATAGAAAAAACAATATTAGATTTATTACATTCAAATAAACAGCCGCACAAAGAAATGGCAAAAACATACGCCAGAATCAAATTTGATAGGAACCCCGATTGGTTAGAAAAAACAAAGAATATATACTTTAAAGATTGGGACGATATAACAAAAGCTGAATTCTGTCTTGGGCTTTCATTGAATAAAAAAACATATGAATTGGTTAATAGTTTAGGCGACAATGCAAAAAAGTATTATTGGGAAAATGTTCAGACATATTATATTTTCGAGAAAGATAAAACTTTTATTGAAAATGTAATTGAAAAATTATTAGTATATAATCGACCATATACAGCAATAGATTTAGCTTCACACTATTTGCGTTCTTATTTAAAAACCGGGTGTGATGTCGACTTACTTGCAAGAGTTCTTGAACATGCCGCAGCGTCATCGGATAGAGGTATGAATATGACTACGACTCTTGCGCCTTATAATCTAATTGAAATTATCAGATTTCTACAAAACAGTCCAGCCATTGATTGTGAACGCTTAATGTTAATTGAAATTAAGTATTTACACGTCTTTCAAGATAGAACTATTGAACCAGTAACTTTGATAAAGCATGCTATAACAAATCCAGATTTTTTTGTTTATCTTGTTTGTCGAGCATATAAAGCAATCCCTCCAATAGATGGTGAGTTTGCAGGTTTATCTCAAGAACAAATCAAAAATGCAGCAAATAATGCTTATGACATATTGTCATTAATAAATCGAATCCCAGGACAAAACGATGCAGGAGGAATAGATAAGCAACAATTGTTAGATTGGATAAATAATGTCAGAACACAATGCTCTTCTAAGAATAGAATAATTGGCTGCGATATTGAGATCGGTAAGATACTTTCACATGCACCTTCTGGGAATGATGGCGTATGGCCTCATGAATCAGTTAGAGAACTAATCGAAACCGTTAAAAGTAGAAAAATGGAATCTAGCATAGTTATTGAATGTTACAATCACCAGGGCTCAAGTTTTGGATCTTTAAAAGATTTTACTGAGAAAGAAAGCGAACATGCTGAAATTTATAAAAAACAAGCTGATAAAATTAAACTGTCATGGCCAAGAACATCTGCTTTATTAATGAAAATCGCGTATGATTATGAAAGTTCTGCTAAAATGGTATATAGAGATGATGAAATATTAGATGAATAGTAAGATTATAATTGTATAAATTATAATTAAATTGACTAAGTGTGGCTTAATTTTTAAAAACTTCCACCTAAAAACTTTTTTATGAGCCAAGAGAGTAATAAGGAGATATTAAAGAATATTCCAGCGGTTGATAAGATATTGAAT
>CAIPLT010000060.1 GCA_903865935.1 Caldifarciminota bacterium
CACGCGGTCGATACAACCTAACCTGGAATGGCAAAGACGAGAACAATCGTAATGTAGCGGATGGAATCTATTTCTACACCCTTGAGACACCGAAGCAGAACTTTACCAAGAAAATGGTCTATACAAGATAAAAGGCTTTTTATTTTTTGCAATAGGTTATTAGTTAATAATGCCGGCGTAGCTCAGTTGGTAGAGCAACGGTTTCGTAAACCGTAGGTCGGCGGTTCGAATCCGCCCACCGGCTTTGTTTTAACGATTGGTAATTAGTCTAATTATGCCATATACAATAATAATCAAAAAGAAGTTCAGCGCTGCCCATTATCTCAGAGAATACAAGGGAAAGTGTGAGGAATTACATGGTCATAATTATTTAATAGTTGTTTATATTGCAGGAAAAAAATTACGGAAATCAGAACTTCTTTACGATTTTAGAGAAATAAAGGATTATCTGAACAAAATATTACCAGACCATCAGTATTTAAACGATATTTATAAATTCAATCCAACCACTGAAAACTTAGCAAAATATTTCTTTGATGTGATTAGGAAGCGATACCCAGTAACCAAAGTCGAGGTCTGGGAAGACGAAAATCAAGGCAGTTCATTTTGCCAATAGTAACCTATTGCTTTAAGCAAGATATTCTTTTATTGAATCTATGTTTTAAGAGAATAATTTTTAAACTACAATCGGCAACGTTTTATCTAACTCTAATATCAGCATTTAGTAAGTTGTTTCTTTTGTTAAGCTTTAACTAAATTTTGTATCACTTTGATATTCTTTAAATCTTCTTTTACATCTTTTCGGGGAGTTTCTATTATACCAGGAAGATGTTTAAGAAGCGGGTGATTTACGATATTTTTAAACCCCTCTAGTCCAATTTTGCCTTCGCCAATATGCCAATGTCGGTCAACTCTTGACTTAAAATCAGTCTTGGAATCATTTAGATGTAGTAGATATAATCGTTTTAACCCAACTAACTCATCAAACTCTTTTAGAGTTTTATCTAAACCCTCTTTGGTATGAATCGGATAGCCAGCTTCAAAAACATGCGCAGTATCAAGTACAACTCCTAAGCGGTCTTTATTTTCTACCTGGTCAAAGATTGTTTGAATGTGTGAAAATTTGTAACCAATTTCTGAACCCATACCTGCAGTATTTTCCAAAAGTAACTTGACTGAATTCTTAACTTTACGAAATGAGGTATTAATTCCTTTGCTGACTTTTACTAACGCCTGTTTTTCAGAACTCTCCATCCTTCTGCCAATGTGCATAATCAGAAACTGGGTCCCGATAATTTCGCACCGTTCTAATTCGGTAATTATAGAAGCAAGAGATTTTCTATATAAATCTTTGTCTTGAGATGCTATGTTTGGTAAATATGGCATATGCACAAATATTGGACTGATATCTGCTTTTTTAACTTTAGCTTGAAACTCTAATATATCACATTTATCAAGTGCTCCAAAATTCCATCCCCGTGGATTACGGGAAAAAAGTTGGATAGTTTGACAATGTCTTATTGTTGCTTGTTCAACAACATTTCTAAAACCTTTTCCGATTGATATATGAAAACCAAATCGCATGTGTTAGTATACTTGAAAGTAAAATACCGTCAATAAAGAATAAGAAATATCTTATAACTCGCCGAAGTCTTGACATATAGAAATTTTATTCTTATTATTCACAATATGTTTAAAGAGTATTTAATGGAGGAATTATGAAAATGAGAAGGGTAGTAAATCTTAGTTTAGATGAATTACCTAAACGATGGTATAATATTTTAGCCGATATCGGTCCTGATTTTCCACCGCCAAAAGATCCGCCAACTGGTTTTTCACGGCTTGCTAATCTGCCAAAAATCCTTTTAGCTGAATGCTTAAAACAAGAAATGTCAAATGAGCGTTGGATTGATATCCCAGAAGAACTACAACAATTATATCTGCAGGCATCCCGACCACGACCATTATTCAGGGCATATAACTTAGAAAAAAGGTTAGACACACCAGCACGACTGTATTACAAAGGTGAATTTTTCTCACCGACCGGCAGTCATAAAGTCAACACCGCACTTGCTCAGTGTTATTATGCTAAAAAAGAAGGATATAAACGCGTTACAACTGAGACTGGTGCTGGACAATGGGGAACCGCTTTAGCTTATGGTGCAGCACTCACAGGTCTTAAATGCACGATTTACTGGGTGCGTGCGGTTTATAACTGGAAAGAGGACCGTAAGAACTTTATGCAGCTTTTAGGTGGCGAAGCCTTTGCTTCACCCAGTAACAGAACCAAATTTGGTCGTTCGCTTTACCAGAAAAATAAAAATAACCCGGGCTCGTTAGGTATTGCCATCACTGAAGGTGTTGAAGATGCTCAAAATGATCCAAATGCGATATATTGTTTAGGTTCGGTATTGAATCACGTTTTAATGCATCAGACAATCATTGGACTTGAAACACAAAAGCAGTTTGAAATGTTTGATGATTATCCAGATATTATGATAAGTTGTCTGGGCGGCGGTTCTAATTTCGGCGGTTTTGTCTTACCATTTGTTGGTGAAGTTTTGACTAAAGGGAAAAAGATAAAATTTCTTGCGGCGCAGAGTAAAGCAGCGCCTAATCTTGCTGGTGAATATAAATATGATTTTGCTGATTATGGTGAGTTGACACCTCTCTTGAAAATGTACACCTTAGGACACAAAACCTTAATGAAACCAATTAAAGGTGATGGTTTAAGATATCATGGATGTTCACCAATTATTAGTTATTTGAGACACAAGAAACTTATCGACCGGGTTGCATATCCAATTGATGAAAAGTATGTATTTCAAAAAGCCCGTATGTTCATTGAAACTGAAGGGTATTTACCTGCCCCAGAATCTGCTTATTCAATCTGTGCGGCAATTGACCAGGCATTAGAATGTAAAAAGACCGGTCAAAAGAAAACTATCGCATTTAATATCTCCGGTCACGGTTTTATGGATATTCCTGGTTACCGGTCAGTACTTAAACTAAAGTAAAACTATAGAAGAAACTGGAAGTTAATTTTTATTTTTAGTGTGACAAAAAGAAATTATGAACATGATGGAGTTTTATCTGAAGCCGACTTGAAATCTCATGGATTAATACCATCAAAAGAACGCTTTAACAAAGGTCCGGTTGTTATTGTCGAATGTGTTGAAAAGATACCGTGTAATCCATGTGTTGACGCCTGCTCAAAAAAAGCGATTACAATTGAAGGAAGTATCACCAATATTCCTCAGGTTAATTTTAATACTTGTAATGGCTGTGCGATTTGTATTGCCCGTTGCCCAGGTTTGGCAATCTTTGTCGTCAATAAGAACTACAACCAGAAACAGGCATCGATATCATTGCCTTATGAATTTACACCGCGTCCTAAAATCGGTGATATTGTCAATGGACTGGATAGAAACGGCAAGATAGTTTGCAAAGCGTATGTGATAAAGGTACTTGACGCAAAAGGTCTTGACCGTTGTGCGGTAATCACTATCACCGTTCCAAAAAAATACTACAATATAGTGCGTTTTATTAAATTAATATAGGAGTAATGATGCTATCAATAATTTTATCTTGTTTTATTATAACAAGCACACCGTTTATGCCATTATCCGTTGCGACAACCGATGATGCTTTGGCAGTATATTCTAATCCGGCTGGCTTAGGTATTTCACATGGATTTAACTTATATTACTTGCACAACTTCAGTAATAATGAAAGTTTCTGGGATAAATCAACCTTTGTCGGTCAAGTTGGTGCACTGGGATTTGCCTACAGTGACTTGCATGATTTCCGTCTGAGTCTGGGAAGTAAAATTACCGAGGGCGTGTATTTCGGAACTACTTTTCGAAAATACAGTAGTAAACATTTTTGGGATGCCGGTATATTATACCGTCCAATTCGCCAATTATCATTAGGCACGACTGTACAAAGTATCGGACAAAAAGTGAATAACCATTATGTTGTCGGCATCGGCTTTCGACCTTGGTCAAACCGCTATACTCTAACCTGCGATGCATCTCTTGATTCAGCAAATTGGAAAAAACCGGCTTTCGGTCTGGAACTGGAACCGATCAATGGTATTGAAATTAAAGCCAAGATTAATACTAAGGGTGATTATTCAATCCAGGCTGGCATTAGTCTGGAAAAATTCGGGATTGGAACAATTAAAACTAATTTTACCATACCATGGGGCGGATATGTCCGTCTTAATTCTGAAAAGCGTAGGACATTTGTTCGACCCCCAAAACGATTCTTGGAAATGAAGTTATCCGGTTCAATTGCCGACCAGAAACCAGGATTTAGTTTACTTGGTAGTTCGGTCAATATGACGACTTATGAAGTATTAAACACGATTAAGAAAGCGAAAGAAGATAAAAGTATTATTGGTTTAATTATTAAAATTGACGAGCCAAGCATGGGCTTTGGATTAGCCCAAGAGATAAAATCGGCATTAAAAGACTTTAAAAATTCTAATAAAAAACTGATTATCTATGCTTCGCAATTAAGTAATATTGGATATTATATTGCCAGTAATGCGGATGAAATTATTATCCATCCCCTTGGTGAAGTTGTAATTCCTGGTATTACCGCAAGGTCAATGCATCTCAAACGAGCAATGGATAAATTAGGTGTTGAAGCTGATTATGAACGGGTCGGAAAATACAAATCGGCACCGGAAATTTTTAGTGAAGATACATTATCCGAACCAGACCGTGAAGCAATTAATTCTATGCTTGATGATTATTATGAACAGATAACCAAGACAATTGCGCAGGACCGAAACCTGTCACAACTAGAAGTAGATAGCTTGATTAACCATGGTTTCTTTTTAGCCAGTGAAGCAAAAGCGAGTAAATTGGTCAACCAATTGTGCTATGAAGATGAACTTGATAGTATTCTGGGAAAAAATTACAAGGGTTTTAGAAAAATCACCTCATTGCATTATATGAATGATAAAGATTATGAATATAATTGGTGCGATTTGCCCAAAATTGCAATAATTTATGCAACTGGAGATATTACGCAAGGAGAAAGCGGGACCGATATTCTAATGGGTGGTATAAGTTGCGGAGCAAATTCAATAGTTACTGCGATTCGCGAAGCAAGAAAAGATAAAAATGTTAAAGCAATTATTCTGCGGGTTGACTCACCGGGCGGTGATGGTTTCGCATCTGATTTAATATGGCGCGAACTTTCAATTGCAAAGAATACCAAACCGGTTATTGTTTCGATGGGACCAGTTGCAGCGTCCGGCGGTTATTATATATCAATGATGGCGGACAAAATCTTTGCTTCACCAGCTACGATTACCGGTTCAATTGGGGTGTTCAGTATGAAATTTATCACTAAGGAATTATATTCAAAACTAGGAATTAATTATGAAACGATAAAACGCGGCGAACATGCGGATGCTTTTTCTCAGGACCGAAAATTCACTGATGATGAACGAGCGTTATTCCAGAAACAGATACAGGATTTTTATTATCAGTTTATTAATAAAGTTGCCCAAGGTCGTCATTTGACTCCAGAATATGTCGATTCAGTTGGACAAGGTAGAGTCTGGACCGGCAATCAGGCTTATCAAAGGAAATTAGTCGATTCATTAGGTGGATTAATGAATGCGATAGACTATGCAAAAGGGGAAGTTAAAATAAAAGAAGTAAAATTAGATTTTATGCCCAAACCTAAAACCGGACTATTTAATCTAACTCTTAATTGGATAAAAACTCGGATTAAAAATAATTTCTAATGAAACAGAATACAATAATCTGCCGGTGTGAAGAGATAACCGAGAAAGAAATTATAAAAGTTATTGAACAAGGTTATCACAGTTTAGATGAAATAAAACGTCTCTTGCGCTGCGGGATGGGACATTGTCAGGGACGAAGCTGTACAATGATAATTGCGCGTATTCTGAGCCAGAAAACCGGACAACCGATGAGTAAAATCAAAATTACAACATCCCGACCGCCTTTGAAACCTATATCAATAAAAGTGTTATCTGAGTACAAATCACATGAAGAATAATACTGCGGATGTAATAGTGATTGGCGCCGGTATAATAGGCGCCGCAACCGGATATTATCTGGCAAAGAAGAAATTAAAAGTCTATGTTCTTGAAAAAGAGTTTCCATGTTTTGGTTCGACTGGTCGCTGTATCGGCGGAATAAGGCAACAATATACCCATCCACTTTCTATTAATGTAATGAAGGAAAGTGTTAAAATATTTTCGTCACTGAATAAAGAATTTGGTAAAGATATTGAATGGTTTCCAGGTGGATATCTTTTTTTAGCTCATTCCGAAGAACAGAAAAATACGTATTTAAGTACCATACAAATTCAGCATAAGTTTAATTTACCAGTTCGTTTTATATCAGCAGATGAATGTAATAATATAGTAAATGGAATTAATACAGAAGGATTATTAGGAGGAGCATATTGTCCGACTGATGGTCAAGCAAATCCATTTGCTGTTACTTATGGTTATTTACAGAGAATAAAAGAACTAAATGGTAAGGTTTTCACTAATTCCAATGTTTCTAAAATTAAAACCTCAGGCAACAAAGCTAAATCAGTCATTACTAATTGTGGAGAATATTTTGCACCAGTAGTAATTAATGCTACAGGCTCATGGGCAAAACATGTGTCGAAAATGGTCGGGTTGGATGTGCCGATTGAACCAGAAAGACATGAAAGTCTGGTTACAGAAGCTTGTGAACGTTTATTTGACCCGATGCTGGTTGATTATCGTTCTGATGGTTGTTATTTCATCCAGAATTACGGAACCGGACATTTTATTGGTTGCTATACACCAGTTCCCAATAATCCCGGATATGACAGGCGGGCTTCGAGTGAATTCATTACTGAAATGCCGAGAAGAATGTCAAGATTAGTACCACGACTTAAAGAACTCAAAGTAATAAGACAATGGGCAGGTAGCTATGAAATGACACCGGATGGTAATCCGATTGTTGACAAGACACCGGTTGAAGGGTTTTATATCTCGGCTGGCATGTGTGGACACGGTTTTATGTTTGGACCAGCTTTAGGCAAGTATATGTCAGAATTGGTCACGACAGGAAAAACTTCACTGCCCTTAGATGATTTTGCTTTGAATCGTTCTTTTGGTAAGGCTGAAGCGATGAAATAGAATAATAGTTAGTATCTAAACAAACAGGGGGATTTTACTCCCCCTGTTTTAATTTATTTAATTATATATTTTGTTTATATATCAAGACTGACTCCTAAATTAAATCCCAGTAAAGAAAAAACCGAAGGACTTTCGACATTGCTTATTTGCTCAATTGCATTAGTTAAAGCAAAACTTGCCCATGGAATCGCATTTGTTCTGACTCCAAAATCAATCTTGGCGTTAGGCATATACGGAATAAAATTAAATTTTGTCTTTACCGAACCGCCTAAACCAAAATAAAGCGGAACACGAATTGGTATTATTGGAGTATCACTATTGTCAGGGTTATATAAATAATCGAGTGACGCTAATAGTCCGGTTCTGATAGTGACAATTGATAACGGAACACTAAAAAGGATACCAAGCTTCCCGGTATTAATTTCGCCTTTCTTTGGCAAAGTACCGCCAACATATAAATCAAATACAGAAAGTGAAATTCCCAAATTTAGTTCCGTATAACCGGGTAAGGAAATATTTTGCGTTCCACCGATAGTATCAGTAGATTTAGGACTTTTACTTATTGTTAATCGTGCTCTTCCATATATACTGTCAGGATATACGAAATGGACACTATCTCTATTATCTATTCTTACACTATCTGGTGCTCCTGAACTTGAGAACATGGTCAAATTATAATTGCCAGCCAAATCTGTTTTCAATCCCTGCTCGACCGTAAGTCCTATTTTAAAGAAACCGGCTCGTAAGAGTGTCCCTAAAATAAACGACATACGAGTGGCGCTGAAATTACCATTGCCATTAACACCAAGCAATGTATCAGAGAATGTTGCTAATCCGGTAAGTTGCCCTTTAAACGGAGAACCCGGTGTTCCGATTGCGTTGATAACTGTATTACCGGCAAAATTTACATTGGCACCAAGTTCACCCGAATATTTCGCGATTTTACATCCAATACCAACACTTGCCGGACCAAAAGCGATTCCGCTGCTTAATACTAATGGCATTCTTCCAAAATTAACATCACCATTACCAGACGCTTTTAACGCTAATGGTGCGGATATATTCCATGTCAAAGGAATTATTGTATCAACGACCGATGTGATATGTGCTCTTATTGGTTGAACAAACTGATAGTTAATATCAAGTGTTTCTGTCTCGTCAAAATCGAAACCAATACCCATTGATTGTCTCTGCATATAACCAATACCAATGCCAACCGGACCAAGTTTCTTACTAAATCCGATAAAATTGAGTCCACCAGCATCTTTTAATGTAAGTCTGGCAGGAAGGTATAATGCACTCTGTGTATCGGTCGAATCTAGTACTTTCGCAGTAAGGTCTATCTTGGGTTGGCTGGGCAGGCCGAGCATGAAGTTTAATCCATAATTACTACTATATCCTAATGCAGCGGGATTTGAGAATATACCATAAGTTCCGTAAGCTAATGCCGGAGAGATGTAACTTGGGTTAGAAAAAAATAGACCAGCTTCAGGCGTGGATTGATAAAGAGTTATGTGTATTGGGGTTTGACTCATCCCATTATTAACAAAAACCAGACATATAATCGCTAATACAACACCAACTGTTTTTCTCATATATCCTCCAATTCGCTATAATATAATGGTTATCGTATAACATATAATAGACAGTTTGTCAAGGGAAAAAGTGTTAAATTGTCATTTATCTTAATGTCTCTAATATATTTTCATTTAATCCTTGTGCTGTCCAATATTTTATTATTTCAGCAAACCGCTCACTGAGTGACGTTTGGTCTTTATTATGATATTTCTTTAGCGCACTATAACATTGTCGGGCAAAATCCTTATATGCCTGATTCAGAACAATCGGTACATTCAGTTCGCCAAGCTTTTTCTGTATTTCAGCTTCAAACAGAAAAAATGCAAACTGTACAGCACATAAAATATACGCTATTATTTTCTCTAACTCACTAAACCCTAATAACTAATCCCTAAATCCCATTGACGGGGAGGTATAATCCCTTCCGCTTAGTAGGTCTTTTAGTAATTTATTGTAAAGGAATATATGTTTGTATTCAAGCACGGTTTCTAATAAGGGTTTTATTACGGCTCTTAATTCGGTTTATAAATGGCTAATTAATACGATTGCAAAACAGACTACTAGCACGATTTCTATGACTGATTATAGGATTGAGTCTATCATGAGATTAAGAACAGCACATATCACATCATAAACCAAGGTATATACACTCTCTATAAAAAAAACATTTTTATCAGATTATCAATAAAATTTTATATAATTTTAAAAGTAGATTAACAGATTCGGGGTATTTGAAAACCTTCGAGTTGAAGCACTGGTCTTGAACTGCCAATTTTTGTATTTAACCAGACTCCTAATCCATATTTTCTTTTGGTGACTTCTCCAATTACTGCACATCCCTTGCCAAGCGCATATCTCTTCATAATTTTCATAATACGGTTAGTATCTTTTGCTGAAGCGATAATGACCACTTTTCCTTCATTAGCCATATACAAAGGGTCAAATCCTAATAATTCCGCAATGCCTTGCACAGATTTTTGCATCGGTATTGAGTTTTCGTCAATTGTAATACCAATTTTACCCGCATCGGCAATCTCGTTTAAAGTTGTTGCCAAACCACCGCGGGTCGGGTCACGCATCATCTTTATCTGGCATTTCTCTTCAGCAAACATCTCGATTAAAGGATATAAAGGTGCGCAATCGCTCTTGATATTTGCTTTGAAATCAAATTGACCGCGAGCTAATATGATTGATGCCTCATGGTCGCCAATATTTCCGTTTATTAAAATCTTATCACCGACTTTAATGTTATTAGCTCCAAGCGTCGGATTTTGAAAATTAGAAAGTATTTTCCCGACACCGCAAGTGGTAATAATAATCTCCTCATGAGTACTGTGTCTTTCGATAACTTTAGTGTCACCGGTTACGATTGGAACATTTACCGATTTTGCAGTCTTGGATATTGACGCACAAAGTGACTCTAATGTTTTTAAACTTATCCCCTCCTGAATCACAAATGATAATGCAATATACAAAGGTTTTGCGCCTTTTACCGCCAAGTCATTAACTGTTCCGCAGATTGACAGTTTGCCAATGTCTCCGCCAGGGAAAAATAATGGCTGGACAACATAGGAATCGATTGTCAGACAGTAATCGTTGTTCGATTTATTCAATAGCGCCAGTTCCGCTGCATCTTCGAATTTAGCTAATGTTCGATTGTAAAAATACTTTAAAAAAAGGTCACCTATCAGTCGGTGCATCTTACGACCACCTGAACCATAATCAAGTGTAATGTTGTCATCCAACTTTGAGCTTTGAATTTTAAGTTTTGAGTTATCTTTCATATTTGTAATATGCCGCACATGCTCCTTCACTCGATACCATGCATGGACCGATTGGATTCGATGGATAACAACCCTTGGCAAATAATTTACATTCCGTTGGTATAATTAATCCTAATAATACTTCACCACATTGACAAGAAGTTTCTTTTGGTCGTGATACTCTAATTGCAAAATGATTTTTAGCATTAAAGTCCTGATATGTTTTGGTAAATTCTAATCCTGAATTTTTAATAATACCAAGTCCCCGCCATTCAGCATCTGTATTCTTAAAAACCTGATTCATTATGTTCTGAGCTTCGAGATTTCCTTGTATTTCGACAACTCTGTCGTACTGTATTGCTACCTGTGGCTTGTTAGATTTTATTTGCTCAAGCACTAAAACAATACCCTGTAAAATATCGATTGGTTCAAAACCGGTGATTGAACATGACTTATTATAATCTTTTACTAAAAATTCGTACGGTTTAGAACCGATAATTGCTGAGACATGTCCGGGTAATATGAATCCCTGCACATTTATTTCTGGCGAATTAACAATCTTGTGTAATGCGGGCGGAATAAGTTTAAAAAACGATAAAACATAAAAGTTCTTTATTTTTTGCTCTTTTGCTTTAATAACTGCGCCGGCAATCGTCGGTATAGTTGTCTCAAAACCGACTCCGATAAAAACAACCGGTTTATTATTATTTTGAGCATGCTTTACTGCATCCAAAGGCGAATAAACTACTCTGATATTGGCGCCATTTGCCTTTTCTTTTTCTAACGAGCTCTCGCTCCCGGGTACTCTCATTAAATCACCAAAAGTTGTGATAATGGCTTCATTTGTTCGTGCTAGTTTTATCACCCAGTCGATATCAGTTTGCGCAGTTACGCACACCGGGCATCCTGGTCCAGACAGAAGTCTCAGTTTTTTCGGTAAAATACGCCTAATTCCTGACGCTGAAATTACGTTCGTGTGCGTTCCGCAAACCTCCATTAAGTTTGTTTGTTTGTTGACCAATTTATCTATTTTTACTCTTAATGTTTCAACTGTTTTAGTTAAATTCACGATGTTACACTCCTACTTCGGTGCGGATGTCTGTTTCGACGAGCTTTTTGACTCAATAATTGTAAGTTGACTTCTGGCAAAAAAGCTTTCCGGACTCTGGGGAAAATTACTTATCAGGTCTTCAAATATATTCTTCGCCATATTCGTATTTTGTAGCGATTCTAAATAAATCAAACCCAAATTATATTGGGCTTTAGGTTGTAGAAGACTCTCTGGATACTTTTTATTAAATTCATTAAGCGTCGCGATTGATTGATTTATCTCGTCTTTAGCTTTAAATATTCGACTTAGCAATAGATATGCATATTGCGCTATACTGTTTGATTGTGTTATTAATGCCTGGATTATTGTAATACCTTCACTATAATTACCGGTTTCATAATAATATAAAGCTTGTGAGTATCTACTAAGGTTGATTGAATCTTTACCGGCTTCTGCGATAATTATACCTAATTCCAATGCATCATTTAGAAGATTACTTTGTGGAAAACGTCTTGCCAGTTCGACAATATAGAGTGTCGAGCTGTCAAATTTATTAGAATAAAAGTATATCCGAGTTTTACCCCAGAGTAATCGGTCACTTAAGTAAACATTCGTAATCTTTTGTGCTGATATCAAATCACCCATTTGTATATATGTATTCTGCAAACCAAAAGAGGCTGGTTCATAATTAGACGATTGTTTTATAACACTTTCGTAGGTTTTGATTGCTTCTTTATAATTTTTCTGTACAAACAAAGATTCAGCTTTAGAGAAATTTACATTCTGACCAAAATATATATTGGTAAGTAAGACAATAACAGATATGAATAAGATAACTATCGATTTATTATTCATTTGCTATTCTTGTATTATTGATTCAAAATAGTTTTTAATCATATCTTCATACTCTTTCGGATAACCTTCACGTAATGCTCTGAGTAATTCTTCTCTCAATAACTTTTTCGTTTCACCCAAGTTTTTATCCAATATTATATTAGGACGAATCTGATAGTCTTTACCAACTTCACTCTCGCGTTTTTCGGTAAATTCTTTTTGTCGAATACTGCGCTGAGCATCCAGAAGATGATTTATCGTCTGTTCTTGGCGTTCGATTGTTTGTCGATTTACCATTTGCTCAGATATATCCTTTTCGATCTGCTTCATATCTTCGAGTGCACCTTGCATACTGCCGGTCATACCGGGCATTTCACCGTATTTTCCGGAATTAATTTCCTGTAATAATTTCTGTAAAGCTGATCGCAACTGCCCCTGCTGTGACATTAATCGTCCCAACTCGTTCATTTGAGCCGCACTTAAACCACCGGGCATCGGTAAAGGAATCATTCCTCCCATTTGCTGACCCAACATCATCTGGTCGGCGGTCATTTGCGAAAGTGCCTGCAAAAGACTTTCCATTCCGCCAGGCATTTCACCTGATTTTTGATTTTGATAAGTTAATAGTAAAATTTTTAATGTTACCATATCAATTTGCAATATTGCCTGTTCCTGTAATTGTTGAGCGATACGCACATCAGCATTATTATGCACCGCATCTTCCAAAACTTGTGATGCCGAATCCATTTTTGAAACCGATTTAATAATATCTTTAGTCCATTCCGGTGAAACCATTAAAGATTTATTTGATAACACAGCGACGGATTCTGCAATAAGTGTTGCGGCTTCGCCAATCCGCGCTTGGCGCAAAACGAGTTCTTTTAAACCAATTGTATTATTTATCGGTTTTATTTTCTCCTGCTCTTGTGATATATCATTTAATTCTTTAGCAATTTTCAAAAGATTTTCCGTTAACATATTATTCTGGTCCTGTTTAAATCTATCGGCTAAATCTTTTAACTGATTTTTAAGCCGTTCCAAATCTTTTAAAAGTTCCCCAGCGTTTTTCTTAGAGTCCGACTGGTTACCCTGACTCAAACTTTTACTGATATTATTGGCTTGATTAGAAAGTTTGATATTACTTAATTCTTTAGCAATTTCCGCCAGTTGCGCCTGAACAAGACTATCTTCAAAACTTTCACTCGCTTGCTCGATTTCATCTTCCAGATCTTTAATTTCATTGCCGATTTGCTCTTGTGGTGTTGCAAGTTTCTGAGGTTTTTCACTATTCATTCTTGAATTTAGCTGTGTTTGTTGTTTGAATATTTCTTCGGCCTTACGAGCCATATTTTTCAGTTGCTCTTCTTTTTGTATATTTTTAAGCAAATCGTATGCCCGTTTTAAAGCTTCCTTCATCTCATCAGAGGACATTTTGAAGTTTTCAAGCATTTTTGTTAGGTCGGGATTTTTTTCGGAAAGCGATTGTTGTAACTTTTCTAAATTTTGCTTCATCTGTTCAGGTAAAATTTCGGAAAGGATTTGCCCAATTTCCCGTATCCGCTGTAAAGTTTCCTGGTCAAGCATTAAACTTGAGTACATATCAGAGAGCGTACTATTGACTTCCTGCTGCAAGTTAGATATATCGGATAGGATTTCTTCCTGTTTTTTAAGCATTTGATTTAATTTAGTTTTTTCTTCCCAATCTAGCGAACGAAACTGATTGATGTGCTCAGATAATTTTTCTAAATCCTTTGATAACTGCTCCTGGGTCTGTGCCATTGGACCTAGTTTTTCCGATGTAGCTTGATTTTCTTGGTTCGCCTGGTCATAAATTTCGTTAAGTGTTGGAAATCTTATTGTATAAGTTTCGCTGCGTGCTGATTTATAACCCGAAACAACATCATTATCATAGATAATACCGTAGTAATTAACCGCTTCTCCGGGAAGTATGTTTAGCTTGGTTAAATCCCATAGATAGAAAAGTGTGTCTTCACTTTTCCCATTGCTTGATTTTAAAAACATTTGAACGGTTTCCCCTGATGTAGGTTTAGTATAACATAAATAAAACCGGGTAATGCCAAAATCATCCAAACCATACATACCAACCAGTACCTGCATATTTACCGGCACATCAACGTCTTTACCAGGTAAAAATAATTTAATAAATGGAATTTCATCTGATGCGGTTGTTATGTAAAACGGCTTTGATTTT
Source organism: Caldifarciminota bacterium (assembly GCA_903865935.1). Taxonomy (GTDB): domain Bacteria; phylum Hydrothermota; class Tepidihabitantia; order Tepidihabitantales; family CAIPLT01; genus CAIPLT01. The sequence continues at coordinate 14,607 of CAIPLT010000060.1, forward strand.
CCCTGTCGATGATTTTGTCCATCAAGTATAATATTGAACGAATCATCTTTCGTGATTGTAAAACTTCCCTTAAATTCATTATTAGTTATCGTAAGCGAATCATTAAGATTTTGGCTATGACGTATTGCCGATTGTAAAGGCATCGACGCAATACCGTGAAACTCAACCTTAGTGCCTTTCAAAGCTTTGATATTAGCGCTTCTTGATGTATTTGAAGCAAAATGCGTATATTCGGGATAATAATAAGTAAAAACAATGTCATTAATTTCAATTGGCTTGTTTATACTGATACGATAAGATTTTGTTTTGATAATTGGAATATCTAAGTTAGAACGAATTGACAGTTTATAATCGAAGTCGCTGTCGGCAGTGATTTTTGTCGTAAAGGTCATCCCTTGATTTAAGAATTTCTTGTCATTAATGTATAATGTCGCTTTTAAATTAGAAATTTGACTATAAATACTGTAACTAATTATTACAACACTGTCTTTGTTTACATATATATTTCCTGGTGTAATATTAATTTTTATTGGTGAATTTGATGGATGAAATGCTAAATTCCATGTTGTGTAAAAGTAATTGTGGTTCAAGACTGGAATCGAAATAAATATAATTAATAAAATTGCACAAATTAAGATTGATAGGCGTGTTTTTTTATAATTTATTATGCTCTGTAAAGGAAGCTTTTTTACAGACTCGGTAGTTCGTAGAATTGCGGCATCGGCTAATTCATGTGAATATCCTTCTTTAACATAACTTTGAGTATTTCTAAATTTACTGTACAGCTCAATACTCGGAATAAGTTTGTTTTTTATTTCAGGAAAATAAGATTCAATTTTACGTGCTATCGAAATCAATGATGAGAAAATTTCTGACTTATATAAAATAATTGCAACCGCCGGTATGAAAATCAATAATATTAAACGATTGATAAACAGTCCAACAATTAACAAAAGCAGAAACAATAAAACCGATAACAGTAATGAAATTACGTATAATAGCTCATTATTACGGTATTTCCTTTGAAAATGTTTTAGTATATCAAGTAAATCCATTAGTTTATTATATAAATATTTGCTTAAATGTGCAAGATGACTTAAATGATTACAATTAGAAAAATTTGTCCGATAAAAGCCTTTATTGAATTATAAGTTTTGTTATCAATTCTTTTTCTGTATTGCGATATCCAATAAAATAAACACCAGGCGCTAAATCCTTTACAGATAAATTAGTATGATACAATCCAGTTGGTAAATAACCTTGATGGATAATCTTTACTGTTCGACCCATCGCATCAAATAACTTAAGCGAAACTTGTTCTGATTTTGCATTAGTATAAGTAATCGTGGTTAATTGATCACAAGGATTCGGATATAAAGTGATACTCATATCATACTTTGTCAATACTGGTGATGCATTAATATTAAGGTTTTCTCGTGGAGTTATTATTTTTTTGTCGGACGCAACTATTGTTGTTTCAGGATACCACTGCCAAAACTCGAGAGTTATGTTGCCTTTTATTAAATAAACTCTATCAAATCCAGAAGTTAGTGCAGCACCTTTTTTAGGGACACTCCTTTTGAGAAGTCTTGGTATTGAATCTAATCGCGTCCAAATACCAGTATCTGCATTCGGAGTATATTTCCAGAATACATTTGTTCCGCCACCTTTGATAGCGTAGATTTCACCATTAACAGCTGTCATTGCAGCACCATCTTTAACAAGAACTTTTTTCTTCCTGCCATATAAAGTATCTATTCTTGGTATTGATTCTCTTGTAATCCAAGAATCTGAAATTATATCGTAAGAATAAAAATAGTTGTATTTATCGCCACCCTTTAAAGCGTAAATTGTTCCATCAAGCGCTGTTAAACAACTACCGTCTCTCCATGCTTTATTACTGTTTACTTCAATTGGCGCTTTTCTAAGTTCGCTCCAGGTATCACGAGCAATATCATAGCAATAGAAATTGGGTTCGGTCGGTTTCCTACCACCGGCTAAAAGATAAATTTTATTTTCAGTTGGCATCAATGTATTATCGTCGCTAATGGTTTGATGATTTATTTTATTTTCACTTCTCGTCGCTGGCATATAAACTAAACCAGTTCCTCCATAAAGTTTGATATCTTTTACACTTGCTTTCTGAATCCACGTATCTGTTTTTGGATTATATACCCAGAATTCATTTGATTTATTGCCTTTTACCGCATATAGCAGTGTATCACCGAAACACATTGCGCCACCTTTTTTGACACTGCGTGTTATTTGAGTATCCAATCCGATAAGTGCTCTTGGACTCCATACACTGTCAACGATATCATAGGCATAAAAATCTCTGGTATTGTTTCCTTTGAGTAAATAAATATTTGAATCTAAGGCGCAAAATATCAAAGCTCCGCCATCGCCAACAAACCTTGAGCTTGGTGACGGTGATATTGAAGCGAGTTGGTACCACCCATAGATAGGTTGTGGTGGATTACCGACATGTAAATGACGGGTCTCTGACCAGGTGCTATACGGAATACCAGTTTGAACCCGCCACCAATAATCTGTTGGTATTAAGTCAAGTGAATCGCTATTTGTTAAAACCGTATCACTTGTTCTTATATATTGAAAATCTGAATCATATGCAACCTGGATTACATAATTTGTCGCACCAGGTACAGAACTCCATGTGAATCGTATATAATTTGCTGATGTGTCAAAATTATCTGGCGGGTAAGTCAAGACAGGGACGGATGGAATCCATTCTAATGAAAAATCGTCAATAGACCACCAGTATTCATTAGTCGCATTATACCAAAAACATATTTTTACATTACTGGAACATGCCGCATATTGAGATATCGTGAATGTCTTATATCCTGAGTCTGATGCATTGGTATATCGAGCAATTCTTCTATTCCACGTTGCTCCTCCATTTGTACTAATCAATATAAGGCCAGAATCCTCAGTTATCGGGTTTGCATCTCGATACCAATGCCAGAATGAAAGTATATATGTACCGGGATTACTACAATCAAATCTCGGTGAAATCAATCGGTCATTTGATATTTCAAATGGACTATAAAAAACTTGTGCGACATCGCGTATCAAAGCAGAGTTTATCCTTACCGTATCTTTGTGCCAGTCATTCGTGTTCCAGGCTGGTTCGCCTTGTCCCTGACCGTTATCGATAACACGCCATCCACCCAACGGTGGGTTATTACCAAAAGGTCCCCAATTTTCGTCAAAATTTTCGACATATGGAATGGACTGAAACTTTGGCGCGATAAAGACTGTCTTGAAAATTGTATCATTAGTTCGGTTTTCATCATTGGCATAGCCAGTCCATACTTTTATCAAAACTGTTTCAGAAACAGTCGGTAAAAATAGATTGAATTTAACAGGTTCCGTCGATCCTGGATCAATTCCAACAAATGATGAATCAAAATAAAAAGTTGAATCGCCAATTATCTGGTAAAATACCGGAACACCTTCAGGACCAGAACCAATGCTGTTATTTCTGAATTTTGCCGCTGGAATATATGAAGAGTCTTTAGTTATCGGTAAACCAGGTGCAGTTATACTTACAGTAAAGAAATCAAAAACAGTATCTGGAGGAGGAATAATGACCTCATCCATTGCAATATAGAAATGACGATAGCAAGGATAATGAAAAGCGACATTGATATGCGCTGAATCTGATATGATTCCATTTAACGGAATAATACAATGTTGCCATTTTGTATCATTAGTTACAACAGTTTGAACGACTGAAAAATTTACGGTATCTAAATCATGATTAGTATTAACCCGTACAAGCAATGTTTCATAATATTGGGATGATGCAGCACGATACCAGAAAATGATTGAATCCGATGGCAGTGCTTTAAAACATGACGTTATTAGCCAGTCATTATTTGCTGGATACGGAGTCGGGTCAAAAAATATTTCTGCACTGTTTGGGTCATTATAATAAGTAAAAGTCACTCTTTCCCATTCGTTGCCACTATTAAAATTGAATACGGTCCAGCCCGATGGTGGAAATTCAGGAGCAAGAAATGATTCTCGCTGACCATGTGTATATACAAATGTTGTCATATTCGCCGTATCATTTTCAAGTTGAATATCGTTGGCTAAATTTGACCAAGCCTTGATATTATAATCACCGGTCACATTTGGTACCTGCCATACTGGTTGGAAAGTGACTAATTCAGTTGAATTACGAGCGATATCATACTGTGTATACTCAGTATCCATATAGGTTATACCTGGCCCATCAATCTGAAGGATTATTGGTATACCGGGTGATAAAGAAGTTCTACCATAGTTCCTGACCCTTGCTTTTACTGTTATTACAGTATCAGGATGCTCAGGGTCATTGCGGTCAAGAATTTTTTCAACATTTTCAACTGCGGTTACACCAGCATTGGTATCTAGTGGCGTATAACTGACAATTGCTTCCTGCATAAAATCGTAACGATTACTTGACCAGGTTTGACCGGGTCGTTTTCTTTCATTCCTGGTTGTATCAGTATTTTCTGAACCGTCCGACATCATATTAATATCCAATGTTGGTGCCCAAAGACCTAACCAAAAATCTTCGTTAGCATTAAATGTGATAATTGTTGGTAATTGTGGCAGATTGATCCATGCTGCGTCATTGATCGACCAAGATGGGATAAGATAGTAACCATTAAAAACTTGTAAGCCCGGCTGATGCTTACCCTCAATAACTGTATCACGCCAGACTAAAAGACTGCATAAACATTGTGCGATACTTCGTGAACGGTATAATTGAAATCTGATAGATTTAAGTGTACAGGCTGATGCAATATAATTAGGAACCGTTAATCTTGTTACGTAATAAACCGAGTCAGCCAAATAAAAAAAACTGGGATGTCCGTCATGATTTCTGAGCGTATCAGGGTCTGGGTCACGATAACCGAGTTTTAGAGCTTGGTAAATATTAGCTTGGTTAGCTGTCTTGCTTGCAGGAAGTGCAATCAATTCCTTCTGATTTAGGTTTGGGGTATGATTGATTAATGGCATCATTTCCGGGCTTGAAGCAAAAGAAATTATGAGAGAGAAAAATATTCCAAATATAATAAATATCAAAATGTTAGATAACGATTTTAGGTTTTTCATAGAACCAATTATATAATTTTACATAGCTGATTGTCAAGTAAAATCTTATATGAAAAACACTATGTGAATTTCACAACTATTCACAGAGCAAATGGTTACACTTTAATTCATTAAATTAGTGCTCTTACGTAACGATTTTTGCTTAAGGGTATAATCTTATTTAGTTACCATTAATTGTTGAATGATAATATTTACTATGATTGCTATTTAATCGATTGTGTCTAAAACCTCTAAAGGAAGATCAGAGAATTTTGATAGCCACTGCTTACGTTCCGTCTTTAAATTTAGAACGTGTGATTTATATTCTTCTTCGGTATAATAATTAAGCGGATTAAATAGCTCGAGATTAATATTCGGTATTTCAACCGGAATAAGATAATGCCAATCGGGATCAACCTGCCATTTAATTGAACCGCGGGCAATCTGTTTGATTATCTCTACTGAATCCCGAACCGTTATTTTTTCGCCGTTCTCACCACCAACCCGTCCAGTATTCATTACATAAACTTCCATATCCGGATGTTGTTTTAATATTTCATAAAAACGCTTTCCCTCTTCGACTTCCGGGCCGATAATAAACGGGTTTGTTCCGACCACCCGTTTTGATTTTCCAGCCTGGGATGGGTCGCCGGCTGATGTTTCAACTGACTCACCCAGCATAAAGAATGCCGCGCCCTGCTCGGGTGCCAATTTAGTCACCGGCGGTATAATATCATTGCGACGATAGATGAATATTAAAATATTAGCATAAGGCAGGTCTATTTTATCGTCCGTATAATCCATATCGCGCCGCATCACAACCGCACGGCCATTTGATGTTAACAAATAATTTTGAAAATCAACTTTACCATCTTCTTCAACAAATACGTTCTCTAATATCGCATTGGGACTGGTGACCGCTTTGTATAAAAGCGGTTCGGCCTTGGGTCTTAAGCCTTCGGTTTTCATATAGAAATTATTTTCGGTTCCGATTGCTGAGCCATCCGGTTTCATAAATACTACATCATCCTGTTTAATAATAACACCCTCATCACCGGTCAAAAAATGATTATGACAGGTCAAAGTAGTCTTGCCTGTACCAGATAAACCGAAAAGTAATATTCCCTTATTCATTAATTTCTGAGTTTTGTCTCTGGTTCTGATTATTTTACTCCCCGCGTGTAACCCGAGCCAGCCGCGTTGTTTTGCTAAGTACATCCCCATGCGTAAGAATGCCTTTTTTATTTCACCGACGTAATCACTGCCAAAAACAAATGTCGTATGCTCTGTAGGTAGAACAAGTACTTTTCTTTCCGGCCATTCTGGAATAGAAACAACTGTCATGTCCGGCTGGTCTTTTCCATTAGGCTCGAACAGCATTTCATGCCACATAAATGCATTGCGCGCGTAATCCTTGGTAATATAATACCGGCACAAAAATTGAGTTTCACCTGACTGCCCCATAGTTCTTTCAACCATAATCATCCGTTTCTTTGCCACATATTCAAGACCACGGTCAATAAACTGCTGCTGAATCGGGGTTGGCGCGTTTTCGATAATTTCCGTAAACTTTGCGCTACGGGAGCGGATATTGGATATATAAGCAGCACTGCCAAACTCAGTTACAATTTCATCTTTTTCGGCTAATTTTCTAAGTTCTGACTTGCTTAAACCCTTTATTATTTGTCTTGGTTTTATCAATTCATTAATCATAGATATAATAATAACATAATTTTAGAGATATGTCAAAATCTATCGTAACCTATTATCATGCTATTTGTAGGCATTATACTATCCATTTAACATGCAAAGCCTATATCAGGAATTTGAACAGAAATCCTCGGTATCATCCTGGCTTATCGAATAGCATATTAAATATTAGATTATTAGTGAATCGTAATAAATTGCCGTCATGAAAATTTATTAACACTCCTAAAAGTCTTGCCTCTATGCGACCTCCTTTGCCGTGTATAGGGTAAAAATACCCTAACAAAGGGTCAGGTTTGACTTAACCCCACCCTAGCCCGTTGCATGACTAGTTTTATTATTTATTTATTTAAATCAATTACCTAGATTAACTCGACTTAATTGACTTATCTCTATTTCTAAATATACTACATATATGAATAATTCTGAAGCAAAACCTTCAGATTGTAGAATCACCAAGTCAATTCTTGATTCAATTGGTTGTACACCAATGATTGAAATGAATATTGAACATGAAGGCGAAAAATGGCATTTCTTTGCCAAGCTTGAGTTTATGAACCCAACTGGCAGTGTCAAAGACCGTATCGCAAAATATATTATCGAACAAGCAGAAAAGCGTGGTGAACTTAAACCTGACTCGATTGTCGTTGAAGCAACCAGCGGTAATACTGGCATTGGATTATCAATGGTTTGTGCAGTCAAAAAATACAGATGTATAATTGTTATGCCCGAGCATATGAGCGTTGAACGCAGAAAGATAATGACGATTTTAGGCGCTGAAATCTGCCTGACTCCAGTCAAGGAACTTTTTGAAGGAGCTCGTAACCGGACGCGGAAAATGGCATCAAGAGAACCTAAGGTTTTTTTACCACGCCAGTTCGAAAATCCTGACAATGCGCAGTGTCATTATTATACAACTGCGCAAGAAATTTTAGAACAAATCGGTGATAGAAAGATTGATGCTTTTGTTGCGGGTATTGGCACTGGTGGAACATTAATGGGTGTAAGCAAACGTTTAAGAGAAGTAAATCCCTTATGTAAATCAATTGCAGTTGAACCAGAAGAAGCTGCAATGCTTAAAGGTTGTAAAACACCATGTACACATGAAATTGCTGGTATTGGTGATGGTTTTATTCCAGAGCTTATCGATGTTAATAAAATAAGCTGGCCTGATGCAATTTCAAGTATTGATGCACTTAATATGTCAAGAAAAATTTGTCAGACATATGGAATGATGGTTGGTGTTTCTTCTGGTGCAAATGTGTTGGCCGTAATAAATATCTTAAAGAAAATCGGAAAAGATAATATAGTTGTAACTGTCCTACCAGACCGTTCCGAACGGTACTTTTCAACAAATTTATATCAAGGTAATAAGGATGAAATAATTAGAATTTGTGGACAAGGCTGCGAAAACCCTTTCTGCTCTGATTAATCTGACCACTTGACAATATAATAAAAGAAAATATAATCATTTAACTGAAGGAAGTCCGTTTTAACGGACTCAGTTCTTTAATAAAGAACTGGGCAGGGAAGGTCGTGAAAATCGACCACGGTCCCACCCACTGTAATTGTGATGTTTCTTTAAAACCACTGTAAAATACTTTACAGGAAGGCAGAAACTACCAAACACACGAGTCAGGAAACCTATCCTTCAGTACAAATGAATCGCCTTGCGCGGAAAGGAAAGATTTATGAAAGTAAAGAATTCGTTTCTCTTAGTCCCATTATTATTAGTCAATCTCTTTGCTCAAGAAACTTCAATTAATGACACAATTTTTGTCACTGCGTCGCGAATCGAGATGAAAATGAAATCGCTTCCCTTAAGTACACAACTTATTACAAAAAATGATATAGCATTGAAATCAATCGGTGATGTCGCTTCAGTGCTATCGGGTGAAGCAGGAATTGATGTTCGCAATTATTCTTTAGTTAACGGCGCTTCGACTATTAATTTATTAGGTTCAACCAGTCAGCAAGTACTTGTCCTATTGGATGGTCTGCCAATAAATTCTCCATCGATTGGAACTCCGGATTTAGGATTAATTCCGCTAAATACGCTTGACCGAATTGAAGTCGTAAAAGGACCGACATCTAGTTTATACGGTGCAAATGCTCTGGGCGGTGTCGTTAACTTTATAACGGACAACCCTTTCAATCTGAAAAAAAATCCTGAATATGATGTTGGCATGCGTTATGGTTCTTATCATACAAACGGATTAAACTTTAATTTAAAAAGTGCAATTAATAATAATAGTTTGGTTTTCGATGGTCATCGAATTAAAACTAATGGTCTAAGAACAAATGACGATGCTTTAGCACAAGGACTAAGTTTAGTTTCGGGTTATAATCTAAGTTCGAATAGTAAAGTTAGAGTCGACCTGAGATACGAAAACAAAGCATTGGGTTTACCAGGACCGCAACCTGATACCTCCCAGCATCCTTTTTATGGTGATGCGACATCTTTCACTCGTTATGATCGTCAATTTGATACTTTGTATATAATTAAAGCTTCGTCTGAAACTAAACTTTACGATAATTGGGATTTTGAATTTAAATCACAATATGGATTAAACCAATCCCGTTTTTTATGGGTAGACCAGTACAGTCTTGATACTGCAATGTACCAGGACCATTATAATACAAAAGCGTTAGTTGGTAATCTCATAAGTCGTTATCACTTTACTCAAGAACAAAGTATTGCTTTGGGAATCGATTATGAGTATGATAATTTCTTGGCTTATAGCCAATATCCTCAAGATACTTCTTGGAATCCAATTCTTTCGAAAATCGGATTATTTACTGAAGGTTCACTTGTGCTTAGGAAAATATTTCGTGCCTTTGGCAGTTTAAGATTTGACCGAAACTCTGGCTTCGGAACATTTATCAGTCCTGGTATAGGTATAACAGGTACGCTGACACCTTTGTTAAAGATTAGATTATATGCCGGTAGGGCATTTCACTCTCCTACTTTAAATGACCTGTACTGGCCAAGTTCTGGAAATAAGAACTTAAAACCTGAGATTGGTAATGCTTATCAAATGGGATTTGATTATGTTCCTTACTATAATCTATTCATTTCTACAACAGCTTTCATGCGAAAAACTAAACAAATGATAAATTGGACGCCTGACACATCAGGAATATGGCGACCTGAAAATATTGATGCTTCATCCATTAACGGTCTTGAATGGTTGACAAAATATCAAATTATTAGAAGTTTGTCAATACAATGTGCTGGAACTATCCAGAACGCTAATCAAATCCGTAAAGAAATGGTATATTATGATTGGACTTCAAATACAACTGAATTTGCCAATGTAAAACGACAACAAGCTTATACACCTATTTTAACATTGTCATCAGATATTGCGTATAAAAGTGATTGGGGAAGTATTATCAATCTGAATTGTAAATATACGAGTTCGCGCACTAACTATTACCTATCCTATGATTCTTTGCCAAATGTAATAATGCAAACAAAAATCTTACCTCAGCATGTAATATTCTCATTAAGTTTGAATCAGAAATTAGTCAATATTGTTAATATTATACTCAAGATTGATAATATCTTTAATGTGCAATATTCTGAACAATTTGGAAATAGTATTATTGATAAAGACTATCCTCGACCGGGAAGAACTATATTTGTCGGTATTAATATAAAGAATTAACCAGTATGACCAAAACCGCCAGAACCGCGTTTAGTTTTTGAAAGCTGCTTTTGCTCCTTCAATACGACTTTAGTCACTTTGGAAAATACCAGTTGCGCTATCCTATCACCTTTATTAATTCTAAACGGCTTTTTACTGAAATTAAATAGAATTACCTTTATCTCACCGCGGTAATCAGCATCGATTGTACCAGGACTATTAAGAATACCTATCCCCCATTTAGCGGCAAGTCCTGAACGTGGTCTGACTTGCGCTTCCATTCCTTTAGGTATTTCAATTGCAATACCAGTACCGACTAACTGAAATGCACCGCTCTTAATGACAGTTTGTTCTGATGAATGTAAATCAACACCAGATGCATCCGGTGTTTGATAATTAGGTGTAGATGTAGATTTAAGTTTGATAAATTTAACTATGGTCATCATGAAAATAAGCTTTGTGTTTTATTGATATTAATGCTTTTTGCTTTTATATTAAGTTGCTTAACCGCATCTTTTATCGCTTTTTTAGCTAATTTATCGCAAACACGATTTTCTTCTCTTGGTATTAACACCATTTTCATATTAGGAAGTTCCATCTTAAGCTTTTGCACGATTGAATAAAGTTTTTTAAGACTCCAATCTTTTACTTTGTATGAACCATTTATTTGATTGTATAACAATTCTGAATCAGTCCTGATTTCAATCTCGGTTTCTGGTGTTAATCTTAAATTTAAACGTTTATCTTTTAGTACATTTAATGCGGATATCAAACCTTGATACTCAGCTTGATTATTTGTACCTTCACCGATAAATTTGCTGATTTCTAATAATTTCTTGCCATATGCTGTCTCAAAAGTATTGCCAACTCCGCATAGACCAGGATTACCTTGCGAAGAACCGTCAATATATATGATAATTTTATCTATATGCTGCAATTTTGATGTATTTATTGATTAGAATTCCTAGTAATAGGAGAAATGGCTATTCGACCGCAGTATTCACAGAAATATATTCGGTCGTTTTTCTTTATTTCTAAAACTTTCTGCGGTGGCAATGGATTTAGACAACCACCGCAACGTTCTCCTTCCACTACCACGACCGCAATACCACCTTTATTCTTTCGAATTCTTTCATAAATCGCAAGTGAGTCTTTACCCAATATATTACATATCTCTTCCCGCACTTTTATTCGTTCCTTGATTGCTTTATGAATATTGACTTCCTCATTTTTAAGCATGGTAATTTTATCCTTTGTTTCGTTTTCTATTTCAACTGACTCTGATTGTAAATGTTTTAGCTCTCTTTCAGTATTTTCAATCGTCTCCATCACTTCGATTAATTTATCTTCAATTTTAGCTTTTTCTTTTTTTATATTTTCAATCTCTTTTAAAAACGCCTTATATTGGTCGTTAGTTTTTGCGGCATAAAGCTGCGTCGAATACTGTCCGATTTTTTCCTCAGTTTCTTTTAAATCAACTTCTAACAATTTATACTTCTTTTTTAACTCGGTAATATTATGTTGATGTTCATTTAATTCGGTCTTTTTATTGTCATTCACTAACTGCATACCTTCAATTCGGCGCGGCATATCTTTGCTTTTGTTTTCTAATATCGCGAGTTCCTTATCGATATTCTGTAATTCGAGTAATTTAATTAAAATTTCTTGCATAATTAAAAAAATCGGGGCGAGTCTTTTTTTAAGACACACCCCGCATTAATGGGCGATACCCGACTTGAACGGGTGACCTCTTGCATGTCGAGCAAGCGCTCTAACCAAAGCTGAGCTAATCGCCCGAAATTTTCTTTTTTAAACACACCTTAATATATGTTATTTTATACATCTTGTCAAGTATGAAATTCAAATACAAACAAATTGACTTCACTTTTATTATTATTATAATAAATTTTAGATGAAGGTTATTTATTCGGACAAATATGATGTTAATATCGGTACTCATGTTTTCAGTATGGAAAAGTATCGGTTGGTAAAAGAAAGACTGGTCAACACACAATTTGTAAAGGAACAGGATTTTATCTATCCCCAAGAAGCACAAACTCAAGATATCGCCTTAGTTCATACAAAAGCTTATATCGATGATATGACTCACTTGCGCTGGACGCAGCGTACGGTTCGTTCCGAGTTGCCTTTATCATCAGAAATTGTTTCTGCTTATTTTATTCATGCGCAGGGTACAATTCTCGCATGTAACGAAGCCATTAAAACCGGTATTGGATTACACCTTGGCGGTGGTTTTCATCATGCATTTGCTGACCACGGTGAAGGATTTTGTTATGTCAATGATGTTGCAGTTGGAATAAAAAAAATGCAGGCAATGAAATTTATTGAGCGCGCGGCAGTAATCGACTGCGATCTACATCAAGGTAATGGTACGGCAAAAATTTTTCAGGGCGATAACTCTGTATTTACTTTCTCTATTCATCAGGAACATCTATACCCAATCAAAGAAGAATCATCTCTGGATATCGGTTTAGAAGACGGAACTGGTGATGTAGAATATCTAAAAAAACTACAAGATGCAGTTGAAACAATTTTTTCTAGTCATAAACCGCAACTAATCGTCTACGTTGCCGGAGCTGACCCTTTTCAGATGGATCAACTTGGTGCACTCCGTTTAACTAAAGAAGGATTGAAGAAACGCGATGAAATTGTTATAAAAAGAAGCAGAGAACAGAAAATACCAATAGCGGTCACGCTTGCCGGAGGTTATGCTTTTGATGTTAATGACACAGTTGACATTCACTTCAACACAAGCAAAGTATGTTTAGAAATGACAAAAATTTACGACAATTAAACTTTCCATTTACATAATTTGCGGATAAAAATTATACAAATTTTAAATCATTCTGCGTCCTGGAAATCGAATAATGTAGAAGATGATATTTTCGACGGCTGGCATGTAAGAACTGCGAAAGCAATACAAAATTCAAGAATCAAAGATACCCAAATCGAATGTTGGATACCTGAAAAGACTTATTCAAAAGAAACACAAATAGAAAAGGATGGTATTATCTATAAGACTTTTCCATCAAAATCAATTGGTTATGGACGAGAAATATCTTGGTCAATGATTAATGCTATTCGAGATGAATCAGAAAGTCCAATCTTACTACATCTTCATGGAATATTTAATTATACCACATATCTAATTGCGTCGAGATTCGGCAATCTACCTGTCATCGCTCAACACCATGGTGATTGTCCGCCTTTAAATCTGCTACAAAGGCGTACTTCACTTTATTTTTTGCTTCCTTTATTGGAACTCGAACATTTTTTCATGACAAAATCCATTTCTAATATTGATTATTTTTTCTGTTTATCTGAAACATCCCAACAATCACTTAGATATTTGTCGATAAAAAATAAATCTTCAATACAAGGAATGGGCGTTAATTTCAAGGAATTTATGCCTGGTGAAAAGATTGAAGCGCGAAAAGCGTTAAATTTACCAATTGAATCTAAAATTTTGTTATTTATTGGTAAGTTGGATAAATATAAAGGAAGTGACAAACTCATTAAAGTATATCAAATATTAAAAAATAATTATGACTTGTGTTTGGTTATTGTTGGGGCATCGGAAATAGATGAATATTATGAACAAGCGTTCAGAAGTGGTGCGATAATATTGCCTCGCCAGCCGCATAAAAACTTACGGCAATTTTACCAGAGCGCTGATATTTTCGTAATGCCCGGGTCAATGCAATATAACCGTTGGGGTGGTATTGGCATTAATACGATCGAGGCGCTTGCATGTAATATTCCAGTTATAACCGGTACATTAGGCAATTTTCTATTATCAAATAAGCAAGTCGGGATATTAGCAAGTAGCGTTTCGGAAATTACAAATGCAATTGACTATATATTAAAAAACCATGACAAATTTAAAGACTGTAGGAACTTAGCACAGAAATATTTTGACTGGAAACCAATAATTAACAATACTTATCAGATTTATAAAGACTTATTCAACAAATACTATAATATAAAATTAACAAAAACTAATGAATAGCAAGATATTTTTCACGGCTTGGAATATTACTAAACGTAGTATCGTATTAGCTGAACATTTAAAGGCTAAGATTATTACTTATCAAATACCGACAAACCGTTTTTTAAAACTATTTAATTATCCTTTTCTGGTATTACTAACATTTTATAAACTAATCCAACAAAGACCAAGGATTATCTTTGCACAACTCCCTCCTTTTCAGATATCGATACCTACATATCTTTATTGTAAGTTATTTAGAAAAAAGTTGATATTTGATACACATTCTGGTATATTTTTTCCAAAAGGTTTACATCAACGATTTTATTTATCTGTGTACTGTCAGATGATTAAATATATTAATCTTAATATTGTTCATAATGACTCCATATTTAATCGAGAGTGCTTAAAGAATACTAATAGTATAGTTCTTGAAGATAAAATTCCCTTTCCATCATCTGTATATATTCCAAACCCAAATTTAAAAATCGTAGTAATTTGTGGTTATGGTGGTGATGAACCAATTAAAGAAGCATTAAATGCAGCACAATTATTACCCGATGTCAATTTTTACCTGACTGGAAAAAGTAATAAACTTAAGAACATATCATTTAGCAAAAATGTTCAATTGACTGGTTATCTGAAAGACAAAGACTATGAAGATTTGTTAAGAACCGCCGATATTATATTAGTGCTAACAACCCGACCAGAAACTGTTTTATGTGGTGCTTATGAAACAGTTGGATTAGAAAAACCCTTAATTACTTCTGATACTCAAACCCTGAGAAAATATTTTAATAAAGGTACGATTTTTACTAAAAATGATGCTAATTCTATCGTAGAAGCAATTAATATAACTAGACAAAATCTTAATAAACTACACAATGAAATGACCAAATTGAGAAAAGAAAAAGTATTAACCTGGGAACAACAGTTTGAATCTGTTACTAAAATTTTAAACGGATAATGAGAGCGATTAGAAATTTCTTTATATTGTTCGTCGGAGACAGCATAAATTATATATTAAACTTTTTTGTGACTATCTATCTTGCACGGAATTTAGAAGTAAGTAATTTTGGGAAAATCAGCTTTGCTTTTGCATTTTTTTCCTTTGGTTCGTTTATCACAAATTTAGGATTAATCTCAATCGGTACAAGAGATATTGCCCAACGTTTAAAAACACATAACACTGATACTGAAAGCAAATATATATCAAATGTTATTAATTTACGTCAGGTATTGGCAATCATTACTTTTATTCTGTTATTAGCAGCTTCACTGCTTATTCAAAAACCAATGCCGGTAAAATTATTGATTATCCTATATGGTCTCTCCTTATTCCCTTTTGCTCTGTTATTAGAATGGGCGTTTTTTGGATGGGAAAAGATGGGGTTTATTACAATTGAACGAATAGTCACAGCAGCAAGTTATCTTATACTCATTTTATTTTTTGTTAAAAGTTCAAATCATCTATTAGTGATACCGATTGTTTTTCTGATTAGTAACTTAGTAGGTGCATTGTTTTTATTCATTAACTATCGGTATAATAAAAACCTACACGGTACTAATTCATTACACCGTTATAAACTTACTTTCAATTTTGGCGATTGGTTGCCATTAATTAAGACCGCATTACCATTCGGCATTGGAGCAATTTTAATCCAATTTCCTAATAATTTTAACACGATATTTCTGGGAATGATTAAACCCGATATTCAAGTCGGTTTATTCAGTGCCGCCAGCAAAATTTTGGTTTTCATTCTAATTTTTGACCGAGTGATGAATAACACGACATTCCCTATCATATCACGATATTATGTTCAGGGTAGCGAAAAATTGTCCGCGGTAATTAATCGCCTCGCAAAATTGGTTTTGGTCGTATCAATACCAATCTGCGCGGGTGGATTTTTATTAGCAAAAGGTATAACAAATTTAATTTACGGTTCGTTATATGAACCGAGCTACCCGATTTTTAGAATTTTGATATGGTTCTTTTTTATCACTATGCTTAATAGTCTTTATACCTCCAGTCTTATTGCCGGACAGAAAAATAAAGAGTATATTAAAGCAATCGGTTTCGGCGTATTGGTCAATGTTATCTTGAATATCATACTTGTGCCAATCATCAGCGCATCCGGAACAGCAATTGCATTAGTGGTTGGAGAATTTGTGACATTAATTTTCCTAACCCAAATGATAAAACCAATTGCTCAGATCAAATTCAACCTGCTCAACATCGTAAAACCAATTTTCGCTACTGCAATAATGGTTCTTTGTATCTGGTTATTATATGCAAAACTATCTGTTATACCGTTAGTGATAATTTCAGCTTTAGTTTACTCGATAGTAATATTGTTGATTAAAGGCATCAGTAAAAACGATTTAGTTTTATCAAAGGCGAATTAATGATTAGTTTATTAAAAGACGAATTGGGTTGGCGGCAAATATTTATGCAAGAAGGTATTGTCTATAATGTTTTATCGACAATTCCTGATAAAATACCCGAACCGATTATTATTAATCGAAATCTTAATGATTCAGAAATGATAAAAATAAAAAGTTTACTAAATAATGGTCTTTCTGTACTCACTAACTTTCCCAATCTAAAAAAGATAATACCTGACTTCAATTATCAACAGAAAAAAATCTCGTATATTTTGAATAATGACACAGATATATTTAATAATGTTATCGCATTAGATTTAAAACTTGATGGATATAAAAGTGCATCAATGATATGCGAGGTTAAATATGGAAAAGGATATATTATCGCATTGCCATTTGATATCAATCAGGCAATTTACGATTTCCGAAGCGAACGAAAACCGTTTTATTATCCTTCAAGAAAATTTCCGAATGAGATTGTTTCAGTAGTTAGTAAAGGAGCGGTTAGAAAATTAGTTGTCAATTGTATCATAAAACTATATGCCGCGATGAATCTACCATACCTACATCTCTGGTATTATCCTAATGAATATACAAGCGTATTTGCCTTTCGAGTTGATACTGATTTCGGTCCGGAAGATACTCTGCAAGCAACATTTGATTTAGAGAATAAAACAACTATTCCATTCACGTATTTTATCAATACTAAAGAACATCCAAAACTTTCACGAAATCAACGAGATTTTCAAATTCATTGTTATCATCATGAAGTTTATAAAGATTATCAAAGAAACTATGATAACATTAAAAAAGCAAAAAATATTTTAGAACAAACGGGTATAAAATCAATCGGGTTTGTCAGTCCGTATGGCTTTTGGAATGGGAATCTACAAAAAGCGATGGAAGATTGCGAGATTCAATATTCGTCCGAATTCAGTTTATCATACGATGACTTGCCATTCTTTCCTGTTATTAATAATAGAGTATCAAGCGTAATACAAATACCAGTGCACCCAATTTGTATGGGTCGATTAGTTCATGCAAGTTTGAGTCCCGAAAAATGTATCGATTACTATCAAAAATATTTTGACAGACAACTTCAAGCTAACGAACCGATGTTTATTTATGACCACCCACACCGTATTGCACAATTTCCTGATGTATTTTATCAGATATTATCGCGGGCTGAGAAAATGTCTAACCTGTGGATTACCAATCTAACTGACTTTTACTATTGGTGGAAATCGCGTTTACAAGCACTGAATGATTCGCAATGGAAAATTGATAATCGAACATTAGAGATTAAAACAAGGTCATCAGTAAATAATATCTATCTTCATGTCATTACCCCAGACCAACATCAAGCTTTTGTCCCATTAAAACAAACTCTTTACAACTTAAATGATATCAAGTATAAATCAATACCAATGAACGTGAAAACTGACACAAGTTATTATCCATCGCTTAAATCGAATAAAATAAAATTACAAATGAAATTCTATGCAACACTAGATAGTGTATTAGAACTATTTAAACGGTAATAACATGATAGAGGATTTTTTAGTATCTACATGAAAATATTGTTCGGCAGTTATCAGGCTATCACAATTCTTGAAGGCGGCGTAAAAACTCAAGTTCTTTCATTGAAACAAGAATTAGAAAAACTTGGACACGAAGTTTTACTTTTCGATGCCTGGAAAAACTATTCGATGAAAGAAATGAATTTAGTTCATTTGTTCTGTGCTCACATTGGCACGTATCATATGGCAAAATCAATGTTAGCATTTAATCCAAAAATGGTCGTAACACCGGTCTTTTATAGTCGGCGAAGTCCAAATCTGATTCGTTTCTTTTTACCATTAACTACAGCTTTATCAAAAGTTGGTATATTTCAATTTTATCAAATGGCATCTGAACTATGCAATATTGCAAATATTGTTGCGCCCAACACTCAAAAAGAATGTGACATCGTCGAAAAAGGACTTAAAGTTCCAAATACTAAAATAAAATTATTACCCAATGGCGTTGACGAACGATTTTATAATGCTGATCCTTCTCTATTCATTAATAAATATGGCGTTAAAGATTTTATCTTATATGTTGGGCATATTGGTTGGCAAAGAAAAAACCTTCTGTCTTTATTAAAAATCTGTCAGAAAATTGATGTGCCCTTAGTAATAATTGGTAAAGCTATCGAGAACGATTATGGCAAGAAATGTATCGAACTAATTAAATCAAGACGCAATACAATTCTTATTACTGACATTGAACATACCGACCCGATTTTAGCATCCACTTATGCCGCTTGTGACTCGTTGGTTCTCCCCTCTTATTATGAAACCCCCGGCTTGGTTGCACTCGAAGCAGGTCTTGCCGGAGCAAAGATTATTATTACTAAATATGGTGGCACCAATGAATATTTTAAAGATTTTGCTCAATATGTTAATCCAAAATCAGAAAATTCAATTAAACAGGCGATATTAAAATCACTTGAGCAAAAGAAAACAAATAAATTAAAAGAGCATATCAGAAATAATTTTCTCTGGAAACATGCTGCTCAAACATTAGTAAAAATATATAACAGTATAGGAGTCATATGAGTGATATCAAAAAAGTTATTGAAATAGCAAAAGAATTAGATGAACTTAGCGCAAAATATTCCAGTCTGTCCTGGACCCAATACACAACCGGTTTTGATTTTGGTGTTAACGAAGCGTATGAAAAAATGACTGAGGTTTTAAACAATAAGAAATATTATCAGACAATCTTAGACCATCAAGCAAAATCTTTTGACCAATTGGACAAACGCAGAATCGATATTATCGCTTTGATATTTAAGTCGTATCATTTATCGGACGAACTGAATCAGCTCGATTTAAAAATCCAGAACAAGACCACCGAGCTTTCCAAAATATTGAACACTTTCCGCTTTACGCTTGACGGTAGAGAAATCCGCTCAACCGAAATTGCTCAGATTTTAAGAAGCGAAGATAATCGTGATAAAAGAAAAAGAGCATTTTTAGCCCGTGCCCAGATTAATAAACCGCTGATTGACGGCGGTTTTATTGATTTAATCAATATGCGCAAGGAATACGCAGGATTTTATGGCGCGAAAAACTTTGTCGAATTCCGTCTTGAATTTGATGAACTCGAATCAAGAATTTTTGATAACTGGGATAAAGAGATTCCGAAGTATCTGCCCCGATTAAAAGAGATTTATACCAAGTTTGGCAGAGAATATGTTTGTGATGAACAAGTTATGCCCTGGGATAGCGCTTATATTTCGGTAAAAGTTGCCCCACAATTAAATCAAATAGTAGATATGTCTAAATATCATGAAGTAATTCGGAATTTATTCCTGCATTTTGGGATTGATATATCTCAATATAATATCACTTATGATTTATTCCCTCGCAAGAATAAATCTGAGTGGGGTTATAGTTTTACGATTCGCAGTGGAAAAGACAATCGTATTTTAGCTAATGTTGAAAACCGCTACCAAGAATATGGAGTCTTATTACACGAGACCGGTCATGCGGTCCATTCGTTTAGTCTTGCCCCTGAAGATGTGCTCTTGAATATGGGTGTTAGCGGTATTGTCAACGAAGGTTTTGCTAATCTCTGGCGCGAATTTATGTATGAAAAAATGTTTTACGAGCAGTTTTTTTCTGATAGCCTTGATAAAACCGCCGAAGCTTTCAAAAATCTGAAAAATTGGCAAAAGATTAATCACATCCGTGCAGTGCCGGATATTCTCTTTGACCAGTCTTTATATCGTACAAATATTAAGACAATCGAAGATGTCAATGAACTGTATTTAAAGTATTATAAAATAATATTAGACGAAGACTATAATATTGATAATCCACCCTGGGCATATCGGATTCACCACACAACCCATCCGATTTATTTACACAATTACTTTCTTGGTGATTTGACCTGCAATATGCTAATGCAGCATTTCATAAAATCGTCTAACATTACTTCCGTGCTTGAAAAACCCAATGAGTTTGGTAAATTCTTGCTTGATGAAGTTATTAAACCGTCAGGCACTTATCCATTTCTGAAGCTGTTTGAAAAAATAAGTGGAGAACAATTTTCATTAAAGTATCTATCATAATATAAAAAAACAGACTTCTATTTTTTGCTATTACATAAACTTATATTGTTAATATAACAAAAAATCTAGATAAATTTGTATCTATCTCTATATCTTATATAAGATTATGCTGAATTCCTGTTAAAGTAGGGTAGTATTCCCTATATGGGACGCTACATTGACCAGAAAGTCACTCGCTAAGTCAATTATGCTATAGCCTGCTCAATATAAAAACCTTCATATATCGAATTCATTCATAGATGTAATATCAGATTCAAATATGAATTTAATTATGTAATTACCAAAGAATGCAATCCCGAAATCAATCAAGGATAAACTCCGTAATTTATCTTTATAAATCATTCTCGAATTCACTATCCGAATTACTTCGTAGTTATAAAATTTATAACCGTATTAACGAGTCGCAGACGAAATTCTTATGTTAGTCCCAGGTATCAATCTGTGCTTTTTGCAATGCACCGGAATAATCAACATAGACAGTTTTCAACTCTGAGAATATTTCGTACACTGTCCAACCGCCTTCGCGATGTCCATTACCGGTATCTTTCACACCACCAAAAGGCATGTGACACTCAGCGCCAATCGTCGGCGCATTAATATAAGTGATTCCCGCCTGTATATCTTCGATTGCACGAAAAGCACTGTTAACATTTTTTGTATAAACCGACGAAGATAATCCGTATCGTGTATTATTAAGTACTTTGATTGCTTCAGTTAGATTTTTTACTTTTATAACGGAAAGTACCGGACCAAATATTTCTTCTTTGGCAATGCGCATTTCGGGCGTTACACCGATAAAAATTGTCGGCTTGTAGAAAAATCCTTTAGCATATTTGCCTTTGGTCAAAGCTTCACCACCGCATAATAATCTTGCTCCTTCTTTTGAACCAATCTCAACATATTCATGTACGGTTTGTCTCTGGTCTTCGCTAACACATGGACCAACTTCATTCGCTTCATTCAGACCATTCCCGATTTTCAGAGCTTCAGTTCGTTTTTTAAGCATATCAACGAATTTGTCATGAATTTTCTGATGCAGAATTAAGCGCGATGTCGCAGTACAACGCTGGCCAGTTGTTCCAAATGCACCCCACAAAACTCCTTCGAGCGCTAAATCTAAATCAGCATCGTCCATGACAATTTCCGCATTTTTACCGCCTAATTCCAAGGAACAGCGTTTTAAGGTTTTACCGCAAACTTCTGCGATTCTTTTGCCAACATCCGAAGAACCGGTAAAAGTTACACCGGAAATATCCGGATGGTTAATAATCGCTTCACCAACTTTACCGCCTGAACCGTAAACGATATTTACCACACCATCAGGCACGCCTGCTTCTGCCAAAGCATCGACAAATTCACCAGCACTTGCTGGTGTATAAGTTGCTGGTTTGCACACGACCGTATTACCGCAGAGCAATGCTGGAAACATCTTCCAGGAAGGAATCGCCATCGGGAAATTCCAAGGTGAAATTACACCCCAGACACCAATTGGTTGCCGAAACACAAAAGCCATTTTATTTTTTAACTCAGATGGCACGGTATATGAAAATAATCTTCTGCCTTCGCCGGCTGCGTAAAGACCGGTATCAATCGCTTCCTGCACATCTCCCCTGGTCTCCTTAAGCACTTTACCCATTTCACGGGTCATGATTTTTGCCAGCTCTTCTTTCCGGCTGATTAAAATATCAGTTGCTTTACGGATGATTTCACCTCGTTGCGGAGCGGGAACTTTGCGCCATATCTCATAAGCCTTTTTTGCGGCAACTACTGCTTTATTTACGTCCGATTTTTCAGATAAAGGAAAAATCCCGACAATATCATCTTGATTTGCCGGATTTAAATTCTTATAGGTTTTACCCGAACTCGACGATACATATTTGCCATTAATTAAATTTTTATATATTTTTGCCATTACTTTCCTCCAATAGTTTTGACTTTTAACATTTAACTTTATAATGGGATGTTGCCATGTTTTTTCGGTGGCATTTTATCCCTTTTTGTCTTGAGAATATTCAAATATTTAATAAGCTCTCTTCTGGTCTGTTTCGGCTCAATGATATCATCAACATATCCTCTTGCTGCGGCAATATATGGATTAGCAAATTTATCCCGATAATCATCAATCAACTGTTTTCGCGCTGATTTCGAGTCCTGAGCTTCACTAATTTCTTTACGATAGGTTATATTCACTGCGCCTTCTGGTCCCATCACCGCCAATTCCGCAGTCGGCCAGGCTAAATTGATATCAGCACGAACCTGTTTTGAACCCAGAACGCAATATGCACCGCCGTATGACTTTCGTGTGATTATAGTTATTTTCGGAACAGTTGCTTCGCAATAAGCATAAAGTAATTTTGCACCATGTTTAATAATTCCACCGTGCTCCTGTAATACTCCAGGCAAAAATCCCGGTACATCTTCAAATGTTATAATCGGTATATTAAAACAATCGCAAAACCGAATAAACCTGCTAGCTTTGATTGATGAATGAATATCTAAAACACCAGCCATAATTGATGGCTCCTGTGCTATTAAACCGACCACTTGTCCGTCAAGCCGGGCAAAACCGACAATAATATTCTGCGCATAGTCTTTATGAATTTCAAAAAAACTGTCACGGTCCACAATATGCAATAGAACATCCTTCATCCGGTAAGGTTTATTCGGGTCATCCGGTATAATAGAGTTTAACTCTTCATCTTCTCGATTCGGTTCGTCATCGGATTCGATAAATGGCGGTTCTTCTAAATTATTCAAAGGAATATATGAAAGTAATTTACGAATCTCATTCATGCATTGTTCGTCATTATCCGTAACACAATGAGCAACACCAGATTTTGATGCGTGAATTTGCGCTCCGCCAAGCTCGTCAAAAGTAACTTCTTCATGAGTGACAGTTTTAACAACCTCTGGTCCGGTGATAAACATGTAACTTGTACCTTTAACCATGAAAATAAAATCAGTTAATGCTGGTGAATAAACCGCTCCGCCAGCACATGGCCCCATAATCGCTGAAATTTGCGGAATCACGCCAGACGCCTGAGTATTACGCCAAAATATTTCAGCATAGGCAGCAAGACTGACAACGCCCTCCTGAATCCTTGCCCCGCCTGAATCATTAAGTCCGATTATTGGAATGCCCATTTTAAGTGCTAAGTCCATAATCTTATTTACTTTCTGCCCGAAGGTTTCGGATAATGTTCCGCCATAGGCAGTGAAATCGTGAGAAAAGACCGCTACTGACCTGCCATTCACTTTTCCAATACCGGTTATAACACCGTCACCAAGAATTTTCTTGTCCTGCATACCAAAATCATAGATACGGTGTGTCACAAATGCATCAAATTCTTGAAAACTATTTTGGTCTAAAAGTATATTAAGCCGCTCGCGAGCGGTTAGTTTTCCTGCTTCATGCTGTTTTTTGATACGTTGCTCACCACCTCCATGTTGTGCCTGTTCCTTCATCTTGTTTAATCGTTTTATACCATCATTCATTTTCATTACTTACTCCTTAATAAGTCGCAAAATTGTTATTCGGTTTTAAAATACTTCTTTAAATATTCGACAATTTCCGAAGTTGGTGTTCCTGGTCCAAAAAGCTTACCAATACCCGATTTATACAGAACTTTTTTATCCTCATCTGGTATTATTCCACCGCCAAATAACAGAATATCGGTTGCCTTTTGCTTTTTCAAAAGTTTTAATACATTCGGGAATAAAGTCATATGGGCACCAGATAATATACTCAGACCAATCGCATCGACATCTTCTTGAATTGCGGCAGTGACAATCATCTCGGGTGTTTGATGTAAACCGGTATAGATGACTTCAAAACCGGCATCACGCAATGCGCGTGCAACAACTTTTGCACCCCGGTCATGTCCATCCAGTCCAGGTTTCGCTACTAATATCCTTAATTTTTTATTCATTATTTAACCTCCGTTAAAACATTGGCGGTTCTTTATAAACGCCAAAAACTTCTTTCATTGCATTGCAAACCTCACCCAACGTTGCATAAGCTTTGGCAGCATCTAATATCGGATACATTATATTCTCTTTGGTTTGGGCAGCGTGTTTTACTGCTTTTAATGATTTTTGAACCTTGTTGTTATTCCGTTTTTTTCTTAAGTCTGATAATCTTTTGTGCTGCTCTTGCTCAACACCTTTATTAATTTTAAGAATTGGGATTTCTATTTTTTCCTCATCCAAGACAAAATCATTCACACCAACAACGATTCTTCTTTTCTCTTCAACTGCCTTTTGATAACGATACGCAGCATCAGCAATTTCTCTTTGTGGAAATCCGTTTTCAATCGCCTTGACCATTCCGCCCAGTTTATTAATCTTATCAAAGTACTTATACGCTTCCTTTTCAATTTCATTGGTCAAAGATTCGATAAAATATGAACCGGCAAGCGGGTCAATAACATTGGCAACACCTGTTTCATTTGCAATCAATTGCTGAGTTCGCAATGCAATCAAGACCGCTTTTTCGGTCGGCAAAGCCCAGGTTTCGTCCATTGAATTAGTATGTAAACTTTGCGTTCCGCCAAGAACAGCGGCTAATCCCTGAAAAGCAGTTCTCACAATATTATTTTCCGGTTGCTGAGCGGTCAAAGTGCAACCCGCGGTTTGAGTATGAAATCTGAGCAGTAATGATTCCTGTTTTTTAGCCTTATATTTATTTTTCATTTCGCGTGCCCAGATTCGTCGGGCAGCCCGATATTTGGCAATCTCTTCAAAAAAATCCAGGTGCGAGTTAAAGAAATAGGAAAGTCTTGGCGCAAAGATATCGACATCTAAACCAGCTTTGATGCCTGCTTCGACATATGTAAAACCGTCGGCTAATGTAAATGCCAATTCCTGCACCGCAGTTGAACCCGCTTCACGGATATGATAACCACTGATTGAAATTGTATTCCACTGCGGAACATGTTTAGCGCCAAATTCCATAATATCAGTGATGATACGCATTGATGGTTCGGGTGGAAAAATCCATGATTTCTGTGCGATATATTCTTTTAAAATATCGTTCTGTATTGTTCCTCTTAATATGTTTGACTTAATACCCCTGTTTTCCGCAGCCGCGATATAAAATGCCCAGACTACTGATGCCGGCCCATTAATTGTCATCGATGTCGATACTTTATCTAAAGGTATTCCGTCAAATAATGTTTCCATATCTTCTAACGAAGAAATTGCCACTCCGCATTTTCCAACTTCACCAGTGCTGATTGAGTCATCTGAATCCCGACCATATAGCGTTGGAAAGTCAAACGCAACCGATAAACCAGTTTCACCATGCGCAAGCAGAAACTTGTACCGTTTATTTGTATCTTTGGATGTACCAAATCCGGAGAACTGGCGCATTGTCCAAGGCCGACCTCGATACATTGTTTCACGTATACCACGCGTAAATGGATATTCGCCGGGAAATCCTAAATCTCGGTTATAGTTTAAAGTTTTTATATCGGTCGGAACATATATTGCTTTTATTGGTATTCCTGAAATAGTTTCATTTATTATTCTTTTTGGACTTTGTGCATTTGCCTCTTTTTTATTAAGCTTTTTATTCACCTGCTTACCCCCCTGCTGTTTTTCCATATTTTGATTAATTTTTCTGATGCATGATACGGAGTCTGCTGGCCTTTTATTACCTTCTCAACCAGGAGCGTCAAATTTGAATTAATTTTCTTATTTTGCCACAGATTACTTTTTATTTTGCTGTCAATTAATTCGACAATCTCAGAAGTAATTTTCTCGCGTTTCTGTTTCGTAAAATCCCCACTTGATACCAAATATTTCTGATGTTCCATAATACAATTATATAAATCAGTTATCCCTTTACCTTCAGTCGCGACCGTTTTTAAGACCGGTGGCGTTCTTTGAGAATTTTTCATCTCAAGCACTGATTCAATTTCCATCGTCAACCGATCTGCGCCTTCGCGGTCTGATTTATTTACCACAAATATATCCCCTATTTCCATCAAACCGGCTTTCATGGTCTGAATCGAATCTCCTGCTTCTGGCACCAAAACAACGATTGTCGTATTAGCGATGCCGGCGACATCAAGCTCGACCTGTCCGACACCGATTGTTTCAATGATAATTATATCTTTATGAAAAGCATCCAGTAAATCACACACCTCATTCGTTGCCCTTGCCACGCCTCCCAGACTTCCGCGTGTCGCCATACTCCGGATAAAAATCTTCGGGTCTAAGAATAGTGATGACATTCTAACCCGATCGCCAAGAATTGCACCACCGCTGAACGGTGAGGTCGGGTCAATACAAACTATCCCGACTGTTTTATTGTGTTTGACAAAGTCGATTGCCAGTCTTTCAACCAGAGTGCTTTTACCCGCACCCGGCGGTCCGGTAATGCCGATGCGCCAGGCATGACTTGTCCTATGGTATATACGGTGTAAGATTTGATTGGCATGGTCTTTGTTATTTTCAATAATTGTCATTAACTGGCTTAATGCGCGTTCATTACCTTTGTTAAATGCTGAAAGTAGGGTTTTGATTTTGTTAGCGCTTTTATTTCTGATTTTCTATTTCTCCCTTAATAATCTATACCAATTCTTGACACAAACCCTTTTTGATATGGGTGCTTAATCTCTTTGATTTCACTGACCAAATCCGCCTTGTCAATTAATGCTTTCAGGGCATATCTGCCGGTTAAAATTAGCTCGGTTTTATTCGGACATTGCTCGATTAAATCAAGCACATCGGATAATTTTACTAATCCATAATCAATTGCGACATTTATCTCGTCAAGTATCACCATATCATACTTCTTCTCTTTGATTGTTTTCCGGGCAATTTGTAGTCCCTTTTGAGCTAATTCGATATCTTTTTTACCCGGCTCGCCCTTTTTCACAAAGGTTAGCAAGCCACATTGCAGTACTTTAAAATTCTTAATCTTTTTTAGCGCTTTAATTTCTCCGTAGCTTTCATCACCTTTCATAAACTGTATCATAATGACTTTATGCTTATGTCCGATAGCTCGGATTCCTTGCCCGATTGCTGCAGTTGTCTTACCTTTTCCATTGCCAGTATAGATTTGAATCATCGATGAAAACTTTTATCCAATCTGAAGCTTGGTCAGGAAACTGATTATTGCATGAAATGTTTTAAATCCCAATATTTCCTGCGCGACCACCGATTTCTCAATTGATGTATGTGATATTAATGGAATATTGCCCAATGATGCAAAACGCAGCAGGACATATAAAAGTGCCCAGGCGGTTGCGATACCGAAAAAAAAGCTGAGAATCGAATCAAAAGGCGGCCAGTTAAACTCGGTGTATTTTACGATGGTATTGGCGATAATTAGCAGAATAAGTTCCATTAACAAATACAGAAAAATGAAAACCAGGGCTGGATTTATTTGGGAGATATCAGTCAACCACTGGTACCCTTTTGTCGCTAGATAAGCCGATATAATGACCGTAAGCATCTCAAAGAATACCAAATCAAAATCTTTCGTGCCTCGGGAAGTCTGGATAATGACAATTATCAAGGCAGTTATTATTAAAAACCAATCAAGTCCAATCATATTAGTAATTTTTACTCATTAAAAAAGATTTGTCAATAAAAATTTAAACTTTTGTATATCGAAAACCCCTGCCGATGATGACAAAAATATTAATACGCTTCTGATATTGCGCAGGTTTGAAAATATTATTTACTCCGAACATGATCTGGAATGGACCAATCGGGCTGTTGGTCTTTAATCCCAGACCAAGTCCCCAGGAATAATCCTGATATATATCATGTCCGGTTTCGATCAATTTATCAATTCTATTAAATGTTGCAATATTGGCGATGAGCTGAAGGTACAATGGATAATCACTTCGGTTATATAATTCGAATAATTTACAGTCCGCACCCAGCCGAAGCAGTATTTTATTCGCGGTTGTGAACTCATCCGCCCGGAAACCGATAAAATTTTCTCCGCCCGTGTGGAAATATTCGGACAATGCTAAATCTTTCAAAGACATTCCGAACTCATAACCGTAATTTACCGAGACAGATTTAGTTAAAGGAATTATCCGTTTTGATGATAAATAGAATTTCCAGAAATTATAATCTGATTTCAGTTTATGATTAGTATAAGTTATACTCAATTGATACATCAGACCGTGGGTCGGCATAAAAAGATCATCTAAACTGCTATATTCATAATTAAAGGTCGGTCCGGCTATCCATGGTCGCTGTAAAACAGAATCCAAAGAAAACGACGATGGTTGTTGATAAATTGTATGATACGCTTGGATGCCGAAATTAAAATAAGCATTTCGTCCCAGAATATAACCGACGCCAGCCATCCCACCTCGAGTGTCAATATTATAATTGCCTGACCAGTATTGATTTCTGTAATAAACGTGCTTAATTGAATTCCAGAACGCATCCAGACCATAGCCGAATGGCAGATTAAAAAGTTTTGTCCCGGTCAGGCCAAGACGGTATTCATTCGGATTGCCCAGATGAATAACACCTCGGACACTGGCGCCCGAACCCCATAAATTACCCTGCCCGATTTCCATTCCGACAACAAAATTATCATAATTATCATAACGCAATCCTAATGAATAAAATCCATAAGCCTGTTCCTGTAATTCAATTATCACATCAACTGAATCGGTTGGTCCAAATTCAAGGTGATAATCAACATCCGAAAACAAACCGGTATTAAACAACCTAACTAAATCATTGTATAACTGGGTAAAGTTTAACAATTCTCCTTCCCGTATGCGAAGTTCATGTCGGAGAACACTCTTGCGGGAGGTTTTAAGTCCTTCAAAACGGATTGCGCGGATTATCGATGCAGGTCTCGTTTTGATTTCTTTATTCGTTTGCTCATAGGTTTTTCCGGCAAGCTGATTTTTAATTTCTGGCAGAACCGATTCCGCAGCAATTTCACCAGCTTTTATCAGGTCCAGAGCGCGGGCAAAATCCGAGTGTTTGAACGGGTCAACATTGGGCTCGATAATTATATTACAAAAACCCTTTTGGCGTGTCATATCTTCAGTGCCGATCAAATCAATACTGCGTGATATCACATCAATCAGTGCAACCCCGGTTTCCGGATTTCGTTTGCTGGTAATCGATGCGATTATAAAATTGGGTTTAAAATCGAATAATTGGCTGACCGGCAGAAACTGCTGGACACCGCCGTCAACCAGCTCCGCCTTATCAATTACTTTTGGTGCGAACACACCAGGAATCGCGATACTCGCTCGTATTGCCTGTGTCAGTCGCCCGCTTTTTATACATACTTTATTACCTGAGATTAAATCGACTGCGACTGCCCGATACGGTACGGGCAGACTGTCAAAGTCGTAATAAGTATCGTATTCAATATTTGATAATAATTTGGTTAAAATAAACTCGACATTTTGCAGGGGAATAATCCCAGTTGGTAAAACGGGTATTAAATTGCGGTGCCTGAGCTGGAAAACATAACGCTGGCTTTGCTGGTGTTCGGGCAGGTATTGAGAGCCGAATGACGGGTTTGAGCTGAATAAACTGGACCAATCGGCATTAGCTGCAATGCTTTCAATCTGTGCTGCTTTATAACCAGCCGCATAAATACCGCCAATCAAAGAACCCATACTGCAACCAGTAATATAAGATATGGGGATGCCTTCCCGTTCCAAAACTTTTAGAACGCCCAAGTGAGCAAATCCCAGAGCGCCGCCACCTGACAATGCCAAACCAATTCGAACTTGACTAGTATCCGCAATCGGCTGACCGATTAAAAACACACAAAATATCAGAAGAATTCCAATAACCTTTTTCACTATACTCATTATAGGAAATAAAGCAGAAAAGTAAATAAGCTAATATTGTTTAACCACGAAGCACGAAAATCTACGAAGATCA
This sequence comes from Caldifarciminota bacterium, assembly GCA_903865935.1. GTDB lineage: Bacteria > Hydrothermota > Tepidihabitantia > Tepidihabitantales > CAIPLT01 > CAIPLT01. The sequence goes on from CAIPLT010000060.1 coordinate 45,478, forward strand.
CGAAGAAAAGATTTAATTTCGTGTTTTCATATGTTTCGTGCTTTCGTGGTATGTCGCCAGTATTATTGACAAAGGAATAGTAAATATCTATAATTAAAAACAATGCGGCTTTCAGTGATTGTCCCTGTTTATAACGAGAGAGATTCAATCGAAAAAATAATTGATGTTATTAAATCAGTCCCGATTGAAAAAGAAATCATTGTGATAGATGATTTTTCAAAAGATGGAACCCGTGATAAGCTAAAAACCATCAATGATATTATTTTATTACTGCATGATAAGAATAAAGGTAAAGGCTCGGCAATCCGCACTGGAATAACACAAGCAAAAGGCGATATCGTAATCATTCAGGATGCAGACTTGGAATATAACCCTTTCGAATATGTTAAAATGCTACCTTTGTTTGACAATGAAAAAATAGATGCGGTGTTTGGCTCACGATTCAAGGGAAATTCAACATTTCTTCTTCACAGCAAAATTGCCAATAAGTTTCTGGTCATATTGACCAACATCCTTTACTCAAGTAAAATTTCTGACATGGAAACATGTTATAAAATGGTTCGCCGAAATATTCTCAATGATTTGAATCTGACTGCGAAAAGGTTTGAAATCGAACCGGAAATCACATCCAAGTTACTTAAAAAGAAAATCAGAATTGTTGAAATACCGATTGATTATCAAGCCCGAACCGAAGGTAAAAAAATCGGCGTTAAAGATGCAGTCACGGCAGTCAAAGAACTTTTCAAATGGTGGCTATAATTTTATGATTGAATCCGATAATATCATTGTCGTTGAAAATCTTATTAAACGATTTGGTGATTTGAATGCGGTTGATGATATAACATTTCAAGTTCAGAAAAAAGAGATATTTGCTTTTCTTGGTCCGAATGGCGCAGGCAAGACTACATTGATTAAAGTGCTTATCACCCTGATTCCGCCAACCAGCGGTAAAGCATTGGTTGGCGGTCTTGATATCTCGCGTAATGCCGGTAAAGTGCGTAAGATTATCGGGTATGTGCCGCAGATGATTTCGGTTGATGGCACTCTTACCGCTTATGAAAACTTATTATTGATGGCACGCCTGTTTGATATTCCGAGAAAAGAACAAAAATCTCGTGTTATCGAAGTGCTCGAGTTTCTTGATTTAGCTGACCATTCGGATAAATTAGTCCGGACATTTTCCGGCGGTATGATTCGAAAACTTGAAGTAGGACTGGCAATGCTTAATCACCCGCCAGTGCTTTTTCTTGATGAGCCGACCACTGGTCTTGACCCGATTGCCAAGCAGGGTGTCTGGGACCATCTGTTGGAAATCCGCAATAAATTCGACACAACAATTTTCTTTTCCACCCACAATATGGAAGAAGCAGCAGCAGTATCATCACGGGTTGCGATAATGAATGCGGGTAAGATTGCGGTAATTGGCAAGGTTAATGATTTGACTGAACAAACCAAGAAAGAAAATGCCACGCTCGAAGATGCCTTTATATTTTTCACCGGCAGCACGATTCGCGAGACGAGCGGTTATCGGGAAGCTCGGCGGTCAAGGCAAAAACAGAGCCGACTTGGTTAAAATATGATTAAATACATTTTTCAGGTTGTCAGAAAATCACTGGTGCTGGCAGAGATGGAAGCACGCAAGCTCTTGCATGACCCGACCGAAGTCATAACGCGTGCAGTCCAGCCGATTCTGTGGCTTGGCATTTTTGGTGAAGCACTCAGCAAAATACGGGCGATTCCAACTGGTGGATATACCTATCTGCAATTCATTACACCCGGTATTCTCACTCAATCAGTAACATTTCTTGCCATCTTTTATGGTATTGCGATTATCTGGGAGCGGGATATGGGACTATTGCAGAAATTTCTTGTCACACCGACACCGCGAATTGCTCTGGTTTGGGGAAAAATGGCATCAGCTGGTATCCGCGGGCTTTGCCAGGTCGTGATAATATTTATTTTCACTCGGATACTCCATATTACATTATATATAACGCCTTTATCAATTCTGGGCGTCATTCTTATCACTTTGCTTGGTGCGGGATTTTTCACCGGTCTTTCAACTGTGATTGCGTCAATCGTCAAGACCCGGGAGCGTTTTATGGGCATCGGGCAGATTATCACCTTACCGCTCTTTTTTGCATCGAACGCAATCTATCCGATTCAAATCATGCCCAGATGGCTTCAGATTGTGGCGCGGGTAAATCCGTTAAGTTACATGGTTGACGGTTTGCGCTCGCTTTTAGTAACAGGAAACTTTACGAAACTGCCTTTGGATATTGCGGTGCTCGCGGTTGCCGCCTATCTTATCTCGCTTTTAAGCGCCTATTTATATCCCAGCATCGCAAGTTAGTGATCAGCATATCTTGACAGTAGTAAATCAACCCATATAATAGATACAATGATTAATTTTGAACACGTTTTAAAGGTATTCAAAAATTCTTGGACCGCTTTGTATGATATCAATCTGAAAATTACCAGCGGTGAATTTATTTTTTTAGTCGGACCGACCGGAGCCGGCAAATCAACAATATTAAAGCTTATCTACCATGCAGAAAAACCAAATTCCGGTAAACTGAATGTGTTGGATTATAATCTCCACGACCATATTGATGATAATAAAGTCGCCGAACTAAGGCGTAAAATTGGCATTGTGTTTCAGGATTTTAAACTCTTAAATGAACGGACCGTCTATGAGAATATCGAATTTGTATTGCATGTAACCGGTACCCGACCACAGTTGATTCCGGAAATTATCATATCTTCATTGAATTTGGTCGGGCTTGCCAATCGCAAGGATTTTTTCCCGTATCAACTGTCCGGCGGTGAACAGCAAAAAGTGGCAATCGCACGGGCTTTGGCAAAAGAACCCAAGATACTTTTGGCTGACGAGCCAACCGGTAATATTGACTACAAAGGTTCAGCCGAAATTTTATCCCTGTTAAAAACGATTAATTACAACGGAACAACCATCATAATGGCGACTCACGATAATGTGCTGGCTGAAACCAGTAAAAAAAGAATTGTCTCTTTAGAAAACGGAAAAATTTTATCTGATGGCGTTTAAGTTTTTATCCCAGGAAGCATTTAAGAATATAACAAGGAACAAATCATCTTTTTTCCTTTCCTCAGGCGTGTCAGCTGCGTGCCTCTTGCTTTTCACGATATTTTTGGTGCTGACCATTAATGTCTATCGAATCAAGAATACAGTCGAAGACCGCATTGAAATATCCGCATTTCTGACCGACAATGCTAACCAGATTGAACTGACTGACAAGATTATGCAATTAGACGGTGTAAAACAGGTGCAGTATATTTCCAAGGATGATGCCTTAAAAGAACTGAGAATTGACTTGGGAGAAAACTCAAACATCCTTGATATCCTGCAACGTAATCCGCTGCCCGCTTCTTTGCGGGTTAAAATTAATCCTGATTATAAACTGCCAACCAAATTAGGTGAACTGGAACAAAAAATCTCGCTCTTAAAAGGTATCCGTGAAACCTGGTCCGGCAAAGATATAATCGTAAGATTACATAACATCATAAGTGTTGTTGCGGGTTTTGATATCGGGATACTTTTCATTGTCTTTATCTCGGTCATCTTTATTGTCTCGCGGACGGTAGAAGCAACGATTCTTGCCCGTGCCCGAGAAATTGAAATTATGAAACTGGTCGGCGCGACCAGCGCAATGGTAAAATTTCCTTTTTATGTTGAGGGGTTTTTTCAGGGATTATTGGGGAGCATCGTATCTTTTCTGATAACCGTAATTATTTTTTATTTTATTTCTTCCTTTGTTCCTTTCCTGCAAATGCCCTATCTGCTGATTTTAGTTTTTAATATCTTCTGGGGAAGTATTTTGGGAATCGGCGGTTCCTATATCGCGCTGTCGCGTATCCTGAAATGAGATACCGTTATATCTTAAGTTCGTTCTTAGCCGTATTTCTGGTTTACCAATCACTGAATATATTTTTATTTGCTCAAGAGAGTATTGAGAGCACGCGCCGGGAACTGGAAAAAACTCAGGAGCAGCTGCGCACAGTGCAGGACAAAATCGATGCCCTGGATAAACAGGAAAAAGGCGTTTTAAACCGTATTGATGCATACGACGAGAAGATTAATCTAACCAAAAAATATATCCGCGAATTGAACCGAGCGCAACAGGCCAAGAAAAATGAAATCATCACGGTAACCAGCCAGATTAAAAGCACTCAGGGTCAAATCATTGCCCGCCAGTCTGACCTGGAAAAATTATTAGTAAATTATTATAAAGAAGAACGCACTTTACCCGTAGAACTGTTCTTATCGAACAAGTCAATCGCCGACGTTTATAAAAAGTTCATCTATCTTCGAATTATTGCACAGGACCGGGAAAATTTAATCAAGCAGTTTCGCGTCATGAAACAGGATCTAGAATCACAGCAGGCACAGTTAATCGCGGCTAACCTGCAGTTAGTTCAATATAAACAAAAACGCGAAGACGAACAGAGCGATTTGAAAGTATCCCAGTCAATGGAGGCTAAAATACTCGATAAAGTCCGGACTCAGAAATCGCAGAGTCAAACCATGGAAGATGAACTTAAAACTGCGGCTGCTAAACTGGAAAATTTAATTACTCAATTAGAACAGCAAAGACGTGTCCGTAAATTGGCGCCCGGTACACACTATCTTGAAATAATGAAAGGAAAGTTACCCTGGCCCTATTATGGCACGGTGGTTGCCCGCTTTGGAACCAAACAAGACCCGAAATACAATACAAAAATTCGCAATAGCGGTATTGATATCCAGACTCCCAAGGGCGCTGACATCAAGGCGATTGCACAAGGACGGGTCGTGTACGCGGACCGATTTATGGGCTATGGTAATATGGTAATCTTGGACCATGGCGATGGTTATTACTCGCTTTATTCCAATCTGTCCGATATGAGCGCAAGCGTCGGCGCAAATATTGAGCAGGGTGAAATAGTTGGCAGCTCGACTGCTATACTCCATTTTGAACTGCGCAGCGAAGGAAAACCAGTAGACCCTTTGCTATGGCTTAATTAGTAAATTATTCAAGTATCAATGCTTTTTTCAAAAATCTTAGGGCAAGAGCAGCCAAAACAAATACTGACCGCGTTATACGAGAAAAAACACTTCCCGGCTTTATTATTCACCGGACCAAAAGGCATTGGTAAAAGAACCACCGCAATTAATTTTGCCCAGATTATCAATTGTGCAACCACTGGTGATATTGATATTAATCAGTGTGTACGTTGCCAGCAAATCGGAAATCTTATTTATCCTGATATAAAAGTTCTGTTTCCGATTGCCTCCAGCGGTAAATCAGATTCAGCTAATATTACAGACTCGGACGATAATAAATTTTTAGATGAAATTGGCAAGAATATTAATGCATTTGCTCTGGGTCAATTCCGACCCTATCTGCCTGCTTCCAATATCATACCGATACGGATTGTACGCTGGTTAAAACAGGAAATGTCATATAAGCCTTTAATCAGCCAGTATAAAATAATAATTATCCTTGATGCTGACCGGATGAACCAGGAAGCAGCCAATGCTTTCTTAAAAACACTCGAAGAACCGCAACCGCAGACAATTTTCATTTTAACTACGGAACGAATCTCCCGCATTATACCGACCATCCGTTCCCGATGCCAGACAATCCGATTTTTCAAGCTTCCCAAAGATTTAATAATTAAGCACCTGAAAAATAATAATATTTCAGATTCAGATGCTAAGCTAGCGGCTGAAGTATCTGAGGGGAGTTTGAGAACTGCGCTCGATTTTCAGTATCATAATATCGATTTTTTACCTGACACCGAATTATTAAGTATTTTCGACCGTTCTAAATCTTCCGCACTCGAATCTTTAAATTACATTATCAATAATGACACGGATACGAAAGTTATTGAAAAATTAATCAATGGACTATTATTTATATTCCGCAAATCTTTGCAAGCGAAATTACAAATATCGGTCGAGTATAATAATGAAATTACCAAGACGATAACATCAAATTTGACCATAGAACAGATTGTTCAAAGAATTTCAATATTATTAAATGTTTTAAATGATACCGAGCTTCATCTCAATAAAAAACTGAACCTGTTTACAATTTTATCCAATATCAGATTCTAGAACGCTTTATTTCCAATGAGTAAAAAAGTCTTACTGGTCAATCCATGGATTTATGATTTTAAAGCGTATGATTTTTGGATGAAACCGCTCGGGCTCTTGTATGTCGCAGCTTATTTACGCAAAGCTGGATTTGAAATAAACTTTATTGACTGTCTTGACCGTTATCACCCGGTATTAATGAAAAATGTTTCAAAACTGCCAAAAAGTGATTTATTTGGCCGAGGTAAGTTTTATACTCAGGAAATAGAAAAACCAACCGTATATCAACATATTACCCGTAAATACAGACGCTATGGTATGCCGCCCGAAGTTTTTAAACAGATTCTGGATGGCGTTTCCGAACCCGACTCTATTTTGGTAACATCAATTATGACCTATTGGTATCCTGGCCTATTTGATGTGATCAAAATCTTAAAAACTCGTTTTCCAAAAACTCCGGTCATATTAGGCGGTATCTATGCAACAATCTGTTATGAACACGCCCGAGAATTTTCCAGAGCTGATTATGTTATTAAAGGACCAGCCGAACAGAATCTTGTTTCAATATTTCCAGAACTTAAACCGGTTTCTTTTGAGCATCTCCCCTTTCCGGCATTCGATTTATACTCCAAGCTTGACTATACCTGTATGTTGACTTCTCAAGGTTGTCCGTTTTCATGTGTATATTGCGCTGTGCCGAATCTCTCGCCTAAATTAATTTATCGAGACTGCACATCAATAATTTCTGAAATTAGTAATTATCAAAATATGAGTATAAAAAATATCGCTTTTTATGATGATGCTTTACTTGCTAATCCGTCTTTTTCTTTGGTATTAGATGAAATTATTAGACGCAACATTAAAATGCAATTTCATACGCCGAATGGTTTACACCCGCGGTTTTTCAATCAGGGACTAGCGGATAAAATGTTTGCTGCCGGTTTTAAGACGATTTACCTCAGTCTTGAAACAACCGATTGTAAAATTCATGAGAAAATTGATAATAAGGTTACGCTTCAGGAATTTATTCAGGCATTTGAATATTTAAAAAAGAGCGGATTTTCCAATTCGCAGATTCATGCCTATTTGATGATTGGGCTGCCCGAAATCAGTGTTGAACTTGTAAAACAGAGTATCGATTTTGTTCATAGTCTCGGGATAACCGTTCATTTAGTTGAGTTCTCGCCAATCCCGGGTACAAAAGCATTTGAACAGCTTGGCTTTGATGAGCAAACCAACCCGTGCCTGCATAACAATACTATCTTTCCGGCATTAAACGATGAAATGAAAAAACAGATGCTTGAAATAAAAGCTTATCTTTCAAAACTCGAACTTACTGTTTGACTTTTATCATCAAAAAAGCATCAACAACCAGAAACAGAAAATTACCAAACCAGGCAGCTAAAAATGGCGATATGACGCTCGACTGTCCATAGGCTTTGGTTACCTGCAAAAGTCCCCAGTAAATAAATGCAAATAGTAACCCCAGTCCAAGCCCGAACATTATACTGCCGCGTCTCAGCTTGATGGTTAGCGGCAAGCTTAAAAGTATCAGAATTAAACCGATGAATGCATAGGAAAACCGGCAGTTGAATTCGACTTCCGACTTGGCAGTTTTTAATCCCGCGATTTTGAGTTGTTCGATGTATTTTGATAATTCCCAGACCGACATTTCTTCAACCACTCTTGTTTCCTCGGTAAAATCACTCGGTTTTTCATCGATCACCAGAACCATTGAATCATAATGAACATAAGACTCAATCGTGTCCTCGATAAAACTTCGGACATTGATATTTTTGCCGAGCCACTGGTGATTGATATAACGGGCTTCGCTTCCGTCATAGCGCTTTTCCAGCCGGCCTGACTGGTTTAATTGCACAATAACAAAATTACGCATAATACCGGATAACTCTTCGTGAACTGGTTTAATACTCTCATACTCGTAAATAAAATAGACCAGCTGCTGCTCGCCTTTAATATATAGGTTATATCGTTTTGATGAAATATTGCCGTATTTGCGTTCGATTTTTATTCGTCTGAGGTCGTCCAGTTTTTTCAAGGAAGGTATCGTGACAAATTCATAGCCAAAAAACTCAACAACAATCAGCGCCAGCCCAAGAATAATTATTGGTGAAAACAAGCGGTACGTATTAATACCAGCAATCTGCATCACCGAAATCGAACGCTCGCGCATCAGCATACCATAGACTAAAAAACAGGAGAGAATGATACCGACCGGCAGCATCAAACTGATTGCCGCGGGCAGATTGTATAAATAATACAAAGCGACCGTGAATATTGATGCATGACGACCGATAAAATAATCGAGCTGGTCAAACAGGTCAATTAAAAGATATATCGCTACCACGCACAACACCGCGAGCACTGCGTATTTAATAAACTCTTTGATCAGGAAGCGGTCAATGACTTTCATATTTTATTTTGCGCGATGCAATAGTTTCTTGGTAAAATTTGTCTCAAAACCAACCGAACTTAACAATAGTAGTGTTACCGGTATTAAAATCAGATTGGCAAACCAGATACCGATGAACGGCGTGATTCGTCCTGCATCCGCAAATTCTTCACCGGCAATTAAAATGATATAATAGACCGCAAAGAATAATAAACCGGTGACAAATCCGAAACCCAGTCCGCTGCGTTTAATCATTAGTCCAAGACCAGCACCAAAAAACAGAAATATCAGGCACGAACATGCCAGCGCGTATTTTTTCTCGATTTCGGTCGCGTATTGATTAAATTCGTTGTGCTTGTAGCGCAGTCGCGTCATCGCATCGTCATAACGATACTTGCTCACTTCATTTTCTGGCGTCTGCTTGTACTTTGCGACATCTTTATTAAGGTTTTTAATATCTTTACTGATGCTTCGAGTATGAGCATACAAATCATACAAAACCATTTCACGGTCTGAGCGGTACTTACGTTCCCGACGGCTGAACTCATCGTCAATCGGCAGATTAATCTGATGACTTGAAAATGCCAGATGTCGGTATTTGTCTTTGGTTATCAGTTCGGAAATCTCGCCCGCATCCAGGTCGATCGTAATATATTTCTGGTCCGGACTCGTGATAATACGACCGGTTTTTGCTTTAATCAAGGTCGGGGTACTAAAATCATTTTTCTGCCAGATTGTTATATCATTCACCTTGCCGGTCCGCTCGTCAATTGACCCGATGTAAATAATATAACCGGGAAAATCATCTAAGAAAGCGTTTTCGTAAATCCGGACCGCGGGTTTTTTCTGGGCGATGTCGGTTATAAGGTTACGGGCGTGGTGGCTTGCTTCTGGCAGAACATACCCGTTGAAAAATATCATAATTATTGTGATACTCGTAACAAAGAACAATAATGGTCGGAATAACCGCATCGGATTAATCCCCGAACTACGGATTGCGGTCAATTCGTTGTCATGTACCAGACGGCCAAAAACCATCACCGAGGCGATTAAAACACCCATCGGAACACAGAATGAGAGCACAAAAGGCAGGCTGGAAAGCATTAGCTCGCCGACCAGCGCGATATTGACACCTTTACGCACCAGAAGGTCAACCAAGAGAAATACTTTGTCTAAAAGCAAAATTCCCGCCATTATCGCTCCGCTCAAAAAGAACGGTCCGATAAAATCCTTAAGCATTGACCGGTACAAGGTTTTCATTAAAGTTCCAATCTCATAGACATAAAGATTAATATATTAGTTGCCAGGTGATATGTCAAGTGTCCTTATTGTATACTTATATGTTCTAGATATCATAAATATATGTATGGTAGAATAATTATCAGGAGACGGAAGGCATTTTATCCGTCTCCTTTTTGTTATTCAGCTATCGCTTACGGAGCAGGTGCGGCGATCGTGAAGATGGTGTTGCGGATTTTCTCTAAGGTGTCGCAGTCAAGTCCTTTGCCAACCCATTTGTTGACTGTAATGTCAACAACGTTTAAGAATTGTGCACCCGAAAACTTCGATGCGAGTTTATAAACCTCGCGACCAAAGTTGATGTAGAACGGGTTCTGAATCGTTGTAGTACCAGCTTCAGTTAAAATCAGCTTAACTTCATTCTTAACCGTTTCTTACTGGGGAAAGATTGCAGCGAGTTGCTCGCGCATTTTATCTTTATAACCAGCAAGTTTGGTTGAGACGACATCACCCGAAAACATCGCATCCCATTTGTCCAACCGTCTTGATGCAGGTCTGACTGCCATGAAACAACTCCTTTCTGTACCATCCACTAACATCAAAACCAATTCTAAGATTCCAAGATTGAAAGATTAATCTTCGAATCTGTTATCTTCGAATCTTCAAATCGACATTACTGCCAATGTTAGCTTTCAGGTAAATAAAATAATCTTTTGAATTTAGAATCAAGAATTCAGAATTCAAGGTTTCTATTTAAGATTTGACATTTAGTATTTAGAATTCGAATTTTCGTAATTCACATTAATTCATAAACCCCTTGACAATCAATTAGTTTTAATTAACATTTGAGAGGCAGAGGGATAAGGAAAAAGTTATGAATAAATTTAAACTATTATCAGCAGTTATTATTGTTTTTTGCTTTCTCTCCCCTCTTATTTTACAAGCACAAGTCGATACAGCCTGGGTGAGAAGATACAACGGACCCGGAAACAATGTCGACATTCCTCTTTGGCTGACCACAGACAATCTTGAAAATGTTTATGTAACCGGTGTAAGTATCGGCAGCACCACTGGTCCTGATTACGCGACAATAAAATATTTTTCCAATGGTGACACCGCCTGGGTCAGGCGATATAACGGGCCGGCTAATTTAGCTGATACCGCAGAATATATTGCAGTTGATACTTTCGGAAATGTTTATGTCACGGGTTGCAGTAATGGCGCGGGCACAAATCAAGACTTTTTAACAATCAAATATGACAACAATGGCGATACGATATGGACCAGGCGGTATGACGGTTTGGAAAATAATACTGACCGGGCTTGCGCCGTAAAAGCAGATAATTCCGGTAATGTATATGTGCTGGGTGAAAGTTACAGTTTAAGTAACAATTATGACTTTGTGACGATTAAATACGATTCAAATGGCAATTTACTGTGGGCAAGAAGTTATGATGGACCAGGAAATTATATTGATATTGCAAGCGCGCTTGCAAATGATGATTCGGGAAATGTCTATGTGACCGGCCAGAGTTATGGTTCAGGCACCGGATATGATTATGCGACAATCAAATATAATTCAAACGGCGATACGATCTGGGTGCGGACATATAATGGTCCGGCAAATGCTGAAGAACGGGCAACTTCACTTGCGGTTGACCGGCAGGAAAATGTATACGTGACCGGCTATACTTTTGGTTTCGGCACGAATAAAGATTATGCGACAATCAAATATAATTCAAACGGTATCCAGCAATGGGTCGCAGTATATAACGGACCGGGAAATGCTTCGGATGAGGCTTCGGCAATCGCAGTCGATTATTCAGGCAATATTTATGTGACCGGTCAGAGTTATTCGGACACGAGTGATGACTATGCGACAATCAAGTATAATTTCCTTGGTGCAATGCAGTGGGTTCAAAGATATAATGGAACCGGCAACAGCGATGACGATGCCAATGCAATCGCAATAGATGGGCAGAGCAATATCTTTGTGACCGGAGCAAGTATTGGTTCGGGTACTTATTATGATTTTGCGACCGTTAAATATGACTCGACTGGTTTCCAGCAATGGGTTCAAAGATATAACGGACCGGGAAATAGTGATGATGATGCCAATGCAGTCGCAGTGGACGATTCTGGCAATGTTTACATAACCGGTCAAAGTGCCGGTGCGGGCAGTAACTTTGATTATACGACAATCAAATATTTTCACCACCATGGTGATGTCGGCTGCTCGTCAATTATCGAGCCCATCGGTGAAATTGATTCGACTGCAAAAATTGCCACCAGAACATTAATCGTGAATAACACCGGTTATACAGAAACTTTTCATGTGACATTAATGATTAATGGTCCGATATGGTCAAGCACAAAAGAAATCACCCTGATGGGCATGAATCAGGTTGTTGTTCAGTTTGATAGCTGGTCGGTTGGCTCACAAGGAACCTATACGGTGAAATGTTCAACACAGTTAACGGATGATGCAAACCCGGCAAATAATGTATGTAATGGCTCGTTTACGGTTGCCCTACCGGGCTGGATGCAGAAAAGTTATCTGCCGACCACAATTGAAACCAAATATGTAAAAGGTGGCGGAGCGTTGGGCGGCGCGGGTGATGTCATATATGCATTCCGCGGTAATAATTCCAACGAATTTTACAAATACGTCATCAATGACAATAATTGGTTGCGGATGGAATCCATCCCCTACGGTCATAAACCGAATGACCCGACCAGAATCAACAAGAAGCGGGTTGGTCCCGGCTCTGCAATTTTTAACCGGGGTTCTTATGTTTTTGCAACCAGAGGTTCGGGCACCAAAGAATTTTGGGTGTATGAGCCCGCGCATAATAATTGGATCGGCTCGCCGTATTTTTTCCCGTTCGTGCCGGTGAACAAGGGTCTGAAAGGCGGGACTTCTATCACCAATTATTTTTTCCTGCTGGCCGGCGGGCAGCGGGCAAATACTAGCAATTTTTTTGTTTTCGGGGGCGGACCAGATACGACACGCTGGGATACTCTGACTGATGCACCGTTCGAGCCGGACGGAAAAGCCTACAAAGAGGGCAGTTGTATTGTCGCGTGCGGAGAGAATATTTATGCTTTGAAAGGGTGTGGAAAAAAGAACTACTTTTGGTCATATAATATTTCCGAACATGCTTGGACAATGAAAGAATCAATTCCATTAATTCATCCGATGATGAACGATAAAAAAACAAGGGTGAAAGACGGCGGTGCAATGGCAACCGACGGCAATGTAATCTATGCAATCAAAGGCGGCGGCTCTAATGAATTCTGGAAATACCTGCCTGGCCAGGACACCTGGATACCGCTGGAAACGATTCCGAGACTGAGCCAGAACAAAAGATCGGTTCCCAAAGCTGGTGCCGCTCTAGCTTATGCACACGGTGCGGTTTTCCTGCTCAAAGGCAATAGTACCGGGGAGTTCTGGAGATATTTTCCGAAACAGGTTAAAGGTGAAGAACGAAAAGCGGCAACCGATAATACCGTACATACACTCATCAACCGGCCTCTGACCCCTGTCCCGTCAATTGCAGTAAATCCCAACCCTTTTACCAGACAGACAACGGTTCAATATACGGTTCCGGTTTCTGGTAAAGTTTCAATCAAATTATACAATTCTGTCGGTAAAATTGTAAATGTTTTAGTTGATGAATACAAAGGTGCAGGTTCTTATACATCAGAAATTATAAATTCGACATTAAAAATTTCCAGGGGAATTTATTTCCTGCGCTTTCTTGATGACACAAATCAACATGAGATAAAGCTGATTGTGGAATAAATAATAACAACATTTCATTCGTAAAAACAAGTTATTTGAATTTTCCGTTTTTCGCTTTAAGTTTTGAGTTAAATCTCAATCCGTTCGATTAAAGTATCCAAATTGTCAAAGAACAATTCACCAGTAATGACCGGTGTTAATTAATGTCAATTGTCCAAACTTCGATTACATCAACAAAGTTTGGCACTTTTAACCCTTTTTCAATTTGCTGAATAACCCAAGCTTTTACTCTTGGTCCGCAGATTGATTTGTGAAAGAGTCCGAGATTGTATTTTTGGTCATATTCATCAGCTCCAGTCCAGTTAATGATTTTGGTATTTACGAACCACTTGACAATAATGCGTTATGGATATATCTATATATGTTTGGAGGGAATATGAAAAGATTAAACTTCTTTGTTTTAATCTTGTGTGCTTTGCTGTTGATAGCGAATCATTCATCTGCCCAAGGACAAAAAACTAACAAATCTTATTATTGGTTAAATGCTGGAGTTGGGGTTGAGTTTCCAGGAAGCTCGGTTTCGATTAGTGAAGGTGTAAATATTTCATACCAATGGCAAAAATACATTGTATCTGCCCGATTGAATTATACAACAGATATTTCAACTTCTCCACCCGGATCCGAAGTCGTTGAGTCGGCACTGCTTTTCGGTGTTTGCAAGAAATCACGGTTCTGGTGCAGTTCGATTGCGGGCGGGATTGCTCATATGTCAGGAAACACTAATAATGGAATAAGAATGGCAACATTCGGTTTTCCAATCGAAGCACAAGTATTTACCACACCTTTACCATTTTTTGGTATAGGATTATACGGATTTGGGAATCTAAATTCCCGAATGTCATATTTCAGTGTACTGCTCTGCCTGTAATTCGGCAACTTGAGATAAAAAATATTCTAATAACGTAGATATACGACACTTTAGAGTTTAAATTGGAGGATATACGAAAAGATTAATTGTTATAATTTTAATCACCGTGTTATGTAGTATTAGTTTCGGTGCGCAAAGCGATTTTAAAATTGGCACAGTACAATTCCTGGGCGGTCTCGCTGGTGAAGTTTGTTGTTTGGCTCCGGCTGTTGGTTTGTTTGAATTAACCTATGATGACAGTTAGAATGGTGAAGAAATCATTTTTTAGTTGGTTTAGGTATATTATCAGCAATGGCACTTGTTGTGGCTACTCCATTAGCGAATTCAACCGGAGTCCGTCTCGTTGGTAACCATTATTATAATAAACCAGAACGCGGATCTTATGGGTATTCAATATTAGGAGCATATATAAGTGGTATTACACTTGCTAGCGTCTTTTCCGCTACAAAGGCCAAAGGAAATATTTGGCCAATACTTGTAATTCCAGCAATTAATATCGGCGCTGTCTTAAGTTATCAACTAAGCCGTCACAAAACAGCGCAACACAGCTTCTTGTATGACCATCTGCAATCACCTTCACTTGGTTTAAAACTTGAAAAGGATGAAAAAGACAAAACAATTTCCTCTCTCGACATCAGATTGCTAAATGCAAGATTTTAGCATTTCTTTCGATTAGTACCTTTTAGCGGTTAAACGAGATTCTTCATTTGTTATCTATAAATCACTTAACAGAAACAAGTATTTGAGTATAATAAAGTTAGCTGATCCAAAACAGCTGAAAGAAGGAGTTATGAATGATGATGAATTAAAGAAAAAAACGATGAACTGAAGGTAAAAGCCGATGAGCTGAAGAAAAAAGCTGAAGAGTTAAAGACAAAAGCCAGCGAAGAAGCGAAAGGGTGGGCTAACAAAACCAAAGATAAATTATCGGAAAATAAATAAGATTAGAACGGTTTGATCAAAAGAGCAACACCAAACGGGAAAGAAGGTGAGAAATAATTATGCTTAACCTAAATGACTTTGCAATTGAGATTACCAAACAAGAAGCCGGAAAGACTCAGGTTTCCATTACCCAAGTGAAAGAGATAATGAAAATTATCTTTACTAAAATTGCCAAGATGCCAGCCGAAGAACGTATGGCATTTATGACAAAATTACCGAGCAATACAAATAATAAAACAGGGGGTACAAGCCCCCTTTTTTATTTTAACAATTTTATAATCCGTGTAATCAGTGGTTGTGAATAATTTTCATACATTATTATAAAAACCAGTTGACAATTTAAATTTTATCATTATATTTGTTTATATTTTCGCAAAGAATGGAGAACCTATGTCAAAATATATAAAAATTAGTTTCTTTCTTATTTTAATATCTTTACCGCTCTTCGCAGCTAACAATGCAAAAGACCCTGACCCTCTCTTTCTGATATCAGAAAACAGCCTCTACGGTTATATTAACCACGAAGGTAAAATTGCCATTCCTAAAAGATACGATAACGCAAAGAAGTTTTCCGAAGGGCTGGCAGTAGTGGGAAATGGCAAGACTTACGCCTATATTGATAAAACCGGCAAATTAGTGAGCGATACTTTATTTACCAACGCCTACGATTTTTCCGAAGGTCTGGCTCGCGTAAAAGTTCCCGGTCTGCTCAAAGGCAACTGGGGTTATATTGATAAAACAGGAAAAATTGCTATCGCGTCCCAGTTTAATGAGTGCGGGGATTTTTCTGAAGGCCTGGCCGCCGCAAGAACCGACAGTTTACTCGGTATTATTGACCACACCGGTAAATTTGTCGTCAAACCGCAGTATGGATACATTGGCAATTTTTCCGAAGGACTGGCAATGGTAAGAGTCGGGGAATGGGCAACCGGAAAATATGGTTTTATCGATAAGAAGGGTAAGATTGTTATCAAAGCGACATTTGAATCAGTCGGGGAGTTTTCCGAAGGTCTGGTATACATTAAAAGCAATGGTAAATTCGGATATATTGACAAAACCGGTAAAATTGTTATCCCGGTCAAGTTTGATGACGGAGCCGGTTTTTACGAAGGAATGGCATGCGTTAAATTGAATAGCGAATATGGCTATATCAATAAGAAAGGTAATTTTGTAATAGAACCGCAATACAGCATGGCAGGAGATTTCTCGGAAGGTCTTGCTTATGTGGATAAAGGTGGTGAATACGGCTATATTGACAAGACGGGTAAATATGTCATCGGACTGAAATACAGCTGGGCAACTGATTTTACCAATGGTCTGGCAAAAGTGTATTTCAGTGATGATGAATACAGTACGGATTGGGGTTATATTGATAAAACTGGTAAAACGGTCTGGGAAACAACCGAATACTATGATGACTACTGGGATGAATAGAAATAGATAGAGATTGAACTAAGAATTATTAATTTTCAATAATCAAGTATTCTAAATAACTCATGGGGCACTGACGTGCCCCATATTTTTTTTGCTGTATGAACGAATTGATTTATCTGCTTTTATCAGACAGTCGCTCCATTATTATGGTCGATCAGGATATGGGTTTGTTCTTTCGCCTCTGACCGGTTTCTGGTCATGATTTGACCCTGGTTTGACAGGCGGCTGGTCGTGATTTGGCCCTGGTCTCTGTGGTCCAACAGGCGGCTGAGGTCGAGGCGGATTGTGATGATCACCCCAATGTCTTTGCGCTACATTCGCATGGTGTCCCCGATAATTATGAAAAACGCCAAAGAAGTTAAATTCAGGAAAGACGTATTGCATACGCGGTGCTTGATAATAATTCGTGTAGTCAGTGTTCAGGTCAACGTCCATTCCGTCTATCACATCACAAGTTCCTGCATACACTATACCTGGTCCACCGTCTTCAACACCCCGCTCAAACTGATTTAAATTCGTTACCCGCACACCACTTTCCCAGCGTCTCAAAGCTTCAACCGCATTTGGATTCTCAGGAAAGTCACGATAATAAGCAATAGAGCCTCCAAGACTTATATCAACCAGGATATAGCGGACTCGCGCCTCGTTGTATGCCTGCACCTGATTGGCTGCGCCAAGGATAAAAAACATTCCCAGGATCAGTAAAGTAGCAATTACATTTTTGTGTTTCATATTGTCCTTGCTTTCTTTTCCATATACCTTATTAGACACGGATATTGGAAAAAGGTTTAATTAAATTGTATGCACAAAAAAATGGTTAGAAAAGTTAAAAAGTATCGGGTTTTTATTGACTTTAGGGTTTTTCAAGATATAATGATTTTTATGAAAAAACGCATTTTGACTGGCGACCGTCCGACCGGACCTCTGCATCTTGGTCATTATGTCGGCTCAGTACTGAACCGTGTGAAACTTCAGCACGAGTATGACACATTTATCATCATTGCGGATGTTCAAGCGCTGACCACCAATTTTGAACATCCTGAGAAATTAAAGCAGGATGTATATAATGTTGCGCTGGATAATCTTGCCTGCGGTATCGACCCCAAAATAAGCACGATTTTTATCCAATCGATGATTTCTGAAATTGCCGAACTGACAATCTATTACTCAATGTTTGTCTCGATTAACCTTTTATCCCACAATCCGACGATTAAAACCGAAGCCAAACAGTATGGTTTTGAACATCGTAAGACTTACGGATTTTTGGGCTATCCGGTCAGCCAGGCCGCTGATATCACTTTCTGCCGTGCCAATCTAGTGCCAGTCGGCTCAGACCAATTACCCCATATCGAACTGACCCGAAGAATTGTCCGACGGTTTAACGAGTTATACGAACCGGTACTGGTAGAACCCGAAGCCTTGATTTCAAATGTACCGCGATTAATGGGACTTGATGGTAATGCCAAAATGAGTAAGAGCCTGGGTAATTGCATTTATCTTTCTGACTCGTTAAAAGCAGTTGCCGAAAGCATCGGCAAAGCAATAACCGATCCGGCTCGGATTCATGCTACTGACCCCGG
>CAIPLT010000061.1 GCA_903865935.1 Caldifarciminota bacterium
AAAAGAATTTGTCAATATTCTACATGAATGTGCGTATCATAATTTTTCACTTACAATTCTTGGATTGAAACTTACTGGTCGAGGCAAGTGTTTTAAGCCAGTTGATAATTTTGATATGTTGGATGTTATTTCATGCACATCATTGATAGCTTGTTATTTTTTATTCGAAACTATCCGATTTTTGGGTTTGCTTCGCGTTTCGAATACCAGATGGCAAAGCCGACAATTGCCAATAGCACGACAATCATAATGACGATGAATGGCGACCATTTTTTAAAACTGATGATTAACGGAACAATTAACAATGACACCATATTGATAACTTTAATCATCGGGTTGAGTGCGGGACCGGCTGTATCTTTTAACGGGTCGCCGACTGTATCACCGATCACTGATGCTTTGTGTGCATCCGAACCTTTGCCGCCATAGAGTCCATCTTCAATCGTCTTTTTCGCATTGTCCCAGGCACCGCCAGTATTTGCCATAAATACTGCCATCAACTGACCTACCAAAATGACACCAGCTAAAAATCCGCCGAGTGCTGCTTCCTTAAAAATAAATCCGACGATTATTGGTGAGAGCACCGCAAGCGCGCCAACACCTAATAATTCCCGTTGAGCTGCAGTTGTGCACATCTCGACTGCTTTAGCATAATCGGGTTTTACTTTGCCTTCCATTAAACCAGGAATCTTGAATTGTCTTCTAACTTCATTGACGATTAAATACGCGGCGCGACCAACCGCACGAATTGTCATTGATGAGAATAAAAACGGAATTGCACCACCGATTAGAAATCCAACAAACACATAAGGATTACTGACATCAACGAAAAAGTCTTTAACTCCGGTAACGACTTTTATCGTATCACCAAACGCGCCGAATAAAGAGACTGCAGCAATCACCGCAGAACCGATTGCGATACCTTTAGTAACGGCTTTGGTTGTGTTACCGACCGCATCTAAGTCTGCCATAATCTGACGGGATTTTTTATCCATATGCGTCATCTCACCGATTCCATTAGCATTATCCGCAATCGGACCGAATGCATCCATTGCAATATTATTTCCAGTGAGAGTCAGCTGACCAATACCGCAGAGCGCAACACCGTAAAGAATCATTGACGGTGTGTTATGGAAAATCAGAACACTGGCAAGAATTGCAAAGGCGATGACGATGATTGCCCAGACACTTGATTCCATACCCGATGCTAAACCAGAGAGAAGCAAAGTTGCCGCACCGCTCTGGCTTGATTTCGCAATTTCTTTGACCGGTGCTTTTTCAGTACCGGTAAAATATTCAGTCAAGTAGTTTGTAACAATCGCTAACATAATTCCGGCAAAAGTTGCAATTGCCAACCGGATGTCATGAACATAAAACCAGGCGATAAGGACGAATCCGATAATCGAAGTAGAAGCGGAAAGATTGAAACCGCGCTTGATTGATTTAAAAGCATTTTCTTTTTCATTAAACGCCCGCACATAGTAAGTACCGATGATTGATGAGATTACACCGATTGCACGAACCAAAAGCGGGAATAAAATCCATTTCAAATTAAAAGGATGAATTGCTAAGCCAAGAATCATTGCTGAAACAATTGTTACTTCGTAGGATTCAAAAATATCGGCTGCCATACCAGCGCAATCACCGACATTATCACCGACCAAATCCGCAACCACTGCTGCATTACGCGGATCGTCTTCCGGAATATTCTGCTCGATTTTACCGACCAAGTCAGCGCCGACATCTGCTGCTTTGGTATAAATACCGCCGCCAACTCGCATAAATAGTGCGATTAAAGTTCCACCAAAACCAAAACCCAAAAGAACTTCAGGAGCAAACTTGCCATAAATAATAAAAATAATTGTTCCACCTAAAAGACCCAAACCATCAGTAAGCATTCCGGTGATTGTGCCTGAACGATAAGCGATTTTAAGTGCTTCGCCGAATGAACGCTGGGCAGCAGAAGCAACCCGAACATTACCAATAACCGCCATGCGCATACCGATTTGACCAACGGTCAAAGAGAATATCGAACCCATCAAAAATGCCGCAGCGCGACCGACCGCGATTTGCCAGCCACTGCCGGCTAATGCTGCGGTCATATATAATGCAACAGTCAGAATACCAATAAAAACGACAATCGTCCGTAATTGACGATTTAAATATGCACCAGCACCTTCACGAATTGAATTGGATACTGCCTGCATCTCTTGATTTCCTGCATCGGCTCTCAAGATTTGGCGACTCAAAAATACTGCATATAATAAACCAGCAATCGCAACACCCAATATCGACCACATTGCACCGACTTCAAAAGGTAATGCTCCTGACATAAAATTTACTCCTTTCGGTCAAACAACCGATTAAATAATTTATTATTTTGTTTTTTACGATATGAAACAACAGATGAAATATTGAACATAAGTTGATAATTATAATAAAAAAATATAAAAAGTCAACGAAGTTTTCAGAGATATGGAAATGAAGGTGCAGTGTTGACATCATATTTTCTTCATATATATTATATAAAATGCTAAAAGCAAATTCTGAATATGACGTAATTGTGATTGGCGGGGGACATGCGGGCATTGAAGCATCGCTTGCTTCGGCTCGCATGGGATGTTCGACAATGCTGTTAACGATGAATATTGATACGATTGGTTTAATGTCGTGTAATCCGGCAATCGGCGGCATCGGTAAAGGGCAGTTGGTAAGAGAACTGGACGCCTTAGGCGGTGAGATGGGAAAAAATACCGATAAAAGCGCGATTCAGTACCGCCAGCTCAATACCAAAAAAGGTCAGGCAGTTCATTCATCGCGTGCCCAGACTGATCGATTATTGTACAAATCATGTATGTTAAAAGCTCTTGAACTCGAGAAAAATTTATTATTGCGCACCGGAACAGTGATAAAAATATTGGTAAAAGGGAAAAAAGCAATCGGTGTCGAAACAAGTATTGGCGAGAAATCCTATGCCAAGTCAATTGTGCTGTCACCGGGAACATTTTTATCGGGTTTGGTACATATTGGTCTAAAGAGTTTTCCAGCCGGTCGGTTAGGGGAGAACCCGGCAAATGAGTTATCTCAGAATTTAAAAGAACTTGGATTTAATTTGGGACGATTCAAAACTGGTACACCGGCGCGGCTCGATGGAAGAACAATAGATTTCAATAAGTTAGAACCACAACTCGGTGATGAACCGCCAATACCATTTTCGTTTTGGACCAAGAAAAAAGTCAAGAATTTTAGACCGTGTTTCTTGACTTATACCAATGAAAAAACTCACCGCATAATAAAATCAGGATTGAAATGGTCACCTTTATATACCGGTGTTATTAAAGGGACTGGTGTTCGGTATTGCCCATCAATTGAAGATAAGATAGTGAAATTTGCTGATGTTGACCGGCATCAAATATTCATCGAACCGGAAGGACTGAGTACGGTTGAATATTATCCCAATGGCGTTTCAACCAGTTTGCCGATTGATATACAATTAAAAATGCTCAGAAGTATCAAAGGACTTGAGAGGGTTGAGATATTCCGACCTGGTTATGCGATTGAACACGATTATGCTGACCCGACCCAACTTAAGGCAACACTCGAAACGCGATTATACGATAATTTATTTTTCGCGGGTCAGATTAATGGTACGACCGGGTATGAAGAAGCAGCAGCACAAGGTCTAATTGCCGGAATTAATGCAGCTTTAAAAGCAAAAGAGATGCAGGAATTTATTTTGACGCGTGCTGATGGATATATTGGCGTGATGATTGATGATTTGGTGACCAAAGGGACGAATGAGCCGTATCGGATGTTTACATCACGGGTTGAATACCGGCTTCTGTTAAGAGAAGATAATGCCGATTTAAGGTTGACTCCAAGAGGATATGAACTTGGATTAGTACCATATATATATAATAGGAAGATAATGCAAAAAAAGAGGAAAATACAGGCGACTCTGGACTGGCTTAAACAGACTCGAATCGCACCGATACCACGGGTTAATTCGAAATTAAAAAAACTGAATACCGCTTGCCTAAAACATTCGATTACTCTGGAAGAATTACTACGTCGTCCGGAAATCAGTTATTACAATATCATGGAAATAGCGCCGTTATCCAATAGCCCGCTTGAAATATATTCAAAATTCGACATTCAAAATTCCAAATTCTCTACTTTACTCTGGAATGTTGAAATTGAGGTGAAGTACAAAGGATACATTGAACGTGCTTTGAGTGATATTGAGAAGTTTAAAGAACTGGAGAACATTAAAATACCAAATAATCTTGATTTTCGAACTGTGCATGGATTATCAAATGAGATAAAAGAGAAATTTATTAAACTGCGACCGCTTAACTTAGGTCAGGCGCAGAGAATACCGGGTGCGACACCATCAGCTATTTTCGCGTTGATGGTATATTTGAAAAGAAGAAAGAAATGAAACCACAGATTTTCACAGATTTTATTATTGTAGGGCAAGGCTTCAACCTTGCAAATAATAAAGCAACCCTAAAGGGTTGCCCTACATTTATAGTATAAAATGATATGAATGAACAAGAAAATTATTCTAAATTAAAAGAATTAGCACTGTATGAAGGTGCTGCATTATTCGGCGTTGCTGATTTATCCAAGGTTAAGACCGATGATTTTTTGATTTCACAAAACCTGCTGTCAAAATTGCCATTTGCAATCAGTATCGGGTTTCTGGTCTCTCCATCCGTGCTCGAAGAAATTATTGACTACCCGACCCAGCTCTATTTTCATCACTACCGTCAAATCAATTCGCGTTTGGACCAGATTGCGTTAAAAATAGCAAATTACATCGGTCAACTCGGGTATTCGGCTTTGCCCATTGCGGCATCTCAGATTGTTGACTGGCAAAACCAGCGAGCGCACTTATCTCACAAAAGAATCGGAGTTGCGGCAGGTTTGGGCTGGATTGGCAGAAATAACCTATTGGTTAATGTACAGTATGGTTCGCAATTCCGTCTGGTGACAATTTTAACTGATATGCCGTTAATAACCAATAAATCAATTGACCAAGATTGTGGTAAATGTCATAAATGTATCGAAGCTTGTCCTGCCCAGGCAATAAAAGAAAAGCCAGAAGATTTTTTACATTTACAATGCTTTGAAAAGCTTAAGGAATTTCAGAAGAAAGGATATGTCGGACAGTATATCTGCGGGGTTTGTATAAAAGCTTGTCAAGGTAAAGAGTAATAGTAATCAATCCTCAAGAAATATTCTGTGCATTTTACACATATATCAGTAATAGAATTATTATTGACTTGAAGTCCGATAAACCTGCATGTGTAACCGATTATAATATACCCCCTTACATTCTATTATTAAAAAATCCCTAAAGAATAAATGCATGAATAAAATAATTTATATAAACCATTGATTTCTATGTTATTGCACAAATGATATAAAAATAATTTTATATAAAAAAATTCTTGACAAATTGGTAATAATTTTTTATAATTGCGGCTAGTAATTTATAGAATTGATTTAATGAGAGTGGAAAGGGCGAGTGTTGTTTGTATATTATTTCGTTTATATCATTAATCTTATAATCAATCAAATAACCCCTTAGATTAAGCAATGTTTTGTGCAGGGTAAACATATCAAATCTTAAGGGTATTTTTAGTTAAAAAATCCCTGCGATATATAAGAATGAAAGGATAAAAAAACATGTATATCAAAAAATCTTTAAAGGAGGCATTTATGCCTAAAAACACAAAAGTAGTACTTAGTATCTTGCTTGTACTAATTTGTTCGGTTGCTTTTGCTCAGACGATTAAAAATGCAACCACAAATACAAAAATAAAAGACCCAAATTACAAACCCAATCAAAATACCCTAATTAATGCGCCGGGTGGCACAATTCCACTCGCAAGCTTGCCAACCGAAGGGTTTGAAGGAACCACATTTCCGCCTACCGGCTGGGATACCTTGAATTATAATACTTCTACGCTTTGGAATAGAAGAGCACCGATTGGTGGAGCGCATGGCGGTTCATATTCCGCATGGTTAAGAGAGCCC
>CAIPLT010000062.1 GCA_903865935.1 Caldifarciminota bacterium
GGTAGCACTATCCATGTAGATGTTGGTGTCATAATGAGCGGGGATACCGGCATCGTCCAATAGCTTCCTGGCTGCGGTTGGATTATAGGTATATTCATCTTTGAGCGATTGCGGCCATTCGGAGTACGGATATCCCCAACCTGTTAGACCTGCTGCTGTTAAGGAAAGAGGATTGGGGCTGGTCATTCCGCCGTAATAATTTGCTGCTATATCCGATAAGTTTATTGCCATTTGCAGCGCTTTCCGCACCCTGATGTCACTGAAAGGCGGCTTATCATTTCTCGGGTCCATTGTAACACCGACTCCCTGTGGAACGACCACTTGAATGATTTCCGGATTCGATTTCTTCATTTGTTGTGATGCCGTAAGGGGCATGGAGTCCATCAGGTCAATCTTACCCGTGCGCATTGCGGCCATGGCGGTAGCATCGTCATTTATTACGAGAGCCCTGAATCCATCTGCGTAAGGTAATTTGTTCTGCGGGTAACGTTCGTCATTTTGATAGTAATTTGGATTCTTAGCCATCGTCATCGAACTGCCAGAGACAAAATCGGTTAGAATAAAGGGCCCTGTTCCGACAGCATGGTGCCAATCAATGACGTCTCCCCATAGCTTTACTGCTTCGGGGTTTTCAATTGTTGTTGACGCACCCGGAGCTTCCAAGTTTTCGTTTACGAATTCCGGATTCATGGTGCTCCATTTTATCGTCACGGTATATTTATCGTTAGCAGTGATCGATGATAGGGATTTGGTCCAGGCAACTGTGCCCCAATATGGAGCAGGCGTGGTGTAACCGCTGCCGAGGCCTAACATCCGGTTAAAGTGGAAAACGATGTCATCAGCAACGAATTCCCGGCCATTGGCCGGTGCGATGTTCTGCCAATGAATGCCGGGATGGACATGCAGCACATACACGCCAGGAGAAGTAAATTCCCAACTGTCAATCAATTGTCCCCTTGCGTAAGAATTATCCCAGAAGCTTAGCTGGTATGATTGGACGGACGGGTCCATTTTCCAATCAGTCGAGAAAAGTTGTTCCAGCCAACCCCACATAAAAGACATTAGTGTCTCGCCCTGGTAAGGGTCGAAGAAGATTATATCTAACTTGGTTCTCATGACTATTGTTCCACCGTACTGCGGCGTACCGAGTTTGTCCCACCATTTTCCGGTTCCAGTCGAGGTGGTGGTAGTAGTTGTTGTTGATGCGGTAGTAGTTGTCGTGTTTGTTTGTGTCGTTGTCGCTGTGCTGGTAGTTGTCATCGATGTTGTCATTGTAGTCGTGGATGTTTTGGCACACGATGCCAAAATCAGTGATAATACCATGACACAAGTTAGTACTAACCAGATTGCTCCTCTTTTCATTAAAACCTCCTAATTATTTTTTTATTCAAACTTCCACATTGGGATTCTTTGCTAGAAAACCTGATTTATTTCTATAATATATAGATTATATATTTATCTCAATATACATTATGGAATTCACTATGGAATATTATAAAATTATTAGCAGTATAACATCAGTTTAAACCTTTGTCAATTCGGCATTAATCGGCGGCATCTTTCGATAATATTTTTTCAAGCTACATGTCACAAACAAAATATTGATTACTATCGTATTCTAAACTATACTTAACAATGTATTAGTCTGGTGATTTCTATA
>CAIPLT010000063.1 GCA_903865935.1 Caldifarciminota bacterium
TACCACCCTTGAGTCCTTTGGGTACTGGGACAAATGCTTTTGCGGTCCAGCCTACATCACTGGTCATTTCATATGCCCAGAACTCTGGTACGCCATTACCTTTGGTCGCATAAATAGTGTGATTACCGTCAAAACACATCGATGCGCCCTTTGCCACGACCTTCTTGTTTATCTTGGTCGGGTCAGTTACTTTCACACCATTGGGTATGCTCTCTAATCCTGTCCAGGTACCAGGTGTACCAGGTGTATACATGTAGAATTCTCTTGATTTACCGCGGAATGCAAAGATGAGATCGCCGTCTTTTTCGCCACCAACTGCAACTAATGCGCCACCGTCGGCAACATATTTTCCCGCGATCAGAGAAGGCATTGATTCCATCTGCGTCCATCCTGGCGGCATTGGCGGTACGGTATTAACCGTGAATGACCAGACTTCGCTCCAAGGTTCAGGAGTACCCGGCGATTCAACCCGTGCGCGCCAGTAATAAGTGCCGTCAATCAATGGATCGGTCACGACGCCATTGGACGATGGGGTCGCGGTAAATACCGGTGCCGGGAAAGTGGTATCAACATCAACTTCGACTTTATAGATCTCTGCGTAAACTAATGCATCCCAACCCAAACTCGGTGTAGCGGTCGTTACAGTCGAGCCATTCTCCGGTGACGATAATGTCAGAGTCGCGATGGTGGTTGTAAATGACCGTATCAGCGTATCATTACTCGGATACATATCACCAGGAAGTTCGGTGTAGGTTTTAAATGTGTACGTAGCTATGCTTTCAGTTGACCATGGCGTGAAATATGCTTCGGCAGTCAATTTGCTGCCGCCAACACCAACTGCAGGTACAGACACCGAATCTCGATAAACCATACTTGGCGGCGGTCCAATTGTTACATCATCAATATACCAACCAGGATATGTGACTGAAGGGTCGCTACCGAAATGCCAACGAATTTGGAACGGCTGACCTGTTGTAACAGGTAAGTTAAATACAGCTTGAGACCAGAAATTACCATTTGTTGTAGATGAGTAGCAAGATTCACCAGGGATTCCAACATTGGCGGTAGAAGCAACACCAAAATAACCGCCAACTGGACTAATTACAGTCCAAGGTCCACCTTCAACTGAGATTTTTACATTACCACCATCCCAAAGGGTCCCATAGTCTCCTTCCATTTGATACCAGTGCCAGAATTTCAGTTGAGGATTATCTGAAGTAGCAGCAATATCACCAGTAGTAAGTTTCCAGTCAGCACTAACTACATAATTGCCACCAAGCACAGTTGCCCAGACTTTTGTTCCAGAATGAGCACCCATCGGACCAGAAGTTGGAACACCCCATTCCCAAGCACTGGTTGCCGGGTCTGCGGTATAACCGCCATTACTGACTTCAAAGTCCTCACTTGTCCCACCACCAAGATCCCAGATTTCAGCGATTACTGGAATATCAGTAGCAGCACTACCATTATTAGATACTGTTACCTGCGGTGAAAATGGAACACGCTTGTATTCAGTCAAGGCTGGGTGAGTAATCGCATTCACTGAAGCATCAGTGATATTTAAAATTGTAACCGAATCGGTTTTGACATCATTTCCTGAATACCCATCGCCTTCAAGCGCTGTCGCCATTTCAACACCACACACTTCTTCAATGGTTGGTGTCCAGGTGCTAAAAGTCACCACTGTATCTCGACCTGATGCCAAAGCTATGGTTTTGCTGTCCGTAAATCTTTCCGATTTGGATGCACCAAAAATTGTGCAAACCACTGCAAAAGCAGATTGGTCAGCAGTACCAAAATTCTTTACCAGTGCGGATGGTGATACCGGTGCATTCAATGCGTGATTTCCCAATGGCGCGATAATTGATGCAACACCAACATCATTTGGTGGCGGCGGTGTCATGCTAAGTCTTATATTTGGTCGTATCGTCGTTGCGGTTTGTGAACCTGATGGGGTAACATCGTTATAATAATATCTGGACATAGTTGTTGCGGTCGCAGTGTAATAGTAATAAGGTTCATATGAAATCCAGTATTGATAACCCCTAACAACTAAAATTTGAAGGTTGTTCGTATTATCGAAAAAGAATGGTGTATCCAAAGTTATATCCATCCAACCCGATGTTGCATCATTTTGCATTGAACCAGTGTAAACTTGAGTGTATCCGGTTAAATCATACGTACCAGTTGCTAGAGTCGTAGCCGTAGTCGGTTTCATATAAATCGTAACCGCATCGATTGGGTTAACATCAGTACCGGATGCTTTGTTCCACGCAACATGGGTTATAAATCCGGCAGTACCAATTTCCGATTGCAGATAAATTACTTCATGAGTAGAATAGTTATATAGACGATTTACGGGTTGCTGGTATGTACTTGTCGTGCCATTGCCGATATATACATCAGCACTAACGATACAGGTTTTAGTCAGCGTGTCATTAGTAGAATTTTCATCTCCGGCAAGATAAGTCGTAACAAATACCGTAAGTGTTTCATTTACTGATGGCGTTAAGGAACTTAAGTTTACTATTGTATCTCTGCCACCAGCTAAAGAGATAGTCTGAGTATTGGTATATAAATATCCGCTGGTCGAACCGACAATCGAGCAAGTCACACCAAAACCGGTCTGGTCACCAGTTCCAAAATTCTTGATACTGGCTGACGGAGTCATCGAAGTATTGACCAGATGAGAACCACCAGGACTTAAAATTGAGAGAACACCGACATCATTGGCAGGCAATACTATTTTACCAATCGCACGAATGTTCCAGTTGACGTCGATTGGAAGACTCGGCATATCGTACCATGTAATCATATCATCTGAAATGAACGAACGCGGTGGAACTACACAAGGTCCTAAATCGCAACCTCCTGGATAACCACCAGCAGTTTGGACGAACTTAACTACAACCCAGAAGTCTTGACCAGCACTTCGATATAAAGGAGTTGTGAAATCAGTTCTATACCAACCTTGCACAGTCACCGTATAAGGCAAACTTTCAATTATTGTACCCGGACTTGTGGTTGTTCCTGCGTCACAAAGATATACATAACCTGGGCCTATTGGAGATGGATTATCAAAAAAGTAAAAAATCGCTGATTTTATTGTACACTGAGTAGTCGGTATAAATTGCACTCCACTAAACCATGTGTTTGCGGTGCTACCATATCCGACGCCATTCAAACCTTCTGTGCCATCATATTTTATCGTGTCCTCAGTGCTTCGACCTTCGGTTGGCTGAATTGTCATTAAACTGTGTTCGACTTTAAGCGGATTCATCCTCGGTGACAATGTCGGGAAATTTGTGACTATTGATTCTGCATTTACTAATCCAACTAAGAATACTAATAAAACTATTAATAGTATTTTACGCATATTTTTTCCTCCATAAAATTTTTGATATTATTTTGGGCAGATTTTTTCGGTGCATAAGCACCATTTTTAGAAAGTAAAAGAGCAAGTGAGCCAAAAGCAGTTAAAACAATTAACTCCCCCCTCATTACACCTCTTCACCCTCTAAAATTTGAACTGCCTGATACAAAGAAAATGCTTCTACCCATACAGCATTCTTTCATATCGCAGTAGTTTGTAAGATTTGAATTAGATGATAAATAATATTTTGATATTCGCCTATAACCCATTTTCCATTTATCCACCATGTTTACTAAACACTCAAAACTGTACCTCTAAAATAATATACGCCCCAATTGATTTGTCAAGCATTTTGTCGATTCGGTTTATATTATCAGACTATTACAAGTATGGTACAATCTATCAGTTGTATTGCCGTGTTTTATGACACAAGCATGGCGAAATAAAAAATCCATAAGGGTATCAGATAAAAACTTGTTTTCCATGTGGAGTAGTTTATTCCATATCCAAAATACTCTTCTGTTCTGAACTCAATTTACTATTCGGAATGCTAAATTAATTCCTGAAAAATTACCCGATTTGTACACATTTTTACCTGGTTTTTTAATCGCTTTCTTATCTCATCATCAAATCACATTGTTGTTTAATATTCTGTCTGCTCTTTTAATCAATTTATCAATTGCTAACTCATCAAACATCTCATCTCGTCCCTTATACAGTGATTACTACCCATCCTTTGACAGGATTTAGGATTAAGAAAATGAAAGACAGAATGTTAGATGAAATTTATCTCTAAAAATTGTATTAGTTATAACTAATATTTTATTTTGTTGTTAAATCACCGAATTTTACTAATGAATACTCATGCTTGACGTATAAGAATAACAACATATAATAAATAATTGAATATTTGATTTGTATATTTAATATTTAATTTGAATTATGAAGGTAATTGCAACCAATCGCAAG
This sequence comes from Caldifarciminota bacterium, assembly GCA_903865935.1. Lineage (GTDB taxonomy): Bacteria > Hydrothermota > Tepidihabitantia > Tepidihabitantales > CAIPLT01 > CAIPLT01. The sequence continues at coordinate 4,343 of CAIPLT010000063.1, forward strand.
GCATTACGCGACTATACGACGTTTGAAAATTATACCGCGGGGATTGAGCTCTACGGCACTGAAGTCAAATCCGCCCGCGCCGGTGGTGTTTCCTTAGACGGCGGTTATGCCTCAGTTGACCAGGAACAGGTTTATCTCCACGAAATTAATATCGCCCCCTATCGCTGTGGCAACATATATAACCGCGACCCGAAACGGCGAAGAAAGCTGCTGTTGAAAAAAGATGAAATCCGCCGGCTCTACGGCAAGGTCCGCGAGCGCGGATTTACCTTAATTCCGATGAAATTCTTTTTTTCCGAACGCGGCTGGGCAAAAGTCGAACTGGCATTATGCAAGGGCAAAAAACTGTATGATAAAAGAGAAGATTTAAAAAGAAGGGCGGTCGAGCGCTCCGACCGAATCGAGGAGAAAAAAAGGCACCGATGAAAAACCAAAGAATAAAACCTGTTTTAATATTTGCTATTTTCCTGGCAATTATCTCGAATATCTACGCTAAAACAATCATTGAATCAATTTCGCTATCCAATATTAAAGATACGACACTTATGATATTAGAAGTCGATACTATGACAAAGATGACCTTTAATCGCATATCCAAAACGAATTTACAGCTGACGATATCAGCCCGGTCCGCGGTTAACGAAATAAAACCGCTGGGTGTTATCAAGAAGATAGTAATAAATGGTGATTCAACCCAAACCGGTTTTAACATTACTTTTAATAAACCATTTGATTTTCGAAAACAAACGATTAACAGTAATATCGTGCTTAAATTCTTCCCGTTACCGGTAAAAGTAATCAAAACAGTTATCCTCGACCCTGGTCACGGCGGAGTTGACCCGGGCGCGGTTGGCAGAAAACACTTGCAGGAAAAAGAAGTAAATCTCGGTATTGCCAAAGCCCTAAAAAAGAAGCTGGAAAATTTCGGATTGAAAGTTATTTTGACCCGTTCCGACGACCGTTTTGTCGCACTTTCCGAACGCACCCGTTTTACAAATGAACAGAAAGCTGATTTGTTCATTTCCATTCACTGCAACTCCTCAAATGACTCGAGAAAAGCCAATGGTTTTGAAACCTATTTCCTGTCCGAAGCCAAAACCGACTGGGAGCGGGCAGTCCTGGCCCGGGAAAACGGCTCACTGCAATATGAAACAGGAGATGTCGATTCCTTAACCCAAAATGACATAAGCCTGATTCTTGCTGATTTAAGCCAGAATGAAAATTTAAAAGAATCTTATGCTTTAGCATTGGAAATTCAGACCGCGGGTGTCGATATTCTAAAAGATGTTGACCGCGGTGTGAAGCAGGCAGGATTTTATGTCCTGCGCACAAGTTTTATGCCGTCGGTACTGGTAGAATGCGGATTTTTATCAAATTCGGCCGAAGAGAAAAAACTTAACACCGGCAAGTACCGCGAGAGCATTGCCCAGGCAATATTTTTAGGTGTTACCAACTATATCCGTGATTATGAGAAACGCACCAACTTATGAGTGGTGAAAAGTTGATATGAACCGAACTAAACCGCTTGGTGTTTTTGATTCCGGAATTGGCGGACTTACGATTGTCAAGGCACTGAAAAAGATATTGCCCAACGAGGATATCGTATATTTTGGCGATACCGCAAGAGTTCCTTACGGAACAAAATCACCGGCGACCATCACCCAGTTCGCAATGCAGAACACAAAATTCTTAATTGACCGCAATGTCAAAATGATAATCGTTGCCTGCCACTCGGTCTCTTCGGTCTGCCTGGATGATTTGAAGAAGACATTTGATTTACCGATTATCGGTGTGATTGAACCGGGCGCAAAAGCCGCGGTCAAGGCAAGTAAAAATAAGCGGGTCGGTGTTATCGGAACCCGGGCGACAATTCTTTCCGGCGCGTACGAGCGTGCGATAAAAAAACTGAGCAAAGAGATTGAAATTGTTGCCAAGGCCACGCCGTTATTTGTGCCCTTAGTCGAAGAGGGGTGGGCCAATAATCCGATAAGTTACCTGATTGCCAAAACCTATCTGGCAACAATGATTCAGGAAAAAATCGATACTCTGCTTCTGGGCTGCACTCATTATCCGCTGTTGAAAACAACCATCAGCAAAATCTTCCGCAACCGCGTGAAAATCGTTGATGCCTCAGCCGAAACCGTGCTGGAAACAAAAGCCATTTTAGAAAAAAATAATCTGAATAATACCGGCAAGAAAAAACCAAGCATGCGATTTTATCTTTCTGATATAACACCCAATTTTTCTGAAATCGGTCAGCGGTTCCTCGGTTCCAATCTTGATGAAGTATTCCGAGCTTCCCTATCCGAATGAACCGAATGACAATAATTTTATGTCTGCGTTCTCTCGAGTAAAAGATTATTTATGACAAGAACTGACGGTCGAAAATTATCGGAAGCGCGCAAGATTGAGTTCACCTTGGATTATTTAAAATATGCCGAAGGTTCCTGCCTGGCAACCGCGGGCAATACAAAAATTCTGTGCGCCGCGAGTTTTGACCGTCATGTCCCGCCATTTCTTTTGGGCACGGGCCAGGGTTGGTTGACCGCTGAATACAGCCTTCTCCCCCGCAGTACGCGAGAGCGAACTGTCCGCGAGTCGACCACCGGCAAACTGCAGGGCAGAAATCAGGAAATACGAAGATTTTTAGGACGCTCGCTGCGCTCGGTGTGTAACTTTTATAATTTGGGTGAAGCCCAGATTATTATTGATTGTGATGTGATTCAGGCCGATGGCGGGACTCGAACTCTAGCGGTCAACGGCGGATTTGTCGCTCTGTCCCAATGCATAAAAACTCTGATTGACAAGAAAATCATTCTGAAAAATCCGATTATCGAAAATGTCGGAGCCATCAGCATCGGCATCGTCGATGGTTCGATAATGCTTGATCTGGCATACGACGAAGACAGCAAAGCATCCGCCGATATGAATGTCGTGATGACTGAAACCGGTCGGATTGTTGAAATTCAGGGCACCGCGGAGCGCCAGCCATTCTCATATCAAGAATTTAATAAGATGTTTGAATTAGCCCATAACGAAATAAAGCAAATCATCAAACTCCAAAAAGAGTTTCTGAAATAACAAATCAAAATTTAACCATCCGATATGCAAAAAGAATTTGAACGAGTGGCATCAGAAAAAATGTGGGGCAAACGGCTCGATCACTACCTTTTGCTTTCGGGCATCGGTATTTCGCGTAACCGAGTCCATAAATTGATTAAAGCGGGTGCGGTTTTAGTCAATGATGCGGTCTCCAAACCTGGCTATACGGTCAAACCCGGCGATAAGATAAAAGCTCATTTTGAACTTGAATACGACCTTAAAATTACCGGTGAGCCGATGGATATTGATATCGTATATGAAGACAACGAAGTTATTGTTGTTAATAAATCGGCTGGTGTTGTTGTCCATCCGGCAAAAGGTCACGGTCACGGTACTTTGGTTCAAGGTCTTTTGTATCATTGCCGTAATTTGCCCGAGCATCCAGATTCGAAAATCAGACCCGGTGTAATTCACCGCTTGGACAAAGATACTACCGGTTTACTGCTGTTTGCTAAAACCGACGATGCCTTGTCTTTACTCGGTCGGGCAATCGAAGCGAGAAAAATCACCCGCGAATACTTAGCAATTGCCTGGGGCAATTTTCCGCAGGATAAAGGTCTGATTGAAGCGCCAATCGGTCGGAATATTTTAGACCGTAAAAAAATGGCGGTGACTCCATTCTCGGCTAAAACCGCCGCGACCGGTTTTGAAGTCATCAAACGGTTTAACATCGCCACTTATCTGCGTCTTCGATTGTTAACTGGTCGGACTCATCAGATTCGAGTTCATCTCACCCATTACGGACATCCGGTTGTTGGCGACCCGGAATACGGCGGTCGCAGTAAAACAATTATTAATCAGCAGTCGGATGTTGCAATATTCAAGAAAATACTATCAATCATTAACCGGCAGGCATTGCACGCGCATAAATTAGGATTCATTCACCCGCGCACCGGTAAATATATCGAATTTACTGCGCCATTACCCGAAGATATTGCCAATCTCTTAAAATATCTGCATAGTCTTTAATCGGAACATTATTATTGACTTTTAAATGACAACGATTAGAATGAATAAATGATATCGTATATTATCTTCCACCAAATTTTACTATTAGTCGCAATCTATTATGGTATAAAAAATCTGTCGCTTGGTTTTAATCGTACACAATTCTGGACATTTTCAGTCCGCAAGCACATCCAAATCGGTTTTACATTTGTGATTTTAACTGCAGTCGGGTTGTTCATTGGCTATATTTTCGACCTGGTATTACGCAGTCATAGTCACCCGATATACATAGTCGGTCACAAACTAATCAGCATTCTCATCCTAATATTTATAATTGTATTCGTAATCTCGGGAATAATAAAAAAGAGACATACATCCCGGTTGCAATGGTTGCAGTTTCTGCATCCCTGGATTGGTTTACTGACAATCGGTCTGATGTTTGCGCAGATATTACTTGTCTTGATGAAATTATTCGGGTGGTAAAGTAAAATTCGTTGTTGACAAATGTCAAATTTTTCTTATCCTAATAATAGGGCTCGTAGTGTAGCTTGGTTTAACACGTCGCCCTGTCACGGCGAAGATCACCAGTTCAAATCTGGCCGAGCCCGTTTTTTCTTTTTTAAAAATGCCCCGGGGAAATAAAGTACTCGAAATATTACTGGTTGTACTGTCAGTATTAGTAATTATAACAACAACTGCTCTGCAGGTTTTAAAATATAAAGCCCGTCATTATCAACGAAAATTAACCCAAGAAGAACAAGTACTGAAAAAAGAAACAGTGAAAATGCTCTCTTTTATGAAAAAAGGTGATGATATGTCGGTGTATAATACCTTTAACCAGACTTTTATTCGGGAAATTGATTTTTCTAAATTTCAATCGATAATGAACCTCTGGCGAAATGGCCGAACCATAAAACGAATCAGGATTACTAATGTAATGACGATGGGCAGCGGTGGACATGTCACGAGTTGGGTGATCTTTAATAATAACCAGAATTCATTTTTATATCAGTCATGGATAAAAACCAACCGGGGGTGGAAATTACTTTGGTTTAACAAAGTTTTACCACAAAATCTTGCTTATGGTATTTCCAATCAGGAAGAGATTCGAAAAATCAAACAAATGACACTTGATGAATTGTTCAATAACCATGCAATTTTTAGGCTTATCGGTAATTTGAAAATACCGGATACTCTTATGGTTGTGTTGCCCCCAGGATGTAAGAAGTCGAGTTTTCAGCTGACCAATCGTACCGTTTTGGAACTGCCTAAAGATATTATCAAAGCGCACTCGTTACGGGCGCATACGCTGTTCTATCTTGAATTTGCGACAATCCGTATTCTTGATGATATTGCTACCTGTTTTATTGATGTTCATCCTTTTTATAAAGATTTACCTAAGCTCGACCATTCAAGTGGCATGTTGCTATATTTTATAAGAAAAAACGACCAGTGGATTTTTGATAGCCAGGGAGCTAAGTGGTAATAAATTACTGCCAGATATAAGAACTTCTAACCAATGGACCTGCGATAACCTTCTTCAAACCTAAGTTTAAAGCAAAGTTTTTATAAACCTCAAACTGCTCAGGTGCTATATAATCGTAAACTTTTAACAACCCTTTCGCAGGTTGTAAATATTGCCCGATCGTTAAAATATTGACTCCGACATCATATAAATCCTTTATTGTGCTTTTCACTTCTTGTTCGGTTTCACCCAAACCAAGCATAATACCGCTCTTAGTTATAAGCTGTGGTTTTATTTTGCGCGCCATTTTTAAAACCGCCAGAGAGCATAAGTAATCAGCTCGCTGGTCTCGGACAATCGGAGTAAGTCGTTTGACCGTTTCTAAATTATGACCGAAAACACCACAACCAGCATCAATAACTTTTACGATTGACGATTCCTGACCGGAAAAATCCGGAACTAATACTTCGATGCGAACATTGTGATTGGTCTTACGAATTGCCTCAATTGTCTGTGCAAAAAACTCCGCACCGCCATCGGTTAAATCATCCCGAGTAACCGATGTAATAATCGCATATGATAGATTTAAATCTTTAACTATCTTAGCTATTTTATCTACCTCTGTATTGTCAGTTTTACCCATTGGATTGCCGGTCTCGACTGCGCAGAACTTACATTTTCTTGTGCAAATATTGCCTAAAATCATAAATGTCATCGATTTTTTTTGCCAGCACTCAATTCGATTCGGACATCGCGCCTCAATACATACCGTATGTATTTTTGCATTCTCTAGCTTGTTTTTGACCAGTTGATAATTGTTGTTTTCCGGAAGTTTTATTTTTAGCCAATTCGGTTTCATTATAATTAAATAATAGTTAAATTATCCGTCTCAGTCAACTCGGATATCGGAATAATCAATTAATCTCATATTGACAATGATACGATTTCATCTATACTTCTCAATAAATATGTTTGGCAAAAAAGACAGCGATAGCTATTCCAATCTCAAGAATTTTGACCGATTAGATACTTTTATCGGTCGAACAACTAATCTTAAAGGCGATGTTGCAACCCAGGGTTCGATTCGGATTGATGGTCAGGTTGAAGGAAATATCAATGTCTCAGAAACAATTATCACCGGTCCGGAATCATTCATTAAGGGTAATGTCGACTGCAAAGATGCGGTGATTTCCGGTCGGGTCGAAGGTTATATCAAGGCAATAGAAAATGTCGAATTACAGCTCGGTGCGAACATTTCCGGTGACATTACTTGCGGGAATTTAGTTATCGGTAAAAACTGTTTTTTTGAAGGAAAGTGTCATATGAGCGGAAAGGAATCGGGAAAGATATGATATCATCGTTAAAAGGTAAGAAGGTTATTATCACTGGCGCTGGGTCGGGTATCGGTAAGGCGATTGCCCGTAAATTTGCCGAAGCTGGTGCTCTGATTGCAGTCTGTGATATCTCAGAAGAAACTGCCCAGATGACCGCAAAAGAAATTGAGATTATCGGCGCTAAGGCGATTCCTTACAAAATTGACGCTGGCAATTTTACTGAAGTGAACGAGATTGTTGAAAAAATAGTTCAGGACTTTGGAACTATCGAAATCTTGGTCAATAATGCTGGTATCACAAAGGATACCCTATTAATTAGAATGAAAGAAGAAGATTTTGATCGGGTAATTCAAGTCAATCTGAAAGGCACGTTCAATTTTACCCGCGCTTGTGCCAGGTATATGCTCAAAGAACGCTGGGGTAGAATTATCAATATCGCATCGGTAATTGGCGAGATGGGTAATATCGGACAGGCTAATTATGCAGCGGCAAAAGCTGGTATTATCGGTTTCACCAAGTCAGTTGCTAAAGAACTGGCATCCAGAAACATTACAGTAAATGCACTTGCCCCGGGTTTCATTAAAACTCCGATGACCGAAAACTTACCGGAAAATGTGGTTCAGGAATATCTCAAACTTATACCTTTGGGACGCGAAGGAACCGCGGATGATATTGCTAATCTCTGTCTATTTATTGCATCGGATGAAGCTTCTTACATTACCGGTCAGGTAATCCGCATTGACGGCGGCATGCTGATCGCGTAGGTAAAACACGAATTTTCACTTGACAAGTGTAATTTTTTTATTTAGACTTAAATGTTTAAAATATGAGTCATATTAATATTATTGTATTCCAGAAAAAGCTTGCACGGTTTGTGAATGTTACAATTCACAAATCCGTGTTTTATATAATCATTGTATTTTTTCTATTATTGATTCCATTATCATTCTACCTTATTTTCACCAGCACTCAGAACGTTCTGGCAAAACATAAAATACGAAATCTGACCAAAGAGAATCAATCGCTCAAACAAGAACTTGGTGTTGTCAAATCTCAGCTTGATACGCTGAGTCAAAAACTAGAAAACCTGGCTACGCTTGATGCACAAATTCGAGTCTCGGCTAATTTAGAACTGCTGCCCAAGGATTTACGTGCGTTGGGATACGGCGGCAGCTCGGAAAATGAACTGTCGGCATCGGTCGATAATATGATTGAACGTGCTAAAATGCAGGAACAGAGTTTCCGGCAACTACAAGGTTATTTAGAGCAGCAATCTTCGTTATTACTGCATACACCATCGATTTGGCCCGTTTCGGGTTGGCTCTCCAGCGGTTTTGGACGACGCGCGTCACCATTCAGCGGCAATTCCGAATATCACGAAGGACTTGATATTGTTGCGCCAGCCGGCACTCCGATTCACGCTGCGGCGGACGGTATCGTGCGAACGGCTGAATATAAATCGGGGTGGGGTCGGGTGGTTGAAATCGACCACGGCTTTGGTTATGTTACATTTTACGGACATTGCCAATCCCTCAAGGTAACCGATGGTCAGCGGGTCAAACGCGGAGATATTATCGCAACGGTTGGCAGAACCGGCAGCGCAACCGGTTATCACCTGCATTATGGTATAAAGGTTGCGGGTAGTTGGGTTAATCCATTAAACTATATTCTAACCGAAACTACATCACGATAAAACTCATTGTCAACAATTAGTTCCGACATAGAAATTAATAATCAAGAGTTACTTGCTTCAGGACTTTATATTGTCTCTACCCCTATTGGCAATCTCAAAGACATTACATTAAGAGCGTTGGAAATACTAAAAAGCGTTGACCTGATTGCCTGCGAAGATACGCGGCATACTGGTCTTTTGCTCAATCATTATAATATCAAAAATAAACTAACCAGTTTTTACGAATATAATAAAAAAGGACGGACTCCGGAAATTATCAGTCTGTTAAAACAAGGTAAAAGCGTTGCGATTGTGTCAGATGCTGGTACACCCGGAATTTCCGACCCTGGTTATTATCTGATCCGTGAAGCAATAAAAGAAAATATGTCGGTCATACCGATTCCTGGTCCATCCGCGCTGCTTGCTGCATTGGTTGTTTCAGGGCTATCGAGCGACCGATTTGCTTTTGAAGGATTTTTGCAGAAGCGCGAAGGCAGAAAATGTAAGAAACTCGAATCGCTAAAAACCGAACTACGCACAATGGTTTTTTATGATTCACCTTATCGTGTAATCGATACATTAAAAGATATGTTGGAAATATTGGGTGATCGAAATATTGTGCTGGTGCGGGAATTAACAAAGAAGTTTGAGACCGTGATGCGTGGTAAAACTAGTGAAATACTTCATGAGCTTGAAAATAAAAAAATAAAAGGTGAGATTGTTTTAGTTGTGGAGGGTTATGAAGGAAGCACATAAGAATTTTGGTCGCCGGCTGTTGTATCCATTGACTTATCTTGTTATTAGACTGAAGATTACACCCAATATCTTGACAATCACCTCTTTACCAGCGAGTATTATAGCCGGATATTTCTTTGCCCGCGGTCATTGGTGGATAGGTATTATCTTTCTTTTATTCGTTGGCTTGCTCGATACGCTTGACGGCGAAGTTGCCCGTAAGACCCAAAAGACGCACAAGCACGGCGCATTTTTAGATTCAGTCATCGACCGGTTCTCGGAATTTTTTATCTTCTTCGGCTTCTTCTTATATTATTATCATAACCAATCATATGCTTCATTAGTATTTGTGACGCTATTCTCATCGATATTTGTCAGTTATATCCGTGCTCGCGCTGAAGGTATTGGACAGGAATGCAAAGTCGGTATATTTGAACGACCGGTCCGGTTTTTCACCATGCTCTTTGGACTAATTATTTTAGGTCAAAGTTATTTCCAGTACGCTTTACTCATAATATTAATCGGCAATATTATCACTATCTTTCAACGCATTTTCTATGTATTTAATAAAGATAACTAACACATATGACACGAAAAAATGAGTTTAATAAGAAATTCGTGGTATTCGATTCATTCGTGTTTATTCGTGGTTTAAATTATTCCTGATATGGAACGAGTATTATTAATCGGTGTTGCCAAGACCAATCGACAACGTTGGGAAAAGATTGATGCATTAGATGAACTTGCCGCTTTGGCTGAAACTGCCGGAAGCAATGTTATCGAAAAGATATTGCAGATTAAAAGCGAACTGAACCCTGCCACCCTATTAGGCAAGGGGAAAATCATTGAACTTAAAAGTTTGTGCCGACAACATAAAATTGACCTGTTGATTTTTGAGGATACCCTAACCCCGACCCAAATGCGTAATATCAGTGAAGAAATTGATATCCGGGTTATTGACCGAACCGCTTTGATTTTAGACATATTTGCTCAGCATGCTCGAAGTGCCGAAGCAAAAGCACAGGTCGAACTGGCTCAGTTAGAATATCAACGCACCATCCTGACCGGTTTTGGCATTGAATTATCCCGTTTAGGTGGTGGTATTGGTACACGTGGTCCGGGTGAACGAAAACTGGAAATTGACCGTCGCCGAATCCGCGAGCGCATATCCGTTCTTAATAACACTTTATCAAGAATTGACAAAGAGCGGACCGTCCAGCGAAAAAACCGTTCACCTTTTTATAATATTTCTTTGGCGGGTTATACCAATGCCGGTAAGTCAACCCTGATGAACCAGTTAACTAGCGCCGATGTGAAAGTTGCGCCTTACCTGTTTGCCACCCTTGACCCCAATACCAAACCGTTAGCGATTACAAAACATATAACTGTTTTCATAACCGATACGGTCGGGTTTATCCGTAATCTGCCCCATGAACTTATTGCCAGCTTCCGCTCAACTTTGAGCGAAATAGAGAACGCCGATTTGATACTCCATGTGGTTGACGCATCTCAAATAGACATCGACAGCAAAATATCCGCAGTCGAAAAGACCTTGGAAGAAATTTCAAGTAATGATAAATCGGTTTTGATGGTATTTAATAAAATTGACCGCGTATTCGAACCGGAAATTATTAAACGCCTGAAGCGGGCTTACAACAAATCAGTCTTTGTTTCCGCCCTGACCGGCGATGGAATTGAAGAACTTAAATCGGCAATCCTAAAATCATTAAAATCCCAAATAGCGACCAAAACTTTCACTATTCCGGTTATGCGGGGGGAGTTAATTAATAAAATCTATGAAAATGCTGATATTATCAAGCGAACCGAAAAAGATAATAAAGTTAAACTATTGGTAAAAGGTTATCGTTCGGCATTACTAAAACTGGCGCAAGAGATAAAAGACCAGAAATAATCACCCTGATTAAATCAACGGTACATTTTACTCATAATTTTAAAAGACCACTTTCCCCAACATTTTGTTGTTCTATAACTTAGGCTCAATGTCCTGTGAATCAAGGCGTTGAGCCTTTTACAGGATTTACAGGACTTACAGCATTTGCACTGTTTCGGTCACAAATTGGTCACAAAACAACCATGTCTTAAACGGTGCGCTTTGTGCACGTGTTGTGTTTCAGGCGATATTGTACAAATTGACCATTTAGTACTTTGCACTCTCTAAGGTTGTCCCGCATTACTTTCTCCGCGCATATTATATAGTTTCCTGCGCGCCAAAGTCAATCTTTTTTTGTCTGCCCGCTTATGTAGGATCACTTTCATTCTACCCGCATAAACATCCCGGGGACTCACGTTGTCTGGAACGGTATGAGGTAATGACCGCTTAAGACTTAACCGTTTCGTCAACCGCCCGCTTAAGCTCTTCCAGTAAGATCTGCATCTTTCACAAACACATTTACACAACGCAGTGAATTTATTGTGTAAAAGTGTCTTAAAAATGGCACAAATATGGCACAATCGGGTATTGACAAAAATGGCGATTTCTGTAAGCTATTGAAAAAGTAAGCTGGGTCCGTAGCTCAGTTGGTTAGAGCAGCTGACTCATAATCCTTTCAGAGTGTTTTTTCTAAGTATCACACATTTAGCAATTTAGGGACAAATGCTTATAAACCTAAGCGTTAGACCGTTTATATTGTTTACGGTGATTACGGCTATTACGACCTGTTTTGGTAAGAAAATGGCACGAATTTGGCACAATTAATAAATTGGATTTTAGCTTGTTTTTAGTCACAAACAGAATTTAGAATTGAAGTAATAGTTGCTAATTAATCCGGGGTTAGACTCTTTGTGGTATGCGTCGGATTTGACCGAAATAAACCTTTAGAGTAAGGGTTAAAGCGAAAATTTTTGCACGAAACATGGGACATTGATTACCAAGCGGAGACGGTGCGATCGAGCAATACACTCATTACACCTAATACCTATACTGAATATGTGCGTGGATAATACAATTGTCTATTGACAAAAAGGTACTGAGTGTTAATATTTAGCAAAGGGGATATGTAAATGAGAGCTACTCTACTCTACTCTAAGAGCACGTTTTATTTCATTAAATATAATCGTTTTCTATTAAATCCATCAGGACTAGCAAATGCGGCTTAATTTGTCTCTTGAGTCCTCTAATACTCAAGAGATATGATACGCGTCGGTCTTCAATTCGTTTTTTCTGTAGGAGTATTAATAAAAGTGGGATTTAAAATCTTTATAAATTGTAATAAAAAATGGGGTGTAAAATGAAAAAGTTTATTTTAATCGTTGGAACATTTTTGTGTGTATCAAGTATTATCGCTGATGGTGCGAAGTATCTAATAATTACTTCTGATGCCTTTTATAATGCGATTCAACCATTAGCACAATGGAAACAGAAAAAAGGGTTACAGACAAAAATTGCAAAGCTATCCGAAACAGGTCATACACGTGATTCTATAAAAGCATTTATTCAAAATGCATACAATACCTGGAATCCGAGACCCGAATATGTGCTGTTGGTCGGTTCTCCAAACCTTCTGCCCGGTTGGTCTAACACTGACGATCCTTACGCAGATATGGCTGGTAATTATCTAATCGAGCTTAGTATTGGAAGATTTCCTTGTACTAACATTTCGGAATGCAATACCATGGTTGCAAAAATCTTAGGTTACGAACAAACGCCATTAATTATAGATACGCTCTGGTTTAAAAAAGTGACTGGTATTATCAAAGAAGATTATCTTGAGTATCCAGCTACTCAACACCCAGACACAGTATATTGGAATGACATGCATTATATTTTTGGACTCTGGCGAAATGCTGGTTATGTTTATATTGATTCATTTTGTCGAGCTTTTAACGACAGCGCAAGTGAAGTTATTGATGCCATAAATAGTGGACGGACATTTGTAGTCTTTCGTGATAGAGCAACAGTAAACTGGCCACAACCATTTAAAATGCACCCTAATCTTACGAGTAACGGTTTTAAATTACCGGTCGTCATTTCTGGTTCCTGCGTTACAATATCGGTGTCTTCAAATGATTATCTGGGCGACTCATTCTTACGTGTTGGTAGCGCAACGAATCCTAAGGGTGCAGTAGGTTATTTTGGCACGACATTAGAACCTAGTGGCGGTCCTATTGCACGATTAAGAGGCACGGTTACTCAAGGCTTTTTTCGTTCAGTTTTTGTTGATAATGTTTATAAACTTGGTGATGTGACAAAAAGAGCAAAATTTATTATTGATTCTATCCAACCACCATATTATGATTCAGATCGATATAAGGAATGGACTCTTCTTGGCGACCCTGAATTAAATCTTTGGACTGCAGTGCCACAATTAATGGTAGCATCATATCCTTCAAATATCTACGCCGGTCCTCAATCGTTTACCGTATCAGTAGAAAGAAGCAGTCCGGAAACACCAATTGCTCACGCATTAGTTTGTGTGATGAAAAGCAATGAGGTTTATGAATCTCAATATACCGATATAAATGGTTTAGTAAATTTTTCTATAAATCCTCTAACGTCTGGTCAAATGTATGTTACGGTTACCGCTCGTAATTATCGTCCTTGCGAAGATTCTTGCTATGTTGAATTTGAACCAATCAATTCTGAAGCCACTTATCCAAATCAAGGTCTTCATCTTGATAGAGTAGTGAATACTGAATACTGTCAGTATGTATATCAAGGGAATAATAGCATTACCTGGCGAAACGAAGATTTCGGACAAACTGTAACGCTTGACCAAGGTAAATATCCGTCAATTGCAGACGATGAAAATGGTTTGTCGTGGGTCTGTTATACGGATGAAGTACAACATAGACTATATTGTCAAATAAAAAGAAGTAAATACTACTACGATTGGAAAAAAACAGGACTTGTGCACACCGAAGACTGTATTTGTGCACCGTCATTAGCTCTTTCGACCGGTGCTTACGGTTCATCTGCTAATATGGGTTATGTAGTATATGCAACAATAAATGACGATGTGTCAACTATTCATTTTTGTGCTTTTGACTCTGGAGGAGTTTATTATGATACAATTCTTGCTTCAGGCACGCATGATGTATCCGTACTTGCGCCATCAATAGCAATTACACCAAAGGATTTAATTCATGTCGTGTGGCAGAGAAAAGAACAAGGTGGAGAGATAAGTCGAATTTACTATATTACAACACTTGAAGGTGTAATTCCTGATGATATAAGACAGGGACACCATCCAAGATGGTCTGGCCAATATCCTGTTTCATATGCACAAGGTTATACAACTGAACCCGCATCTAATCCTTTTGTTGACGCATATGGTGACCGTGCGTATGTAGTATGGAGGGGTCCTTATAATGAAGCTAACTCGACTGGTGAAATTTGGCAAAGAAGTGGACAGATTCGACCCGGAGAACTACCTCTATGGCAAAACCCCTGGGATGTAAGTGGATCGCAAGACCAAGAATCTGACTATCCTGTAACATCATTAGGCAATTTTGTTGCCTGGCAGGAATATGAACATGATAACTGGGAAATCAAACTAAGATACAAAGATGACCCCATTCGTAATATCCGTCAAACCGAAACAGATTCCAAGTACCCACATATTAATGTAAAATACAGTGAAGAAGAGGCACCCATCATTTATTTTATCTGGACCGAAACTGTTGTTCCAGACAGACTTTACGATGTAAGCTTTCTACCCTACAATTATGGTTCTGGTCGAGACAATACAGATGAACTTATTTATTATTCAGTAAATCCAGGTAGTTCAACTCAGTCTACATATTGTGAACATCGCGATGGATATATCCCATACCCAAACTATCCCATTGATTTTGGCAATCAATCACTTTCATACCGACTTGATTATCTAAACCCTGCATACTATTATAAAGCAAGGGCAATCGTGTATCATAATGCTTCAGGGCTATACCGACAAATATTCTCTTTTGATAGTACTTCTAACACTACAATCGCATTTCAACCAGGTATACCTGAGACTGTAGAAGTTATCATCCCTAAAAACTCTTACCGACAAGACTTTAAGTCGATATTAACGGTCACACGTAACCGCGGCAATTTCTCTTCGCTTGCGTCATTTGATATATGCCAGTTTGAAATAAATGATACTACTGGTTCTGGGTCTGGTGCGCAGAGTGTAGGAAATGTTAGTGCTTCTTTAATTTCATTTCAGAATTTCCCTAATCCATTTAAAACAAATACAAAAATCCAGTTCTCAATAACTAATCCAACACATGTAGCATTAAAAATTTACAATTCCAATGGTCAATTAATGCGCACCTTACTTGATGAAACAAGAGAAACTGGTACTTACAATATCGTTTGGGATGGCAGAGACAAACAAAATAGACTACTAACAGCTGGCGTATATTTCTATCGATTAGAAACGAATGGTTACTCACAAACAAAGAAAGTCGTACTTACAAGATAAAAAACTTACAGGGGCGGATAATTATATCCGCCCCATACACTAAGATGGGAAAAAAACTCCTTATTTTACTTGTTTTCCCATTATTGTTATCCGCCCAAATGATGAGAATGAAACAGATTTTTTTTCTTCCTTATGGTGTCACAGGTCCTTACAATATTCTTTGTGGAGATACAGACCACGATAGTATGAATGAACTGATTTTTTCGACTTATTCGGGTCGCTCTATCTGGGAAATTTGGGAACATTCTCCGTTTAATTTTAATCATTACAATTATGTTTTTGCTGATACAGGACCTACTTATCCTTATCCGCCCGGTATCCATCCTGGAAATTTTGGTACTGAAGATATCGGTGATATTGATAGAGACGGTTTAACGGATTTAGTGGGACCTAATTATGAAATTTCGAATGATTCAACTTATTATATTATTACAACTCAAGAAAGTCCAAATTACAATAGTTATCCAGAAAATTTATCCTGGTCGTATAGGCTTTCGAGTTTAGGTTATGGATATACATACTACTTCACAAATGATCTTGACCGAGATGGCAGAAACGAAATATTGACATTCGAAGATTGCGATAGTTTTCCTTATTTTCGTATTGTAATCATTGAAAACATTGGCAACAATCAAAATATACCAGTTTGGCATCAAGGTAGTAATGGTTCCGGATTTGCTTTTAGTGATTTCGATCAAGACAGTTTAAGGGAATTTGTGACTGCAAATCCCGGTTCGTCAGGACAAGTCTATGTCTTTGAAAATACGGGTAACGATCAGTATGAAAAAACCTTCACCGATACAGTTAATATTCCAAATGGCACAGATGTTTTTTCAGGCAATGATGTGGATAGTGATGGTCATCCGGAATTCTTTATCCGTTTTGCGCGGGTTGGCTGGACTTTTTATCTATATATGTGGGAGACAACCGGAAATAATACTTATCAGAGAACTCTAATTGACCAAGTGTCTAGACTAAGATTCGACCCGGGCGATATGAGAAGTAAATGCGGTGATATTGATGGTGATGGCATAGATGAAATTGTCTGGTCAATCGCATCTGATGTATTTGTTTATAAGGCAACCGGCAATAATCAATTTCAAGTTATCTGGCACTGGACATATCCCGGTCCGGGACCATCAGGATTTATACAGTCAGTAGTCAATATTTATGATATGAACAGAAATGGCTATAATGAGATTGTTATCAGTGGCAATGACACAACAAGAATTTATGAAGTTGAAGCAGTCAGGGTCTTAAGTCCTAATGGTGGTGAGACTTTTCATAGTGATTCTCAACAAATGATTCGCTGGCAGACTTTTAATCCACCAAGATGCGATTCCCTTTCAATATTCTATTCAATTGATTATGGCAGAACATATAATCTAATTACTCATGGTCTTTCAGGCAATGACACTTCTTATTTATGGACAGTGCCTAATGTCAATTCTGATTCTTGTAAAGTAAAAATCATTGCCTTTGGACCCGGCTGGCAATATGATGAGTCGGATGGGATATTTGGTATTACTTCAACTGGAATTGAAGAGAACTCAACGCCCAATGTTTTACACTTGTCACTACGAGTAACACCGAATATTGTAAAATCGTCTTCCACTATCCGTTACTCATTACCCAATGAAGGGAAAATATCACTCAAACTACATGACATATCTGGAAGATTAGTAAAAACATTGGTTAACGAACAGAAGAAAACAGGTAATTACTCTATAACCCTCAATACCAAAACTCTTTCCGCTGGTGTTTATTTTCTCTCTTTACAAACCAATTCAAAAAGACTGATTGAAAGATTAGTTGTTGTAAAATAACGCCCCGCTCTTACTCTTTCCGTCGGAATAAAACAAAGGGGGGGGGCAAATTAAAGCGAAATATAAATAACCAATTTTGCAGATGCTATAGCACATAACTTAAAAGATGCGGTGAATGTATTGAGCGATAAGTATCTAAAAAAGGCACGAATATAGAGCAATTAGTGAAGTGATTAAAGCATTTCTTCTGCTTGAATTAAAGTGTAAGAAGATTTATCCAATTTGTCTAATATTTGCTGAAACAGAACAGTTCCAATTGAAGCCCCGATA
>CAIPLT010000064.1 GCA_903865935.1 Caldifarciminota bacterium
GGTTTGGAATTCACAGAACAACAAAATCTACTGCGCTAATGCGAATAGTGGCAATGTGACGGTGATCGATGGTCAAACTAACTCTGTGATTACAACACTCGCCGTAGGGTATAGCCCTTTTGATCTGGTTTGGAATTCACAGAACAACAAAATCTACTGCGCTAATTCGAATAGTGACAATGTGACGGTGATTAATGGTCAAACTAACTCTGTGATTACAACGATAACCGTGGGAAGTTATAGTTATCCTTGTGCGTTGGTTTGGAATTCACAAAACAATAAGGTTTATTGCGCTAATTATTTAAGTAACAATGTGGCGGTGATTGACGGTCAAGCTGACTCAGTGATTACGTTTATAACTGTGGTCAGTGAACCTTATGCATTGGTTTGGAATTCACAGAACAATAAAATCTACTGCGCTAATTATGGCAGTACCGATGTGACGGTAATTAATGGTCAG
The DNA here is from genome assembly GCA_903865935.1 of Caldifarciminota bacterium. Lineage (GTDB taxonomy): Bacteria > Hydrothermota > Tepidihabitantia > Tepidihabitantales > CAIPLT01 > CAIPLT01. The sequence goes on from CAIPLT010000064.1 coordinate 461, forward strand.
ACCAATTCAGTGATTACAAATATAACTGTTGGACGGGGACCTTGGGTTTGTTGCTGGAACTCGATACAGAACCGAGTCTATGTCGCAAATTTTTACAGTTCCAGTGTCTCAGTGATTAGAGATGTTATGGGAATAGAGGAACACTTGAAGCTTAACACCCCGAGCCAAATGTTTGAAGTATATCCGAATCCAGCAAAGATATATTTTACTGTCCGCTTACCAAAGACCATTGACCGCTCACAGATAAAGATATTTGATGTGAGGGGAAATATGGTTAAAAACGAAGAGCTAAAAGGAAAAAGCAATCGTATTTCGCTTGATGGGATAAAGAATGGAATTTATTTTGTGAAAGCTGGATATGAAACCAGAAAAATAGTTGTGAATAAGTAGAGGCAATTATAAAAAGAACAGTGTTATTGGTATTGTTAGTCGTAATTCTGTGTTTTGCACAGAGTGGTCTGGTTACAAGAGCCGGTTATACGACTTATGACTGGTTTTTTACCGGCCCAGTGAATAAATGGTGCATAACTGATACAGTAGCAAACGGCGTTCATATTTACTGGAGACACAGTAATTTTTCCCCATCAACAGACTTAAATACTTATTACAACTTTTATAATTTTAGTATTCACAACTGGAATTGGTCAGATGGGATTGGCGTTTTTCCGCAACGTAACATGTTTTATAGTATAGATAATCATCCAATTAGTGGTTGTGTGTATATCATGAGTAATAATACGCTGGCACGCGACGAAGCACCGGGAGCAGGATTATTTGAGTTTTCATCTGTGCCGAACAACATATGGTATCCAGTAATTGCGGTGACTCCTGATAATGCTATACATTGTCTATATAAGAATTATGTTGATGGTGACACATTATTGTATTCAAGAAATTGGTCTTCACCGATAAATATAAACTCACCAGCACCTGGACCAACATTCCCATCTTACAATTTTGTCGGTTCAAAGATATCCAATAAATTAATCGCTGTTTGGTTACGTGATGAAGATTCTATTCCGACACGTATCTTTTACCGTATATCAAATAACAGTGGTATAACATGGCAATCACCAATTGAACTGCCGTATCCGCCAACTGTGATTTCTTCACCGACATTTAACGATTATTCGTTGTATGCAATGTTTGATGCACAGGATAATCTTCATATCGTTACTGCAATTACCGAACTTGGATATACAATTCCAGCAGAAATCTGGCATTTTTGTCCGGTCAATAATCCGCAGTGGAGTTTGGTTTTCCATTATGATGCAGATACACTTAATGCGCCAGTTGGTTATAATGCTTCATTTGCCTGCCGACCATTAATCGTGCAAAATCATCGTGATAATTATCTGTATGTTACATGGGAGCAATTTGACTCGCTAAATTATGAACCGATTTCATTTGTTGTCCGTGCTGATGTGATGGTTGCCGAATCACCAAATAATGGTCTAACCTGGCAGAATCAAAGACCAATTACAACGCCTAATACAACATCCAAAAGATTTCCTTGTGCGGCAGGAGTTGACCATGATACTTTGACCGTTGCTTATCTGATTGATTCAATCGCCGGGTTTGAATACTACTGGCAGGGAAGAGCAACATATAATCCAGTAGTTATCCAACGGATAAAAGTTCCGTTACCCGTTGCGGGAGAACAAGAAAAGACCGCTATATCTATTAAGAGTAATTTCCAAGTTTATCCTAATCCAGTAAAGACATTTTTCACAGTTCGTGGACCATTTTCCACTGATCGCTCAGAGATAGAGATATTTGATATAACGGGAAAGGTTGTAAAAGAGATTCTTCGCTTTGCTCAGAATGACAACACAATGCGTATCCCACTTGATGGGATAAAGAATGGTGTTTATTTTGTACAAGTCGGGGATGAATTAATCAGTAAGAAATTGATTGTTACAAAATAATCATAATTCGAATAGAGCGGTTGTACACTGATAAATCCCTTGATAGATTTCATGTTCAATAACCTAAAATATCTTATTGACAAATAAGATTTTTTTGATATAGTATTGCCCTATGGCAAAACACAAGAATAAACACCCCCAGCCAAAACCGGTTAAAAGTTCGGACACAGCTATATAACTCTTTGTGATTTAGTACACAATTTAACAAATTTCTATTATTGGTACAGTGCTAGTGTTGATTAAGTGCTATAAAATCTTATTTTACGACAATGACTTTTTTCCTAAAAGTGTTGAATTTTGTGACTATATTGACAATATAAACTCCTTGTGAGTTGGCAACGGGAATTACATGTTCGCCGATTCCTAGAGTTTGACTTTGCGTCAATCTTCCCGATACATCATAAACTACTAATTTTGCATTGGAGAGCAGATTTAGATTAACATTGTTACCGTTTATTCTAATTTCTTCTTGTGGTGTTCTTGTTAACGGAGCATCTTTTGTTGCAAAATGTTTAACTTTGTCAGAAAAACCTTTTACACTGTCGATTTCAAATAAAGTCGTGCGGTGATAATCAAGTTGTGCTATTAAACGGTATTGACAATAGTAATTCTGGTTTGATATCCAGCCACCAACAATTGCTCCTTGAGGTGGAGAGCCAGTAGGTGAAAACCAATTTATCCAATTTACTCCATCTGAAGAAGTTCTGACATCGATTGTAACCCGAACACCAATCGGTTGATTTCCATATACACCCACATAAAAACCTGTTTGGTTCGAAGCTGAATGGCTATTGTAAGGCGAACATTCAAATGGACATTTAAGTATTCTTGATAGAAATCGTTCTTTGTTTGAACGGTCCCATATATTGCCAAAATCTTCCACGATTCCATCATCAGCTCGAGAGCGAAAATATGTATAATTATTTCCTGCAAAACGACCACCTTGATTCCAAAATAACTTTGCACCAGGATCGAACCAGTACATCAAGTAATCTTGATATCCATCATTATTCCAATCAGCAACAACAACTGAACCACCAGGCAGTATCTGGTAATTTGTATGATAATTAGGACCGTATCTCACATAAGAATTGCCAGAATTCCAACCGCCGTTAATTTCTCCAGCGATAAAATCTAAATTACCATCGTTATTTAAATCAGCTATTGCACAGCCCCCTTCGTCTGGTCCATAGAATGTATCGCGATTAGAACTTGAAAAACCTTGTGCAGAACCCCAATAGACATAATTACAGCCAGCAGCAGCGGAGAGCAAATCTAAATAGCCATCTTTATTCAAATCTGCTGCTTTTACTACCCATGGTTCGTCACTAGGAAGTTGTTGTTTAACAGCAAAATCAGGACCAAAGGCGATTGTAAGAACTGATGAGCCATCCGCACCTAAAATTACATCTAAATAAGTATCGTTATTTATATCAGCAAAAAATGGATGCTGGACACATCCAGCATTAGGAAAATTTATAATCATGTCAGGATTACGATATCGGATATTAGGTCCGTATAAAACAAATACCTTATTATAACCATCAATCCAAAGGTCAAGATAGCCATCTCTATTTAAATCGATTGGATAAATCGATTGTGCGCCATATATGAGATAATCGGTTTTTACCGAATCTTTAATAAAGATCGTTGGATTTTGTGTGCCCCAAAATATAAAAGAAGTTTGTGAATAACAACCAGCTCCAGCTAAGATATCTTCATAACCATCATTGTTCAAATCAGCAATATGAATCCCTTGTACATCACCATAAGGATTAGAAGATAAATAGGTCGGAACAGTTGAAAAGCTATCGCCATAATTCCAATAGATATAAATATTATTGGATGTGTCATTAGCGTACCAGTTCCATGATAATATTACATCTTTATATCCATTATCATCAATGTCTAAATCCCTGCCGAGAATTTTCAGACCACCGTATTTTGGAGCCCACCAATAGGCACCGACCTGCCAAGTCCGAAGTTGATTTACGTCCCATACTTTGGCAGTATCACCCTGAACATAATAATATTCTTTCCCCGCTTGAAAATCTTGATGCGTATTATCAATCCATAGATTAGTAGGCGAAAGATTCTGGGAAACACCTAATAATAATAATATTAACCACATAACTTCCTCCCATAATATTACTACTGACAACTTGCCATTTACATCTCTTCTCTTGCAGAATTTTAACATAACACATTATTTTGTCAAGACTTATGTTAAAGAATTTTCAATTGATGATTCTATCTGTATATGTTCAGAACAGTTGATTTTCCATGCTTTTCTGACATATTGTATTCACTGATAAATCATTCGCTTTGTTTGATAGCTTAATATGATCTGGGGGCAGTTAAAATTTTAATTTAATACAATATAAATATAGAAGGTTAGCTAGATTTTCTCATGCATTTTTATTGCAAAATTGAAAATTTTAAACACCTAATATAATTTCACAAAACAATTATATTGACTTTTTGGTTTAAATTAATAAACTTAACATATGCAACAAGGTGCTGTTAAAAAAATTACTTCAGATAAAATGATAATTGATATTGCACACGAAACGTTAAAAACTTTTTCGTTAACACATAATTATAATATCTGGCTTATTAATCTACTTAGCCATTATATTGGTAAAAAGACATTAGAAATTGGTTGCGGGATTGGGAATCTGACTTTTTTCCTCCAACATTTAACTAATTTAAGTTGCTTAGATGTGTCCGATTTTTATCTTGCACATATGGGAATTGATTATCCAACGATAAAATTCTACAGATACGATATTGCTGATGAAAAAGTTAGTGATTTGAAACAAGAGGGGTTCGATACGATTACATGTATAAATGTCCTGGAACATATCGAAGACGATAAAAAAGCACTTCAAAATATGCTTGATATTCTTCTTCCAGGAGGTAGACTTCTTTTGTATGTACCAGCATTACAATTTTTGTTCGGTTCAGTAGATAAAAATATTTTACATTATCGAAGGTATAATAAAAAACGACTGGAAAAATTATTAAATGAAGTTGGATTTGAAGCAGAAAAACTATTTTACAGCAATATTATTGGAATTGTTGGTTGGTTTGTTAACGGGAAAATACAAAAAAAGAAAAACCTTTCTTATTGGCAGATAATTGCTTTTGATAAATTCGTCCCCTTGATCGAAAAACTCGAAAAGCCATTAAATCTACCTTTTGGTATGTCACTTTTAGCAATAGCAAAAAAACCAATAGGTTAATCATAACTATATGTTATCACAATTAAGTTTTCTATTGCGATATTTGGAAAATTTAGTAATTAGTCTAAAATAGTTTAATCTATAGTATGCGATATGGCTAAGCCTGCAAAAAAGGAAGTTTCAAAAATAACTTTTTCCAAAATAGAGACGACAATTTATATAGCCATACTAGTTATATTATTATTTGTTTTTTTTCACGAAATTATATTTAAGAAAGGATTTTTTTGGGAGGATTTTTTAGAACAAAATTATCCATGCCGTTTATACGCAGCACGAGCGTTACATAATGGACAGTTTCCATTCTGGAATCCTTATATTTTTGGCGGGCTTCCATTTTTTGCCGATGCTTTCAGTGGTGTATTATTTCCATCTAATTTACTTTTGACATTTGCGTATGTTGGAAATTGGCTTTCTTATTATGTTGTTGAAATATTCATTATATTGCATCTTTTAATTGCTGGTATTGGCATGTATTATTTTGCGATTAACAATAATTTACGTAAGAAAATCGCTTTTTTTATGTCAATGGTTTATATGTTAAATGGTCGTTTTATTGTTCATTTGACCCACACTCAAATGATTCAAACTTTTGTATTTATACCATTTGTATTTTTATTTTTACAAAAGGGGCTAAATAGGCAGGGACTTAAAGCAGTCTATTCAATTGTTATTTGTGGTTTCATATTAGGATTAGCTGGTTTAGCTGGATATCCACAAGCCGTCCTAATAATAATAGTAGGAATTTCCCTTTTCACTTTATATCATATAATCTTAAACCCATCAAAAACAATATCATTATCGTCCTATTTTTTCTTAATATTAATCATTTGTGCTGCAATTATAGCTTGTCAATATATTCCGACATATCTTTTATTGAAATACACTTTAAGGGGTGAATATCCATATTCAGAAATCGTTGAAGGTTCATTTCATCCGTTACGGTTTATTACATTTTTAATACCAAATTTCTTTGGTACAACTGCTCGCGGTAATTATAGCACGTATTTTGGACCAGGACCATATTATCAATACTGGGAACAAATGGCGTACATTGGTATTTTACCAATAATCTTGGCAGGATTCAGTTTTTATAAACGCAATCGAAAGCAAATATACTTACCCATTATACTTGTTATCGTATCATTACTAATTGCATTGGGTCGTCATTTTCCTTTGCATATCCTATTATATAAATTTGTGCCATTTTTTAAAGATGTTAGAACTCCAGCAAAATTTTTAAATCTAACAATCTTTGGTATTGTCTGGCTTTCCGGTATTGGGTTAGAAAATATTATTTCAATAAAACCGAAAGCGCGGCGTTTGGTGCTGATCGGAATTGTTTTATCGATAATATGTTTAGTCCTTATTTTTTTCCTACCAAAACAAGTAACTCAGTTAGCAAAAAGTATTGCAGTTAGAGATATAATCAAATCAATTGTGATTATTTTACTTGGTGTATTTTTCATAAGACTGTATTTAAACAACAAACTAACCAAAAATTATTTCCTGGGATTTATTATTGCTCTGGCATTTGTTGATATATTCGCTTTTGGGTATAAATATAATTCAGGTGATACTGACCCGGAAATGTATTGGGGTGCAAACCGCATCGTTAATTTCTTCAAATCAGAAAGTCAGAAAGAGATGATAAGAGTAAATATCCGCTCAAGAGAAGGTCTCATTTTACCGCGAAATATTGGATATGTTCAAGAATTTGCGACTATTGATGGTTATCACCCATTAGCATTAAAACGATATATAACTTCTTCACAGATATTAGACCGCGAACGGTTTTTTACCTTGATGAATGTGAAATATAAAACCGCACTCGATTCGACAACAAACCGATTGACCATCAAGCCAAGAGAGTTTTATTTGCCACGAGCAAAATTATTCTATGACTGGGAAGTAAATCAAAATCCAGAGAGTCTGTTGAACCAGCTTAATAAACCGGATTTTCCGTTTGATACCAAGGTTATATTTGAACAGAATGCGAATATCGAGCGACCGATTGATTTAATCGTAACGAACGGCACGGCAAAAATTACATCGTATTCACTGAATAAGATAAAAGTTAATGTTGAGACTCAATCACCAGCAATATTAGTTTTAAGCGAAAACTATTTTCCAAATTGGCTGGTTAGAATTAACGGACAGGTTAGTAAAACAATTCCAGTTGATTATTTCTTGAGAGGTTGCGTGGTACCGGTGGGAAATAATCAGGTTGAGTTTTTCTATCAGGAGCACTATTTTGTTCCTTTGTTTATTGTTTGTATTATTACGATTTTGGCGAGTATTATTTTTATTTTATCGAGAATCTTTTTAGTAAAAAAGCAGTCTAATCTTTAAAGAACGGAAGGCTACGGTCGGAATAAACGGCCACTTCTCATATAATGAAAAACGGTCGTCGTACTGTTCCTTCCGTTACTTTTTTATCCTGATTTTTTACCATGAATAACACGAATAAAACTTCATATAAAAATATTTTTAATAGATTTTGGTTAAAATTTATTACAGGGTTTTCTGATAGACCCGTCTTCCACGAGTATAGGTCTCAATGGTTAAATGGTCGTCACCGCGAAACATCAACTGTGACAATAACCTGGTCCGCGAAACATCTTTTGTGCACCAATACGGGTATTTAACTACCACAAAATCAGCATCTTTGCCATTGGCAAAGCTACCGATACGGTCATCGAGACCTAACGCTTTGGCTGCACCCAATGTTGCGTAATAAAATGCCTGTGCCGGCGGCGTGCTTCGGACATAGTAGGCGTCGCGCATAATAGTAAAAAGCGAAAATGAAGGACCAGCTCCGACATCACTGCCTAACCCCATCTCAATACCGTAATCTTCCATCTTTTGAGTATTAGCAAGTCCTGAATGCAGGAAAAAGTTTGATGACGGGCAGTGTGCGATTTTAGTGTGAGTTTTGGCTAATAATTTATATTCGCTTTCCTTAAGATGAATCGCATGAGCGACGATTGTCTTTGGTGTTAATATTCCAGTTTTATAATAAAGTTCGGTATAAGTTTTATATTTGGGAAACAGCTTCTTAACTAAATTTATTTCGCCGATAGTTTCGGCAAGATGGGTATGAATATAAACCGAGTTCTTGGAACAGAACTCACCAACTTCTTTTAAGAGTTTCTCCGTTGTTGCTGGACCAAAACGGGGACTGAAAGCATAGTATAGCAGGTTATCATAGCCGTTCCATTTTTCATAAAGCTGAATACTTTCACGGATTGATTTTTCGGTTGACTCGATCGGTATTTTAATCGAAGAATATTTATTATCAGACAGAACTTTACCTAAGATTGTCCGAAAGCCCAATTTTTTAGCGACCTGAAATGCCTGGTCAGTAAACTTCATTGAGTTTGAAGAGAATATTAAAGCAGTCGTTGTACCACTGCGCCACATTTCCTGGTAAAATGCCTTGATAAATGATTCATTTTTTTCAGATGTGGTAAGATTATTTTCCGCTGGAATAATGTATTCTTTGAGCCAGTCTAAAAGCGATACACCATAATGTCCCCGTAAGTGAAATTGGGGAAGATGTAGGTGCATATCAATAAATGCAGGTAAAATAACATAATCAGTGAAATCAATAACATTATTCTGCCGGATAATTTGTTGGTATTTAATTTCTTTGGTTTTATCCCATTTCCCAAAATCGACAATTTCCCCTTTATCCGAAACTAAAATAAAGCCGTCCGGGAAATCTTCAGCAAAATCTGGTCTGGGAAATGATAATACTCGCGAACGGAAAATTCTAAACACAAAAGACTCTACTTAAGAAATTCTAAATGTCAATATTCTTGACAATATAAAGAATTATTATTAGAGTAATCAAACAAGCTTGGGGGATCGTCTAACGGCAGGACTGCAGACTCTGGATCTGCGTATCGGGGTTCGAATCCCTGTCCCCCAGTTAGATGTATTATAAACGGTTAGAAAAAACAGGTCAATAAGACAACAATGGATTATCGAATATATGCATTGATTGCGTTAATATTTTGGGGGATATGGGCTTACTTCAGTAAGCTGCTCGCCACTAATATGAAAACCGAGTTGTTGGCATTTTATACAACTTTTGGTTCGTTAATTGTCATAGCAATCTATACTTTAATCCGAACAAAACTTGTTTTTCAAACGACCAGCGCATTAGCAATGATAGTTGGAGCTTTGGCGATGATTGCGACTTTTGCATTTTATGCTGCATTGGCTAAAGGACCGGCATCGGTTATCGTGCCTTGGACCGGTTTATATATAATCATACCAGTCGTGCTCGGGTTTATATTCATAGGAGAAAAAATAACCGCTAATCGTATTATTGGCATTGTCGCCGCAGTGGTCTCGATAATATTTCTGTCAAAATGAAAAAAACACTAAATAAATATATTAAGGAAATTATCAAAACAGGTTCAAGTGCGGTGAAGTTTATCGACCCGAAAAAGGTAATGGTTGGTAATTGGGTGCGGCTCAAATGTCAGTTTGGCTGTGATGCTTTTGGAACACGTTTAACCTGTCCTCCTTATTCACCAACACCGGAATATACCCGCCAGATGTTAAAGGAATATTCAAGCGCATTGTTTTTTACCTACAAGTATCCGGCTTTAAAAGAACGGAAAAAGCGCCAGTCAATCCGCAGAATTTTAGCCAAACTGGAGCGAGAAATGTTTCTGGACGGATTTTATAAAGCGTTTGCGATGGGTGCTGGTCCGTGTAATTTATGTCCGGAAAAGTGTGATTTGACCAAACCGTGCTTACATGCTGAATTAGCCAGACCTTCTTTGGAAGCATGCGGTATCGATGTTTATGCAACCGCTAAAAATGCGGGTGTTAACTTGAAAGTAGTAAAAAGTTATAAAGATACACCGACATATTGTTGTTTATTACTTGTAGAATAATTTTCAGTTTAAAATATTAGAATGATATGACTTTAATCGGCAATTTTCCTAAAGAAAACGAATTTACTCCCAAGCCATTTGGTCCGGCGTTTGACTGGGAAGGAGACCATAATATAATAATTTTGGATGATAAACTAAAAGGTCAAAAGTTTTTTATTGAAAAGGAGTTCACGGAAAAAACGGCTCAGTTAAAACTATATTTACAGGGGGAACGAATTGCTCATTGTTTGGTTGAGTATGAAAAGGATTCATTTGTTGAGATCTGGGATATTGTCGTTGACGAGAAATATCGGCAAAACGGCTTGGCTTCGCTGGTCACTAAAATTTTACTGCGGGAAATGTTATTTAAACTGAGTATTACGCGGATTAAATTGAAAATTGTAAAACTCTTCCGACCAGATGAAAAAGAGATTAAGTTAATTAATGTCGGCTCGGGTGTTATCGCACATAAATTGGGCACAACTTGTGAATTTGACATAGAAAGACTTATTCTTCAGCAACATGTCAGCAATATCGAAGTTATTCCGCCCGCAGGAAAGAATCCACCAGCATACAAGATAATTTTAGATGTCTTTCCGTATACATTAGTCTCATTTATTGTTGATTCGACAACGGGAAAACCAATTTTTGATTATGAAATCTATTCCAAATTTCGTTCCCAATTCGAAGTGATTACTGACTGGTCCCGACATCGTCAATTGGTAATTGGTAATGCTGATTACATGTTATATGGCGACGGTATAAACGATTTTATAAACTGTATTGCTTCCAGTAAAACAGAAGCAGAGTTACTTCATCCAAGAATTTTAGGTTATATTAAGTAGTATATTACACTTCCCGTTCGTAGAACTTTTCTCTAATAAATGATTTATTGTCCCGCCATTCTTCCTTGACTTTAACAACTAATTCTAAATAGACTGACCGGTTAAGGAATTGTTCAATATTTGCACGGGCAATACTACCCAACCGTTTTATTGCCTGACCGCCCTTACCTAAAATAATTGCACGCTGGGTTGCACGTTCGACAAAAATCACTGCCCGGATATAATTTTTGCCTGCTTTCCGCTCCTTGAATTCTTCGATCTCGACAAATGTACAGTAGGGTATCTCTTCGCCATAATACTTAAAAATATTCTCGCGGATTATTTCTGCGACAAAGAACCGTTCGGGTCGTTCAGTTATCTGGTCTTGCGGATAATATGGCTGCCCGATTGGCGCATTATTGATAATATTTTGTTTTAGTTCTTCAAGTCCGGTATTCTTTAAAGCGGATATCGGGTGTACTTCCTTGAATGGGAATTTCTGATATTCCTGGATTACCGGGAGGAGATTTGCTTTTTCAACCAGGTCAATTTTATTTATTGCCAAGAGCGTTGGTTTGGTAATAATCTGCTCAATTGTATGAATTTCATCTTTATCGGGTGGGGAAAAAGGTTCGACGACGAATAGAAATAAATCCGCAGTTGTAATTGCTTCACGGATTTCGTTCTGCATTATTCTTTGAAGCTCGTATTTAGGTGTTAATAGTCCCGGTGTATCAACAAAAATAATCTGAAAACCGTCACCGTTAAGAATACCGAGGATTTTATTGCGGGTGGTCTGGGGTTTGGAAGTTACGGCGGACAATTTAAAACTGAGCAATGTGTTTAACAGCGTTGATTTTCCGACATTGGGTCGACCAATAATTACACAGTAACCAGAATGAAAATCGTTCATTTTATTGTATCAGGGGTTTTGCGTTAATTACTTTTATAGACACCGATTGATTGGAATTTTTCGACGCGCTGGGCGATTAATTCTTCCGGAGTCATATTCTTCAGCTCGGCAAGATATTTCAGGATTGATTCTTTGATATATTTTGCCGCAAGTTTATAATCCTGATGAGCGCCACCCAGGGGTTCCGGGACAATCTCGTCAATGATACCAAACTGAAACAAGTCACTCGAAGATATCTTTAAAGCTTTAGCGGCATCTTCGGCTTTGTCACTGTCCCGCCAGAGAATTGATGCACAACCTTCAGGTGATATCACCGAATAAACTGAATATTCCATTGCTAGCACCCGATTACCGACCGCCAATGCTAACGCACCACCTGAACCACCCTCGCCGGTAATTATGACGACTACCGGCACTCTTAAAACCGACATCTCTCTGAGATTGCGGGCAATCGCTTCCGCTTGACCGCGTTCCTCGGCACCAACACCAGGATATGCGCCGGGCGTATCAACTAAAGTCACAATCGGCAGGTCGAACTTTTCAGCAAGCTTCATAATTCTGAGTGCTTTTCGGTAGCCATCGGGATGGGGCATGCCAAAGTTACGGGCAATTTTATCTTTGGTTTCGCGGCCTTTTTGTGTACCAATGATGGCAACATTTAAATGTTTATCTTCACCTAAATCGATTTTGGCCAGCCCGCCGACAATCGCTTTATCATCAGCAAAACCGCGGTCGCCAGCCAGTTCAATGAATTCGGATGTAATCAGGTCAATATAGTCGAGCATATACGGTCGGGATGGGTGACGCGCCAATAAAACTTTTTGCCAGGGGGTCAGGTCGGAATATAATTTAGTTTTTAGTTTTTCAATCTGGGTCCTTAACTTGCTGATTTCACTTTCATAACCGGTGATTGCAGTCAATTCATCAATTTTATCTTGGATATCGGCAATCGGTTTTTCGAATTCCAACCAGCTTATTGTCATTACTATTTAATATCCTAAACTCAGTGAAAAATGGTGAGTGGTGTTCAGGTTAAGATTATACGGACTGAATGCATATTCAATCCGAAGGTTTTTCACGATCAAACCGAATCCAAAATTGAGGTGATTGGTATTACCAATAAATTTATAACCGGTCCTTAGAAAATACTTGTCTTTCAGGGAAAGCTCGATACCGCTGTTTATTTCAAATTTACCATCATACATAAGATAGCCGAGGTCAGAAGTAATCTTTACTTTCGGCTTAAGTTCTGTATTACTAAAATCGATATTATAAGAGACACCGCCCAATAATCTGGTCGGCAACCAGAAATCCTCCCGAATGAATTTCATGGTTGTGCCAAAGTTGATAATTGAAAAACCAAGTTGCACGTTGGCAGGAAATTTTACGGCAAAACCGGCATCAGCACCAATTCCGGTTGCATCATATTCATATATTTTTTCGTAATAATAACGTCCGGAAATGCCAAAACTTGTAGTGTAGGAATTTTTGGTTATGGTCCGGCTGAGATTCAAAAAGAAGTTAAAGTCATTTGGTTTATAATAACCGGTCGGTTCATCAGTCGGATAATCAGGTCGAAAGTCAAACTTGCCGGCATTAAAATTGACAATACCCAGACCAAGATTCAGAAAACCGAGCGGTTTGACCAGAAACAAACTCTGCTCATAAGTGTCGAGAAACCATTTTGTGTAATTGATATTAATCGCAAACGAGTTTAAATTGCCGGTCAAAGATGGATTATAGTACATGGATGACGGACCGATTGCAGAGGTGACACCGGTTCCAGCCATTGCGTCTTCGCGGGCATTGGGAGTGATTTGAAGCGATGCTAAACCAGTACGGAAGTCCTCCGCAAAAAGCGAACTGGCAAATAGGATACTTATTACAAGTAATGTAAATATCGTAAAAAATAATTTGGATAAAATAGGATAATTTACTGAAATGTTTTTATCAATTTTCATAAAACGGTTAATTATTCCTCAATAATCTCAACGTTGGCACGCGGTAAAAAGACCTTTTTGCCATTCTCGATTTCGACTTCCAAGACCCGGACTTTGGATTCGGTTTCGATGTTGCGCAGTTCAACCGGCAGACTGGTTACTTTACCTATCATACCAAAATTGGGTTCGCGGATAATACGCACCAATGAACCAATCACCAGACCGCCTTCAAGTTTCTTGTATACCGTACTCTTACTGGAATCTTTTTTATCATAAGGTACAATCAGTTCCGGACGGATAACACCGGCGCGAATCTGGGTTGCACCGTTCATCGATGCTATTTTACCCGCTAGCGAATTGATTAACTTAAAAGTGTGCTCAGCCATACGCATTTTACCAAACCCTTCAGTAACCATCACCGATACCCCGCATTTTTCATGACCGGTAATCGCAACCCCGATGTCATAACCCAAAAATTTCTTCAATGTCGAATCTTCAATACCGCCAACCACAACGCCTTTTGCCCCGACCGTCCGTGCCTTGACCAGCGCCGGTTCATCAACAATCGAACCGCCGATAATAATTTTACCTTTATGGGTTTCGTTAATGTCATTAGCGGTCAGCGGGTCATCAGTAGATTTGGCGACCGGCATGATAATACCGCGCGTTTCACCTCCAACTCCGAAAATTCCCTGAATCAAACTTGCTTCGGTTTCGATGACCACGCCTTCTTCAGGAAAGATGTCGCTCACCGTACCGTCAATATAAGCGGCAACCTGGACTGGTTTTGGCGCTTCGCGCAAAATCACCTGACCGGTAATATCAGATGCGCTTTCAACCGTGCCGTCAATCGGTGATTTGACCATGGATTTGAACATGCCAAAGAAACCTTTGGACTGGGCAATCGGTTCATCTTTTTTTACCGGGTCATTGACTTTCTTCGACATCATCATCTTGATATCTTCAGCCGGAACACCGAGAAGTCCTGCGACATTAACCGTCGTAACATTGCCGGGCAGGGAAGTGCGCGCGACAATAGTTTCACCACCTACCTTTTGACCTTTTTGGACTACGACATCGCCTTTAAGAGGTAATCTGCGTTCTTTGCGGACTAAAGTCTTTTCCGTAACCTTGAGTCCTGGTGTATAGACATGTGCCATATAATAAAAGAATAAGGAAAAATAAAGAAATGTCAATAAGTTATTTCTATCAAGTCAATGCCAAGGTCTAATAGTGAACCGGTAATAATATAATCGAAACCAATAAGTAATGCCGATAACATTAGATTATGCGATATGGACGGTATTCATTTTTCTTATTCGGTAGGGGATTGGGTAATTTACGCCCTAATGAATATCCTGATTATTAGCATCAACGATTTCGAGAATAATTCTATGAATAATGACCTGAAATAATTCGTAATATGTTCTGTATAATACTTTGTAATTGATGGTAGAATAAACCCTGAAATCAATACAGAAATTGATGCCTTAATTATTTGCCATATTTACTTCATAATTGAATCAGTAACCAAAACCCAAGTATATCCCCCCCCTATATTATACAGGTATCTCAGTCGAATATTGAATTAATGTTATGAAGTATAATGCTTTAGATGAAAAATCCGCTTGTTTTTCACTTGACTTTTATGTAAAGTGCGGGCAATAGTCAAGAATTGGAACATGTGGTCTTGTATATTGTCATGTTGTTTCGTATTTTTCATGCGTTAGCTCGTGAGATTACATACGTTTAATTATGATTCATTAATAGCACTTAATATTTATACCCGTAATTAATCTTTATCAAACCAAAGCAAATCTCTTAATAATTCGGTCTAATGTGTTAATTATGAATATGATATAAGACCTTATTTTTTATTGGTTTACTTGACATGGTTTTTAGATTTCGATATCATTAATATAGAATTAAGTGCGAAAATATTAAGTCAAAATAATATTAGTACTTATTGTTTGGTGTGGGTGTAGGCAATTTGGATTAGATTTTAATAAAATATAAATTGTATGAAAATATTTACAATGGAGGAATTGTGAGAAATAGAAGTTATTTAATTATTTTTACCATTATTTTAATCAGTCTAAGCACAATTTATGCGATGCCGCCCGGGCCAGGAGTAAAATTATCAGCGACTGATGCCGAGACCAGAGCACAGCTTGGGATAGACATTATTAAAAACCCGGTGCGTGACATCGGGAAACGGGGTATTTTTAATACACCCGGCGATGTTCAACCTTTGGTATCAGGGACAAAGAAGTTTCCGGTCGTCTGTATAAAATATACTGATTATACTAATACTTACGGGACCACAAGTTTTGATTCAATGCTATTCTCGGATAACTGGTCATCTGGTTCAGCAAAGAAATATTATAACGATGTCTCGTACGGTGTTTTTACATTACAAGGTAACACAGTTGGTTGGGTTACATCTGATAATGTTCAATCATGGTATGGTTACGGCGCTGACCCAACAATGGTTCGAGCAGCCATGCTTGCCAAAGAAGCCGCACAAAAAGCCGATGCTTCAATTGATTATTCACAATACGATAATGACCACGATGGTTATGTCGATGTTTTCACTTGCCTTCATGCTGGTTATGGTGCTGAAGAAGGATCTAATACTAATATATGGTCGCATTCGTGGGATTTTACTTCTGCGGGTATAGGTGTTTATACTACTAGTGACCCAGACCCGATAAATGGTGGATATATAAAAATCAATGATTATGTAATGGACCCGGAGCGAAGTAATTATTCTAATCATGGTACAATGGTTTGTATTGGTGTATTTTGTCACGAGTGGGGGCACGCGCTTGGTTTACCTGATTTATATAATACAGGCACTGCTGCTGCTGGTGAAGGACTTGGTTTATGGAGTTTAATGGCGGCTGGTTCTTGGGGTGGCGATTATAGTTCCCCTTGGTATCCAGCGCAGATGGACGCATGGGCAAAACTGGATTTGGGCTGGTTAAATCCGACGGCAGTGCGGAGCAGGAATTTATATTCTATTCCAAAAGTCGAAACTAATTCCAAAGATTTTTGGCTAATGGCAAGACAGCGTACTTTTAAAGAATATTATTTGGTTGAGAACCGCCAGAAAACATTGTCAGATACAACACTGCGCAATTCGGGTCTTTTAATTTACCATATTGACGATTCAGTTATTGGAAGAAGAAGGGGTTCAAATGCGGTCAATAATGGTGGAACAGGATGGAAATATGGAGTCGCTTTAGAACAGGCAGATGGTCAAGACTCTTTGTATCTCGGAAATGTTGGGGATGCAGGCGACCCATATCCTGGAAGCACTAATAATACAAGGTTTGATAGTTCAACCACACCTAACTCAAAGACTAATTATCCAAGCAGTTCACAATTAATAACCAGTTGTCTGGTTAAAAATATTCCAACTTCATCCGCAACTATGGCATGCACTTTAGCTTCTGGTGCAGTCGGTCAATTTACTGGTGGTCCGGATGCTTCAAGTTATAAATGGATTGATTCTGATACATCAGGCGGACCAGCTTATTCCTGGATTGATATTTCCGGTACTGGAACCGCATTAGGAACAGGAGATGATGCGCGTTACTCATTTTCTCTGCCATTCAACTTTAACTTTTACGGAACAAATTATACGACGGTCTGGGTATGCACAAATGGCTGGCTAAGTTTTGGTTCAGACCCGGGAACCAATGCTTCAAGCAATACATCAATCCCTGCTGCAAGCATTCCAAACCAGGCGGTGTTTGCATTCTGGGATAACTTGAATTTAGTAGCTTCAGATAATGCCAATATCTATTATAAAAACTTTGGTACTACACCAAATCAATATAGCGTGATTACCTGGAAAGATTCAAGAATTGTCGGTGTTTCCACCACCTATCAGGTAAATCAGGTTACATTCCAGGCAATTCTTTATGAGAATGGTAAAATTACTTTGCAGTATAAAGACTGTGCAGTCGGTGATACAACTTATAACTGGGGAAGAAGCGCTTCAGTCGGAATCGAAAACTCAACTGGTTTAGTCGGATTGCAATATCTGTATAATGGTTCGCCGATTGGAAATCTTTTAGCCAGCGAGCGGGCAATCCAGTTCTATCCTTCAATCAAAGATTTTGGCGTGACTGCGATTGAAAATCCGATTGGCCCAATCGATTCGACGAGCACCACAATTATTCCAAGAGCAAGAATACAAAATAACGGAGCAACAATTGATACTTGTTCAGTAACCTTCAAAATTGGCAGTATTTATTCCAGTACCCGTACAAAAATACTTGGCGGTGGCATTGAAGATACGGTTAATTTTGCATCATGGACTCCGGTGCGCGGAACTTATTTGACCCGCTGTTCGACCTATCGTTTGAATGATGCGGTGTCGAGTAATGACACGCTTGATGGCTCAGTTACAATTCAGGTTAAAGATGTTGGTGTGACATCAATTGATAATCCAAGCGGCACAATTGATTCATCCAGTGCTTCTGTTTTCCCAATAGTACATGTAAAGAATTTTGGGACTATTCCAGCAACATTCAATGTAACATTTAAGATTGGGAGTACATATACAAATTCCCGTTCCAAGACGCTTGGAGCCGGGATTGAAGATACCGTGAAGTTTTTTGCCTGGACACCGGTGCGCGGGATTTTTGTTATGCATTGCAGTACTAATCTCATTAGTGATGTTGTGAGAACGAATGATACGCTTTCCGCAGCATTAACCGTGAGGGTTAAGGATGTCGGAGTAACCGCAATAGAATATCCGACTGGCTCAATCGATTCTACGAGCACGACAATTAATCCAAGAGCGAGCGTAAAGAATTTTGGTACGGATAGCACAACTTTTCAGGTAACCTTCAAAATTGGCAGTATCTATACAAACAGTCGCTCGAAAAAGCTAGATGCCAGTGCTGAAGATACAGTAAATTTTACTGCATGGACACCAGTGCGCGGTGCCTATGCGACACGTTGTTCAACTTACCTCTTGAGTGATGCGGTACCGGGTAATGATACGCTTGGCGGCTCGGTTATTGTAACCGTGAAAAATGTCGGTGTGACGGCAATCGAATATCCGACCGGTTCAATTGATTCTTCGGGTACGCAGGTTATCCCAAGGGCAAGAGTCAGGAATTACAATTCAAGTCCGGATACATTCACTGTCACATTTAAAATTCTCGGAACCTCGTACACAAGCACCCGCTCTAAAATACTCGGAGCCGGTATTGAAGATACCGTGAATTTTACGTCGTGGACTCCAGTACGCGGTACATATACAACACGCTGCAGTATTTATTTTTCAAGCGATGTTGTAAGTACTAATGATACGCTTTCTAATTCGGTCATAGTTCAGGTTAAAGATGTTGGTGTAACATCAATTGATAATCCGACTGGTACAATTGATTCAAACAGCACTTCCATTTCTCCAATAGCACACGTAAAGAATTTTGGGACTAATCCAGCGACTTTCAATGTGACATTTAATATTGGCAGTATCTATACTAATTCCCGTTCCAAAACACTTGGTGCCGGTGCTGAAGACACCGTGAATTTTCTTGCCTGGACGCCGGTGCGCGGTACTTATTCGACTCATTGCAGTACATATCTTTTGAACGATGTTGTCAAAACAAATGATACTTTGTCCGGTTCGGTTTTGGTCAGAGTAATAGATGTCGGGGTAACCACAATTGAATACCCGACCGGTTCAATTGATTCAACAAGTTCACTCATTCCCAGAGCTCGGGTTAAGAATTTTGGAACGAATGATACAACATTCAATGTAACATTTATAATCGGCAGTATTTATACTGATACGCGTTCCAAAACACTTGGTGCTGGTAATGAAGACACGGTTAATTTCCTTGCCTGGCAACCAATACGCGGGAATTATCAAACGCGTTGCTCGACCTATCTGGTAAATGATGCGGTGTCCGAAAATGATACGCTTGGCGGTTCTTTTACGGTTAATGTTTCTGATGTCGGTATCGCTGAAATTATTCAGCCGACTGGCATAATAGATACAAATGAAGCGATTATCCCTCAGGCAAAAGTGATGAATTATGGTAATAATCCAGAAACTTTTAATGTAAGATTTTTAATTTCAGGTCCGGCAAAAACCGTTTGGTCAGACGATACAACAGTTACAGTTAATCCAGTTGATTCTTTGGCAATTAATTTTGCGCCCTGGACAATTGGTGAAAGAGGAATGTATACGACCCGATGTTCAACTTATCTTGCCACAGATATGGACTTATCCAATAACGTGCTTGCTGATTCGTTTACAGTTCAGGTCAAAGATTATGCAGTGACTCTGGTTTCCGAACCGTATAATCCGGTTGACTCCGGTTCAATAACTTATCCAAAAGCAATAATTCACAACTACGGCTCAACTAATGAAAGCAATGTGCCGGTCGTATTATATATTGTCGGTACCAGTTATGTTGATACCCAGTATGTTGGTTTGACTGCGGGCGATTCGATTGAAAAGACCTTTGATGGCTTTACGGCAAATGTCGCGCGCGGCAATTATACAATCCGCTGTACGACTGAGCTTAACTCCGATGCAGTAAAGGAAAATAATCTGGCAACCAGAGAATTTGCAATAAGGGTGGCAGATGTTGGTGTGATTGAAATCATTCAGCCGATTAATGGCATTGATTCTACTGGCACCGCAGTCATTCCCAAAGCAAGAGTCAAAAATTTCGGCACCCATTCCGAAAACTTCAATGTCATGTTCACCATTAATGGTACAGCCTGGTCAAACACTGAAGAAGTTTCTGACCTTGATGCGGGTGCTGAACAGGTTGTCGAATTTGCTCCGTGGCCGATTGGTCCGCGCGGAGACTATATTGTAAGATGTTCAACCGAACTGGCAAATGATATGTATCCGGAAAATGATACATTAGGGAATAGTTTTACGGTCATTGTTGATACAATACCGCCATTGCCAACAACCTTAATTTCACCGAGCGGGAATATATATGATAACACGCCGGAATTTGTCTGGTATGATGTTTCGGATGTTGATTCGTTCAATCTTGTTATCATCGGACCGACCAAAGAAATAATAGATATTATGACAGCTGAGACAACCTTCACTTTGTCAGTTCCATTATCTGACAGTAACTATTACTGGAAAGTCCGCGGAAAGGATGTATCGGGTAACTGGAGTGTTTATTCTGATTCATTCACATTTACCATTCTAGCACCGGCAATCCCGACACTCGTTTCACCGTCAGATAATAATATTAGCAATAATCAGTCGCCAACTTTTATCTGGCATACATCAGTGGATGCTGATTCATTTAATCTGGTCTATACTGGACCAGCAAAATCAGTCACAAGCGTTGTGACCAAAGATACGACATATATTGCTTCAGTTCCACTTGACGATGGCGTATATAATTGGAAGGTTCGTGCCAAAGACGAATATGGTAATTATAGCGATTTCTCAACCGAATGGACATTTACGATTGATGTCACACCGCCTTCAGTGCCAGTTTTAATTGCCCCGGCAAATAGCACGATTCTTACAACTGAAAGTCTGACCATGGTCTGGCATTCAAGTATTGAAGCAGTACTTTATAATCTTGTTATCGGCAATGACAGTGTTTTTCTTACTGACACAGTGTTTGCAACCGAGCTGCCGCGCGGGAGTTATGTTTGGAAAGTAAGGGCACAGGATACAGTTGTAAACTGGTCACAATTCTCTCTGCCCTGGTCATTCACGATTCAGATTCCGGCATGGACTCAGCAGGAATCAATGCCAACCAATATACCCGGTAAATATGTGAAGGATGGCGGTGCTTTGGTTGCAGTTAACAGCAGTAAGACTGCCGAAGTTTATGCATTCCGCGGCAACAAATCCAAGGAGTTCTATAAATTCAATGGTGTATGGACTTCAATGGACACAATGCCGTATGGCGTAAAACCGACTAATCCGATTAAAATAAATAAGAAACAGATTGGTAAAGGCGCGGCAATGTGTTATGACGGTGTCAATACGATTTATGCGACCAAAGGTAACAGCACCAAAGAATTCTGGGCATACACAATATCGGATAGTACCTGGCACGTTAAAGCATTTGTGCCAGTCGCTAAATATCTGAAAGGCGGTACATCGCTCGCTTATTGCAGCAGTCGAGTGTATCTGTTGGCGGGCGGACAGAAGAAAGACCCGACTGTGAATAACTTCTGGGTTTATGACCCGGATGCTGACACAACCGGTGGTGCGCCTTGGACAACCCGTACATCTTTAACACTTGGACCAAATACAAAAGTCTGGAAAGACGGTGCCAGTATTGTGGAACTGGATGGAACAATTTATGCACTGAAGAGTAATGACAAATTTAACTTCTTCTTTGCTTATAATATAGAGGGTAATACCTGGTCGGAAAGAGAATCTTTACCGGTAAGAGATTATGTATATGGTAAAGTGAAGAAAATTTATGTCAAAGACGGCGGAGCAACCACCAGCGGTCAGGGCACAATATACGCAATCAAGGGCGGCGGATATAATGTGTTCTGGAAATATACTTCGATTGGCGGCTGGACCGCATTAGAATCAATACCAAGACTCCACAAGAAATCGGTGCCCAAGACCGGCGCGGCACTCGTTTATGCTGGTGATGGGAAAATCTATCTGCTCAAAGGCAACAACAGCTCGGAATTCTGGAAGTTTAACCCGCCGGCAGAAAAATTAAATGTCAGAAACCAGATATCAAATATAAATATCCAGACGGAAAATTCGATAATCGGGATTAACAATTCACTATACATTTTAGACGTATCACCAAATCCGTTCTTGAAAAATGCATTGGTTCGCTACACGGTTCCTGCTGCGGGTCAGGTCTTAATCAAACTCTATAATACAACAGGAAGATTAATCGAGACACTAATTGACCAATATCAAAATGCCGGTACGTATACATTGGAAATTGATAATTGGAAATTGAAAATTGCACATGGTATTTATATTTTGAAATACGACACAGGCAATAGTATTAGCCAGAAAGTGAAGATAATTGTTAACTGATTTTAAAAGGAGAACCAGATGAAGGTTAATAAAATACTTTTTATATTATCATCACTTCTTATCGTTTCAATTGCAGTTGGTGCATTGCCTAATAAATGCGGAACAATTCCGGC
Organism: Caldifarciminota bacterium; assembly: GCA_903865935.1. Lineage (GTDB taxonomy): Bacteria > Hydrothermota > Tepidihabitantia > Tepidihabitantales > CAIPLT01 > CAIPLT01. The sequence continues at coordinate 23,350 of CAIPLT010000064.1, forward strand.
TTTGGAAGCATTCAGACAGGGTGTAAAATTTACTCGTCCGACATTGTCAAAATCAATCAGTTCGACTCATTTTATTATCCATTTTGACACAACTGGAACAAATCAGGTTACACGCGCTTATGCTGAATCAACAAAGAAATATGCTGAGCGTTCCTGGGCAAAAGAAGTAGATACATTAAAATTTGCTGCGCCACCACCCGATGGTGGAACTAGCGGTAATAACCCAAATTCCTTGTATGACATCTATATTGATAATCTTGGCAGTGGTATTCTTGGTACTACCACTCCAGAATACTATTATACAAATCCATATCCAGATGGTGCTACGAGTTATATCGACATTGGAAATGATGTTACTTCTTATGGTGGTTGGGGAGAACTTCAGGTAACGGTTGCACATGAATTCAATCATGCATGTCAGATGCGTTATAGCGTTACTGATGGTACGTGGTTTATGGAAAATACATCAACCTGGATGGAAGATATGGTTTATGATAATATCAATGATTATGTGAATTATTTAAGTTCTAATCCCAATCCGCTCGATAGTCCATACCAGCCGATCAATACCAGTACAAATTTATACTGGTATGCTGGTGCAATCTGGGCAATGTTTTTACAGGAAAATTATGCAGACAGTTGTCCGAGAAAATGCTGGGAAAAATTAGGGACTAGTGCAGGTGATAACACACTTAGTGGCATTGACAGTACTTTAAGAACCAAATTTTCTTCTAACCTTCAAACCGCACTTAAGAAATATGCGGTCTGGCGTTATTTTACCGGCACAAGAGCTGATACTTTTCATTTCTCCGAAGCGAGTACCTGGCCGGCATCAGCAGTTTTACGAACACACAGTTCATATCCGGCTTCAGGTACACAATCACCAAGCGCGCCATCAGGTCCAGGTGGTACAGACTTTGTTGAGTTCACATCCGGCACAAACGGATTGAGCACGATATTTGACGGTCAGGATGGCAGTAATTGGGCGGCGTATTTAATCGGTTATCGTAAACCTGCACAATCTGATGAACAGGAATTTTCGCTCAGCACTGCTTATTGTGACACGATGGTAATGTCATGGACTGGTAACAGCAAGATTGTTTTAATTCCGGTTGTCACCCAGTGGGCATCTGCAGCAAACAACCGTACTTTCACTTATTCAGCAACCCAGGTAACATCCGTAAATAAAGATGTTGGTGTTACAGCGATTGAAAACCCGACCGGCATAATTGATTCATTGAGTCTGATAATACCCAGAGCAAGAGTAAGAAATTATAAACCAGATTCAACGACCTTTATTGTTATATTAAAAATCGGCTCCTGGACATCAAGCCGAAGTAAAAAGTTGAACGGAAGTGCCGAAGATACGGTCAATTTTTCCGCGTGGACACCAGTTCGCGGAACATATGCGACACGATGCTCGGTTTATCTGTTAAATGATACAAATAAATTAAATGATACGCTGGGCGGTTCAGTCCTGGTAAATGTTACGGATGTCGGGGTGGCAAAGCTTATCGCGCCGACGGGCACATTTGATTCTTTAACAACAGTCACTCCTGCCTGCTCGGTTTACAATTATGGCACGACGACCCAGACTTATCTGGTGCGGATGATAATCAGTAGTTTTTATAATGATACTTTCCGAGTAATATCACAGGCAGGCAATGGTAAAAATTATATCACATTTACTCCGCATGTAAACTGGCCCAGAGGTTCACAGGCTGTGACTTGTTCAACCGAACTCGCGATTGATGCAAATCCTGCAAATAACAAAAAGACCGGGACAATAATTATTACAGTTACAATTCCGGTAGTTTGGACTAAAATGTTCAGTATGCCGGTCGGTTTTGCTTCTAAAAACGTCAAAGGTGGCGGAGCATTGGTAGCTGGTGTTGCCGGCAAGATATATGGTTTTAAAGGAAATAATCGGCGGGAGTTTTATGCTTATGATATTGGTGATGATACCTGGGTTGTAAACGAGTCAATTCCGGATGACCCGACTAATCGTAAGCGGGTCAATAAAGGCGCTTCATTGGCATATAACAAATTTACCAATCCGGATTATATTTATGCGACTAAGGGCAATAACACGCTGGAGCTTTGGCGTTATGATGTAACGAATAACTCGTGGCTGCCAGAACCACAGGTTCCCTGCAATCCAGCAAGCGTCAAAAAAGTTAAAGGCGGGGCAAGTCTGGTATTTATGAAACGGGGAAGTCAGTATTATCTGTATCTTCTGAAGGGTAATAATACGCGCGAATTTTACGGTTATCATTGCCAGCAGGATACCTGGATGAAAACACTTGATTCAGCACCATTCGGAACTGACTATAAAAGATATAGAGACGGAAGTTGCATGGCAGTGGGACCAGATGATAAAATATACCTCTTAAAAGGCGGGGCAAAATATAATGAGTTCTATGAATACGATGCTTCAGAGGATACGTGGTACATATTAGAAAGTATTCCTAGATATAATAATATAACCCACAAAAAAACCAAGGTCAAAGATGGCGCGGCAATTTGTTATAATGGCGATAGTCTATTGTACGCTTTCAAAGGCGGTAATAGCCAGGATTTCTGGGAATATAATATAAACCAGCACAAGTGGACGGTACAAGATACGATACCAAGAGGTATTAGCAGAAAGAAAGTCAGCAGCGGTGCGGCTTTAGCATTTGCCGACAGTAAAGTATATGCGCTGAAAGGCAATAATTGCCTGGAATTTTGGTGCTATGACCCAGAAGCAGCTGAAAAGTCAAAAGTCAAAAGTCAAAAGTTAAATTGTACAGAACAAACATTACAGGAGCTCAAAGTATCAAGTGTCATGTCTAATGATAAAATTGAAGTCGTTCCGAATCCGATAAATAATAATTCAATGATTAAGTTTAATCTTAAAAGCAGCGGGCAGGTTAAAATCTCGTTGTATAATAGCATTGGACAAATGAAGTCAATCTTATTAGAAAGAAATTGTGATGCTGGTTCTTATTCTGTGCCAATCAAAGCTAAAGGGTTGACTGCCGGTGTATATTATATAAAGTGTAATATTGGTAACAAAATTAGTACGATAAGAGTAGTTATTGAATAAAATCCGATTTAGTAATTGCGAGGTATAGGTATAATGAAATCAAATAGGGTAGTATTTATTGCTTTTATTTTAGTTGCTTGCAGTTTTGTATATGCCGGCAGTATTATTAAAGAATTCACTTTTCCCGCGAAATCGATTAAGATAAGTAACCAAGATGGATTTAGTCTGGTCAGCTTAAAGGGTTGTGATTTATCGCTTCAGGAAACAGGCAAACCAATCCTTCCATTTCTAAATCTAAATGTGTTGATTCCTTCAACTGCGGAAATTACCAGTATTGAAGTTCTCGAGGCAAAACAAACTGAAATTCCCGGTGAATATTTAATATATCCAGCACAACCGCCAGTACCTACTTCTTTTAATGGAGAGCTCTCTTTTACTTCTCCTGACCAGGCAACATATCAATCAGCAACCGAATATCCCGGAAACTTATATAAAATAATTCCAAGCGGTAATAAGTCAGAGTTCAGAATCGGCGGTGTTTTTCTGTATCCATTGCAGTATATCCCGAATCAGAGAAAGCTTGTCTTGTCTGAGAAAATAAGAATCAGGATTAATTACGAAGAAGGAAAATATCAGACGCAGCCATTGACCCAGTCCCAGAAGGATTTATTTCAGAGCGAGGTTAGAAGTCTGGTGATTAACCCTGAAGATGCAGAACGATTTTCACCACAAGTAAGAGTCTCGGATAATCCGGATATTGATTATGTAATTCTCACGGATACGACTTTGATAGCAAGATTTGCACCAATGGTCAACTGGCTGAAAAAGACCGGTTTTCTGACTGCAACGCGAACTACCCGATGGGTGATTGACAATTATACAGGTCGGGATGTGCAGGAAAAGATTCGAAATTTTGTCCGGGATTATTATAACGTTCATGGTCTAAAGTATATTTTATTTGCCGGTGATACGGGCATTGTGCCTGTGCGTCAGGCACGCGCCAATTGTGCCGGTGAAGTCGGAGACATACCATGCGATTTGTATTATCTTGATTTACAGTGGTCGTGGGATGGTAATCACAATAATATCTTTGGCGAAGTGGCTGGAGATACAACTGACTTATACTATGATTTATATGGCGGTCGCTGGCCAGTCAGCAGCGTTGCGGAAGTTGATACGATGATTCGAAAGTTTATGACCTATGTCAGAAACCCAGATACGCTGTATCAAAAGAGAATGCTTTTACCATATGGTGTTTTATGGTCGGGATATAGCGGAAAAGCATCACAGGATTCGATTGCGAATACTACTCCGACTGGCTGGACTGACCGTTATATTAATACACAGATAGTAAATGAAGTCAGGGATTCACTCAACAACGGGTTTGGTTTCTGTCATTTATGCGGGCATGGCAATGAGGCGGGTGTTTATTACACGAGTTCTGGTCCGGATATGTACACTACAACTTATTCGCATCCGCAATCCCAAACCAACTATAATAAACTGTCAATTGTCAATTCGAATGCCTGTTATCCGGGAAATTTCGAGTATTCAGACTGCCTTGCCGAAGAAATGATGAAAGCAAGAGGCAGTGCAATTGCAGTAATAATGAACTCAAGATATGGATGGGGATATTCAAGCGGACCGATCGGTGCTTCCGAATTGATTGATGTTCGTTTTTACAATTATCTATTTACTAAAGACTCAATACGGATTGCAAATTGCCATCAGGCATCAAAACAGTTTTATCGAAGTTCGGCAGTCGGTGATGAGTGCTGGCTCTGGTGTTATTATGAGACAAATCTGTTTGGTGAGCCGGCAATGATGATATGGACCGACAATCCGAAAAAGATGGCGTCAACATTCTCGCATACAATTGCAACCGGTTCACAGACCTTTAATGTTGATGTGACTTCAAGTGGTTCAGCTTTACAATCCGCTTTGGTTACCTTATGGAAAGGGAGTGAAGTTTATCTGAAAGCGCTGACCAATTCCAGCGGGCGGGCAATTTTTACTTCCATCAATCCGACTTCAAGCGGTTATATGTATGTAACAATCACTGCCAAGAATAAAATTCCAAATTCAGACAGCAGTCTGGTAAGTAATTCAACCAATGATGTCGGGATTGAAGCGATTTATAATCCGGGCAGTTCAATGCCGGAAAATACCGCCTTGACGCCACGGGCATTGGTCAAGAATTATGGCACTGCTACGCAAACTAATTTCTCGGTGGTTTGTTCAATTGTCGGCAGTGCGTTCAGATATGTCAATACTCAGACCGTAACATCACTCGCTTCCAGTGATACAATACGAGTCAATTTTTCATCCTGGACACCAACAATCGCAGAAATGTGCACAGTTAAAATACGAACCAATCTTGCTGGTGATGCCAACCTAGGAAATGACCGAATGACCAGAACAACCGAGGTTATGTTATTAAATAATGTCGGTGTTGACTCGATTATTTATCCTTTAGAATCACATGCGGCAAATACTGCAATGATTCCGATTGCACGGATAAAGAATTATGGTTATTCCAATCAGACAAGTTTCCCTGTGGTCTGTTCAATCGTTGGCGGCAGCGGTGTTGTAAGATATACGAATACGCAAACGATATCGCTCAATGCGGGTGATACAAACCGAGTCAGTTTTGCATCCTGGACACCAACGATTGCTGAATTATGCACGGTTAAAATGCGCACCAGTCTGAGCGGCGATGAGTATTCAGCCAATAACCGAAAGACTAGAACTGCCAGTATAATACAAATGTACTCAGAAAATTTTGATGCGAGCAATGGTAGTTTTTCAGCTAACCCGACCAGTAATGGCTGGGAATGGGGTGTTCCAACTGCCGGACCATCTTCAGCGCATTCGGGAACAAAACTATGGGCAACGGTGCTGGGAGACAGCTACGCAAATAATGCAGACTGGAAATTAACCAGTAAAGAATTTATTGCGACGGCGAATAATCCGACTTTAAAATTCTGGCACTGGTATAATATAGAATTGAGCAGTTATTATACGGGTCGGGCATATGACGGCGGTAATGTCAAGATTTCTACTGACAGCGGTGTCAACTGGAGTGTAATCAGACCAATTGGTGGTTATGATGGAGTTGGTTACACATCAACTTCTGGTATTGCTGGTGAATCATGTTATTCTGGTATTGCTACATTCTGGCAACAAGAAGAATTTAGTTTACCAATAAACACTAATCAGCGTTTCTTTTTACGCTGGCATTTTGGCAGTGATGCTTCAGTTCGGCGTCTAGGCTGGTATGTCGATGATGTTACGGGTACTGGTTTTACGCCTTATTCCTCATCCGGTGTTGTAGATGTTGGAGTTAACGGAATTATTCGTCCGACCGGGACTTATCAAGTGAATAATCCGATCCAACCGATTGCCAGAGTAAAGAATTATGGCAATGTTACTCAAACGAATATTCCGGTTGTCTGTTCAATTGTCGGCAGTGCTTTCAGATATACCAATACTCAAATTATATCATCGCTTGCGGCAGGGGATACCGCGAGAGTCAATTTCTCTTCCTGGACACCGGCAGTGATTGAATCGTGTACGGTCAAGATGCGCACCAATCTTACAGCTGACCAGAATAGTGCGAATGACCGGCTGACCAATAGATTTTACGTTGCTGATTTAACACCACCGGCGGTGCCAAGTCTAATTTCACCAGTCAGTGGTTCAGCGACAGAGAATCAGACTCCTGATTTTATCTGGCATTCAATATCCGAGGCGACAGTTTACAACATTGTAATAACGACTGCAAAACTGGAAGTGATTAATGAAAATGTGAGTGATACAACTTTCACACCGGATAGATTAGCATCAGGTATTTATAGTTGGAGCGTGAGAGCGAGTGATGAATATAGTAATTGGAGCAATTTTTCCAGCTCATGGACATTGACAATTATCGCATTGACACCGGGTTGGACACAAAAAGGGTATTTTCTTACCAGAATTCCCGGTAAAAACGTGAAAGATGGTGGTTCAATAGTTGCGGTTACAACTGAAAAGAACAGCAGTGTGCTTTATGCGTTCCGCGGTAATAAGTCCAATGAGTTTTATCGATATGATGGTGCATGGACATCAGTTGAAACTATGCCGTATGGTTGTAAGCCAGGAGTCAGTCCACCAGCAATTAATAAAAAGAAGGTCGGTGACGGCGCTTCGTTATGCTTTGACGGTATAAACACGATTTACGCAACCAAAGGTAATAATACCCGTGAGTTCTGGGCATATGATATTAATAGTAGCAGTTGGACAGCTGAAGCATATGTATCAGTACCAAAAGCAGTCAAAGGCGGAACGAGCATTGCTTATTATGATGGTAAGGTTTATTTATTAGCCGGTAGTCAGAAAGCGACCGAGCAAAACTTTTTTGCTTACGATGTTACGACTAATATTTGGTCAACATTGACTCGCGCTCCATCACCGGATTACAAAGCATACAAGGATGGTAGTTGTATCATAGCTTTAGGCGGTAAGATTTATGCACTCAAAGGCAGTGGTTCGGGAAACTATTTTGCCAGGTATGACAACCCGGGTTGGACACAAATACAACCAATGCCATTACAGCATCATCACATCAGAAGGGATAAGAAAGTGAAAGATGGCAGTGCGATGGCGACTGACGGCAGTATCATATATGCAGTAAAAGGCGGCACGAATGAATTCTGGCAATATGAACCGGATGGTAATGTTTGGACCCCATTGGATACGGTCAGAAGACTTAATAATAAGAGTATTGCTAAAACTGGCGCATCACTTACTTATGATGGTATGAGAGTCTATTTGTTAAAAGGCAACAATACCTTGGAATTCTGGCAATTTATCCCATACAAAGAAATATCAAATATCCAAATATTAAACAGCACTGAGCAGACTTTACAAGAGTTTAATACGACAAGCTTCCAGCCGATTAATAAAGTCGAAGTTGTTCCGAATCCGATAAACCGAAATTCAGTAATCGAATTTAATCTGGCAAGAGCGGCGATAGTGAAAATTTCACTTTATAATAGTCTGGGACAGATACAAAATATGATTGTTAGCCAATATTATACAGCTGGTTCTTATGCACTGCCGATCAGCGCAAGAGAATTAACCGCTGGTATATACCATTTGCAAATTGATATTGGGAACAAAATTCAGACAATAAAACTGATTGTAAAATAGAAGTAAATTTTTTAAAAACCACGCAGGATAACTTCTTTTGCGTGGTTTTTAATTACGGGCAGGATTTTATCTACTTCCTCTTTTTTATAAGGTTTTTTTGTCCGGAACCGAGCTGACCGAGCATTTTTCGGAACGAACTGCTGTATCGCATAGCGCTTGACCGGTGCGATTTTACGGGCAATCTTCACAATATCATCCGGACTGACAATCCCTGGTACTAAGGTTGTGCGGAATTCATAATCGATACCGCATTCTTTAAGCAGTTTAATTGTCCGTTCAATAACAACCAGATACATTTTCCGACCGCAGGCCTTGTCGTATTTTTCATCTAGAGTTGTCTTAATATCCATTGCAACCGAGTCAACCAATCCCAGCTCAATCGCCTCTTTTAACGGATAGGGGAAAAAACCGTTCGTATCAATCTTGGTCTCGAACCCGAGTTCTTTTATCTTGATTAAAAGACCGAAGATTTCCGGATGCATCATTGGTTCGCCGCCGCTTAGAACAACACCGTCAATCCACTTGCGTTTCTTGATAAGTTTTTCTTTAATCTTTTCCCATTCGATTGGTTTTGTTTTAGGTGAATCTTGCACCAACGGATAATTGTGGCAGAACGGACAATTGAAATTACACCCGCCCAGAAAAATGACCGAGGCGACTTTTTTATCCCAGTCAACTAACGAAGTCTCAATAAAACCTAAAATTCGCATAATTAATTTTTCCTGTGTTTATCTGTGTGCATCCAGAGTTTCAAATCTTTTATTCGTGTTTATCAGCGGCTAATAATTCTTTCAGTTCGGAAAAGATTGGGGCAGATTTTACCCAGCGTTTCACCTCTTCATTTTCTTTCATCAAAACAACGGTCGGAATATCCGGAACACTTCGATAAGCGCTTTCAGTTATTCCGTCAACCGTTTCAACATCAAAATACTCAATCGGAATCGGCTGGTGTTTCTCGGCAAAATATTGCATCTTTTCCTTAATTGACTGACAAGCCGGACAACTTGGTTTACCAAAAATCATTAGTTTCATACAAAAATAATACGTCTAAATTTAAACGTGTCAAGAACCTTTACTTCTTTTTAATTATTAATCTTTGATTTTTCTGATGGGATGGTTTATTCTTTGATAAACTCCGTGATGGATGACATATTATATGACCTGAAATATCCTCTGATGTATTCCGTGAAAAAATTTGTGATAGATTTACTTATAGACAGAAAAATAACATCAATGATAGATAGGTTGATTTCTTCTATATTATATACTGAAATAGACAGTTTAAGTAATCGCAAAAACTAATGAATAAGTATTTTCCTATTAGAAATCATACATAGAGGAGGGGACTATACCCCTTTGTTTATAGAATTTTGAATTAAGAATATGGAATTTAGATTGTTAGAGAAAAAAATAGCCTATTTTTTATGTGCTATACAGTTCACATTTTAGAACTGTGTATGAGTTACCCCTTAAAATATATAAAAAATCAAATATAACAAATTATAACCGAATCACATATCGACTCCCAATATTATAACTCTTGACATCAAGAATTATAGGCTTATAGTTATCGACATCTGCGTTTAGTTGAACCGTTTCCAATTGGTGAGGTTTACGGAAACGTAAGTTCTTGGAATAAATCAGACCCTGAAGGAGGGTGTATGTATAAACACAAATATGTTCCAGTAGTTATACTACTGCTCTTTACTCTAATCTGGGCAGCAGAAGACGGAGTAACACAAACAACAAAAAAACCCATTCAAACCGATGCAATCACAATACCCAAACTCTTGAATTATCAGGGAAAACTTACAAACCTTGCTGGTAACCCGGTCAATGACAGCACTTATTCAATCACCTTTAGATTATTTGCAGCTTCAAGTGGTGGCAGTTCATTCTGGGACGAAACTCAGAATGTACAAACCCATATAGGATTATTTAATGTTCTCTTGGGTTCAAATAGTCAAATAGATTCTATTCCGCAAGCAGGCAGTTGCTATTTAGAGATGCAGGTTAATCCTAACTCGGCAATGACACCAAGAATAAGATTGGTCAGTTCTGCCTATGCTTATTTAGCTAAGAAAGCAGATACCGCCAATTATGCTCCATTGGCAAGGCCGATCACACCCGCATTAACAACCAGTGAAATAGCCGATGATGCAATTACGAATATTAAGCTTGGTGCAGATGCAGTAACAACGGATAAAATATTAAATGGAACGATACTCAGAGCAGATGCGGTAAATAACTTTAAAGCACCATATTCAGATACGGCTGATTATGCAAGAGCATCAAGTGTTACGTATGTTGACAGCGCGCGAGTCGCAACAAATGCATATAATGCAGATAAACTTCAGGGTAAAGATACAACTGCATTAGATACAAGGTTTGTAAATGAAGGTCAAGCCAATTCTATTACAAGCAGTATGATTACGGATAATACTATTGTGCGAAATGATGTCATGACTAATTTCAAGTCACCGTATGCCGATACTTCAGATTATGCAAGAGTAGCGCCAGTTGTGGATAGTGTAAGAATAGCCGTAACTGCTTACAACGCTTATAAATTGCAAGGGATGGATACGACTGCATTAAGTGCCAAGTTTGTTGACGAAAACCAGACGAATGCCATTTCAAATGCGATGCTTCAGAATAATGCCGTTACATCAACTAAAATACAAGACAGCACAATTACACGAGCGGATGTGATAAAAACCTTTAAGTCGCCGTATGCGGATACATCTGATTATGCCAGGGCAGTAAATGTGCCGTATGTTGACAGCGCGCGAGTCGCAGTCAATGCTTACAACGGATATAAATTACAGGGTAAAGATACTATCGCACTCAGTGCCAAGTTTGTTGATGAAGGACAGGTTAGTTCAATTACCAATCCGATGCTCAAAGACAGTGCAGTAACTTCAGTAAAGATTCAGGACAATACAATTAATAGAAATGATGTTGCAACAAATTTCAAAGCACCCTATTCCGATACAGCAGATTATGTGAGAAATATTAATCTGCCGTATGTGGATAGCACGCGTATATCGGTTAATGCTTATAACGCTTACAAATTACAAGGTAAAGATACGCTTGCTTTAGATTCCCGATATGTGAATGAGGGACAAACTAATTCAGTAAATTCCCCAATGATTATTGACAATACGATTACGAGAAACGATGTTGCGACTGATTTCAAAGCTCCTTTAGCAGATACTGCGGATTACGCCCGAGTCATTCCAGGTGCAATTGACAGTGCAAGAATAGCGGCGACTGCATACAATGCTTACAAATTGCAAGGTAAAGATACAATCGCATTGAGCACTAAGTTTGTTGATGAAGGACAAGCTAATTCAATTACGAGCAGTATGATTACTGACAATACAATAACCAGAAATGATGTAGCGACTAACTTCAAAGCACCATATGCGGATTCAGCTGACTATGTAAAAAATATCAGTGTTCCGTATGTTGATAGTTCCAGAATCGCGGTAAATGCCTATAACGCATATAAATTGCAGGGTAAGGATACGACCGCTTTAGATGCAAGGTATGTAAATGAAGGACAAACAAACTCTGTTACAAGTAGTATGATTACTGATAGTACTATTGTGAGAAATGATGTTGCCACTAATTTCAAAGCTCCATATTCAGATACATCAGATTATGTTAGAAATATCAATGTGCCATATGTTGACAGCACGAGAATTGCAGTCAATGCCTATAATGCATATACATTACAAGGTAAGGATACGATCGCATTAAGTGCAAAGTTTATTGATGAGGGACAAATAGCCGGCGGTGATTTAACCGGCACTTATCCCAATCCAACTATTACTTCTAATGCGATAAATGCGGCAAAGATTGCCGATACCAATGTCACGATGACAAAAATTCAGCAAGCTGGTGCAATCATTGGTCAAGTTATTAAATGGAATGGTAGTGCTTGGGCACCAAGAGTAGATAGTGTTGGTATCGCAGATAATGCTTGGGTCAGGGGCTCACCGGACAGCGTGCTTTTCACAATCAGCCAACTTGGTATTGCCCGTGGTGGTGCAGATAATATGCTTTGGGGCACTAATCGTTTTACCCATACCAATTTAGGTGTTGCTTGTACGACTGGAACATCAGGTCAAAACTCGCTTTATTCAACGATAAGCGGGGGACATAGAAATAATGCCAGTGATTATGCGACCGTTAGCGGTGGGTCTATTAATAATGCCAGCGGTGGTTGGGCGACTATAGGTGGAGGAGCACTCAACACTGCCAGTGGTAATTTTGCAACAATTGGTGGAGGGGAAGTCAACACTGCCAGTAATATTCTTACAACGATTGGTGGTGGTTATCATGGTATCACAAGCGGATATAGTGCGACCATCGGTGGCGGATTTTACAACAGAGCTCGCGGGGATTATTCTGTAGTCAGCGGTGGTGGCGGAGCATCAGTAGCTGATTCTAATTCAGCAATGGGTGTAAATTCTGTAATCGGTGGTGGACATGGTAACATCGCAAGTGGCGATTCATCAACAATCGGTGGTGGTGCTCGGAATACAACCAGCGGCACAAGTACAACTATTGGCGGTGGAATTTCCAACACTGCCAGCGGTTATTATGCGACGGTCAGTGGTGGAGATCAAAATACTACCAGCGGTGATCTTTCGACTATTGGGGGTGGTGCGGGTAACACTGCTAGTAATATTTATTCGACGATTGGTGGTGGTCAAGGTAATACTGCTAGTAATATTTACGCGACCGTTGGTGGTGGGCATGTTTGTATTGTAAGCGGATATGGTGCGACCATCGGGGGCGGATTTTTTAATAAGGCTCGTGCAGATTATTCAGTGGTCAGCGGTGGCGGGGGGTTTTCTGAACGTGATTCCAATTCAGCAATGGGTGTAAATTCTGCAATCGGTGGTGGACATGGTAACATCGCAAGTGGTGATTCATCAACAATAAGTGGTGGTGCTCGAAATAAAGCAAGTAGCACAATTGCGACCGTTGGTGGTGGATATTCTAACACTGCCAGCGGTGCTTATTCGACGGTCGGGGGTGGGTATTACAACACAGCTAGCGGTGCTTATTCGACTGTGCCCAGTGGTATTTCAAATACCGCATCTGGAAATTATTCCTTAGCTACTGGACGCCGTGCGAAAGCTAATCATACTGGTACATTTGTCTGGGCAGATAGTACTAATGCTGATTTTGCATCAACTGGTGCTAATCAATTTCTGATTCGTGCTAATGGAAATGTCGGTATTAATACCAATTCGCCAAGTTCACCGCTCACCGTGAATGGTATCATTCAGTCAACCACGGGCGGTATTAAATTCCCGGATAATTCGGTTCAAACAACTGCTGCAGCTGGCAGCGGTGTTTATCTTCCGCTTGGGGGTGGCACGATGACCGGTGCGATTACAAATACTGGCGACCCAGCAATCACAATGGGTAAAGGTAATTTTGGTACAGGTAACATTAATCCTGGCACACAGGCGTTTGTTGCGGGTAGTAATAACAAGGCACAAGGTAATTACTCAGTTGTCGGCGGTGGCGGTGGAGCAATCGTATCAGATTCTAATTCAGCAATTGGTAACAATTCGACAATCAGTGGCGGACATAGTAATGTTGCAAGTGGTGATACTTCGACAATAAGTGGTGGAACTCATAATACTGCAAGCGGTTTATTTGCTTCAGTTGGCGGCGGTGCGCATCACATCGCAAGCGGATTGGAGGCCACGGTTAGCGGTGGATATTGGAACTTCGCAAGCGGTGGTGAAGCAACTGTTGGTGGTGGAACAAGTAATGTTGCCAGCAATACTCTTACAACTATTGGTGGTGGAACGGGTAACAGTGCAAGCGGATATGGTGCGACCATCGGGGGTGGAATTTACAACAAAGCACGCGGTATTCGTTCGGTTGTCGGTGGTGGTGGTGGAGCGACTCCAACTGATTCCAACTCAGCACTGGGATGGAATTCAGCTATTACGGGTGGCATTGGAAATATTGCAAGCGGCGATTCTTCATTTATCGGTGGCGGTGCAAGGAATATAGCGAATAATACTTGTGCGACAATCGGTGGTGGAAATTACAACACTGCCAGTGGTGGAAATGCGTTTGTCGGTGGTGGAGAATATAACAAGGCACGAGGTAATTACTCAGTTGTCAGTGGTGGTGGTGGTTCGAATCTATCTGATTCCAATTCTGCACTTGGAAAAAACTCAACGATTGGTGGCGGTTTAAGAAATATTGCAAAAGATAGCTTTACCACAGTCGGCGGCGGATATAACAATAGTGCCAGCGCTATTTGTGCGACGGTTAGCGGGGGTTATAATAATATTGCTAGTTATGATTATGGAACAGTAGGTGGCGGTATAAACAACCGTGCTCGAGGTCAATATTCAGTTGTGAGCGGTGGTGGCGGGTTAACTTTAGCTGATTCTAATTCAGCGCTTGGTATCTACTCAGCTGTGGTCGGGGGATCACAAAATTACGCAAGCAGCAGTTATTCATTTGTCGGTGGTGGTCAATACAACACTGCCAGCGGTGGCGGCAGTGGATTTGCGACAGTCAGCGGTGGTAAATATAATCGAGCATATGGTTTTTATTCCACAGTTGCTGGTGGATTAGCCGATACTTCGATGGGCAATTATAGTTTTACGGTTGGTAATCATTCAGTGGTTCCTAGTTCCTATGCTAATTCTGTTGCTTTTAATGGACAAACTGCAACTGCTTCAAATCAGACCATTGTTGCTAATATTGTCGCAACTGGCGCAAAAGCATTTGCGATAGATCATCCGCTTGACCCGCAAGGGAAAATTCTAAATCACTACTGTATTGAATCACCAGAAATGGTCTTGATTTATCGTGGCTCGGCAATTATTGATGCGGATGGTAAAGCCGAAATAACATTACCTGATTACTTTGACGCTTTGAATAAAAATCCGATGGTGCAGTTAACCGGTGTCGGCAGTGCCGATGTTTTTGTTGCACAAGAAGTAACTGGTAATAGTTTCGTTATCGGTGGCAAATCAGGAACTAAAGTATATTGGACGGTTACCGGTGAACGCAAAGACCAAAATGCTGAAATAGCAAAAATTCTGATGCCGGTCGAACAACCTAAAACCGGCGATTTGACAGGATGCTCGCTTGATGATAATTACTTGGTTGGTACTCTGAATCAGTTAAAAGAAATGGGTAAAGCGGCTGGATTTTCATTCCGCACTGCTCAAGGTCGCTCAAATTATGATAATATGCAAAAAACCCTGCAAGAAGCTAAACAGCACGAGAATAAATAATAGAAAAAGTCTAAATTGATAAAATAAGTAAAGGGCGGGTTTATCCCGCCCTTTTATTTATATATAAATTAATTGACAATGAATAAATTTAGTAATATCATTTTATTTATGTTATCGAAAAAGATAAATGTTGGAATTGTCGGTGCGACCGGTCTGGTTGGGGAGAAGGTTCTCAAAATCTTAGAAGAGCGAAAATTTCCGGTAAACAAGCTTTCTCTATTCTCGTCAAAAAGGAGCGAAGGTCAAAAGATTCTCTTCGCATCCGAAGAGATTGAAGTTTCGGCTTTGTCTAAAGATAGTTTTAAGAATCTTGATATCGCGTTTTTTGCAATTGAGGAAAATTTAGCAAAGGAATGGATTCCGCTTGCACGAAAAGAGTGTATTGTCATTGACAAATCATCCGCATTCCGACTTGACGAAGAAGTCCCGCTAGTTATTCCAGAAGTAAATCCAGAAAAAATCAAAGAGCACAAAAATCTTATTTCCAACCCCAATTGTACAACCATACCTTTGGTCGTGGTATTAGCGCCTCTATATAAAGCGTTCGGTTTGAAGCGGGTAGTGGTTTCATCTTTTCAGTCGGTTTCGGGTGCAGGTAAAGATGCGGTGAATGAACTGCTCTATGAAACAGAAGTGATTGCATATGGTGATAAAATCAAGAAAGATTCGGACAGTTTTTTCTCATCGCCAATTGCCGCTAATATTATTCCGCAAATTGGTAGTATTGATAAACAAGGCTATGCATCTGAGGAGAGAAAGATAATTGAAGAAACAAGAAAGATATTAGAACTTCCTGAATTGCCAATCAGCGCCACCTGCGTGCGGGTACCGGTATTGGTCGGTCATTGCGAAGCAGTCAATATTGAGTTTGACGTGAATATTAAAGTAGATGATGTAATGAAGGTTTTAAAATCAGCATCGGGTATAAAAGTCTACCCGGATAATAAATACCCAATGCCGATTGATGTGGAAGAAAAAGATGATGTGCATGTTGCCAGAATCAGAAAAGATATCGCGTTTGAGCATGGCATTGCGCTGTGGCTGGCTGCGGATAATTTACGCAAAGGCGCTGCAACCAATGCGGTTCAAATCGCCGAAGAAATTTTAAAAACAAGGGGAGAAAAATGATAAAATATATCGTAGTGTTTGTAAGTATCTTAAGTTTAACGTATGCGTATATGCCTTCAGAACCGAATAGTTATAATGCAGAACATAAGTTCGTTTTACGACCGATAACCGATTTGGATAATGCACGGCAAGAATCAACACATAGTTTTGACGTGCGACACTATCAGTTGAATTTGAATGTACCAATGACATCAATCGCTTATTCGGGAGTAGAGCTCATTAAATTTGTACCGCGGCAAGCAAATTTCGATACATTTAATCTAAACTTTGTTAACCTGACCTGTGATTCAGTGAAAAGAGCTGGAAACAATTTGACATTTTTAGCTAATAGTAATCGGTTAAAGATTACTTTAGACCGGGTTTTTAGTATCGGGGAAACATGTCTGGTTGATATTTTTTATCGTCGGCTTACCGGGTCAAATACTTACGGAGTCTATTATTATCCACGTGGTACTAACCCAGCAATAATCTATACAACAACTGAACCGATCGATTCAAGATACTGGTTTCCATGTTTCGATGAGAACTGGGATAAGGCAGAACAGGGTTGTGAGATAAATGTGACTGTGCCAGATTCTTTTGTCGTATGTTCCAATGGTCTTTTAGACAGCTTGCGAACATCCGGCGGCTGGAAAACTTTCTACTGGAATGAGCACTATCCGATATCAACTTATCTGATGACATTCACTGCTTCGATATATGCAACTTACAGTCATTGGTTTCATCCGTCACCAAGTGAATCGATTGAAGTGAAGTACTATATATGGCGTAATGATTCTACCCGCTCGGTAAGCGCTTTTGCACATGTTGTTGATATGTTGCAGTTTTTCTCGTCAAATACCATGTACGGACCATATCCGTTTGAAAAATACGGAATGAATGCGGTATCACCATTCCAGTGGGGCGGTATGGAAAACCAGACAATGACAATGATACATCGCCAGTGGTTATCTGGTGATGACGACGGTATCGCGCATGAAATGTCGCATATGTGGTGGGGTGATAAAACGACTTGTTTTAGCTGGGCAAATGTCTGGCTCAATGAAGGATTTGCGACATATTCAGCTTCTATGTATGACGAACATCTGCAAGGTCATTCGTATTTTATCTCATTGATGAATCAAGACGCTCAATCTTACTTTCAGGAGGACTTAACGTATCGTGTACCAATATACAACCAATCAATCAATAATCTATTTAGCTATGGAACCACTTATTGTAAAGGTTCGTGGATTCAGCATATGTTAAGGTATGTAGAAAGCGATACAACCAGCACCCATGGGATCTTTTTCCAGTCAATGCGGGTTTATGGAGATTCTTTCAGATATGGTAATGCCACGACCAATGATTATTGCCGCATCCATGAAAATATGACAGGCAGAGACTTTGACTGGTTCTTTAATGAGTGGGTCTATCAAGCGGGTTATCCTAAATATCGATTAGGCTGGCATATTGATTCTTTAGCTGGTCGTTATCGGGTTATCACAACAATCAGTCAGGTTAATGGAAATAACGCACCAGCAGTATTTCACATGCCGGTGCAGATAAAATTCAGTGCCAGCGGATTTGACACATTAGTTGTAATGCCGATTAATAATGGTCCTCAGATTGATACTTTTAATATCGCATTTTGGCCGACTTCGGTTGTACTTGACCCATACTCCTGGTTATTAAAGCAAGTCACGTATCTCAGTGTTGAAGAAGAAGCAGCGGAAAATAATCATAAACCATTGTGGAATATTTATCCTAATCCAAGCCGGGGACAGATTAAAATAAGTTATAACTTGCCATCAGGTCAGAATGCATTAATATCAGTTTATAATCGTAATGGTCAAATTGTCAGAAGATTTGCAACAAATATGCATGGTTATCAGATTTGGGATGGTAAGGATGAGCTGGGCAAACAAGTAAGTTCTGGTGTCTACTTTATAAAGTTAACAACACCAAATAAGAGTTACTCGGAGAAAATTATTTTCTTTCAGTAATAAGTCTGAGAATTTTGCTTTTTAGCAATACATCTTAGTCTATGTTTAATGTTATCATCCTGGGGATAGCCAGTTTTTTAACTGACATCTCAACCGAGATGGTCTATCCATTAATACCATTCTTCCTGACTGTAAAACTTAGTGCCGGACCGGCAATACTTGGTTTGATTGAAGGTGTTGCGGAAAGTTCAGCCAGTATCTTAAAGGTATTTTCTGGTTATTTCTCAGATAAACTCGGTAAGAGAAAACCAATTGCGATAATCGGATACGCATCATCAACATTTGGCAAGTTTTTTCTTTACTTAGCAAATGGGTGGGGCATGGTTTTTTTCAGCCGGCTGGTTGACCGGATTGGTAAAGGCATTCGAACGGCACCCCGCGATGCTTTGATTGCTGACAGTACACCGGCGGATAAACGCGGTATGTCATATGGTTTGCATCGGGCAATGGATACACTAGGCGCAGCAGTTGGTGTGTTTTTTGCTTATTTATTGATAAAAACTAATATGACTAATTATTCCCGGATATTTCTTTTTTCTCTGGTTCCTGCGTTGCTTGCGGTTGTTGTGCTTTACTTTGTTAAAGAACAGGCACAAAAGCTCTGGCGACAGCGGGATAAAATCAGACTGGATTGGAAACGGTTACCGCGTAACCTAAGATTATTTTTAGTTGTTGTATTTATTTTTGCTCTTGGTAATTCATCCAATCAATTCTTGATGCTCAGAGCAAAAAACATCGGCTATTCAATACCGACTGTATTATTGCTGTATTTATTTTACAACATCGTATATGGCATCTTGTCTTTTCCAATCGGTAAGTTGTCGGATAAAATCGGCAGAAAGACGATTTTAGTTATTGGATATCTTATATATGGAGTGGTATATTTAGGATTCGCGGTCGTTGGGAAAAGTGCCCATCTGTGGTTATTATTCGGCACTTATGGTTTTTACAGCGCATTTACCGAAGGTATTGAAAAGGCATTTGTTTCAGATATCGCACCACAAGAATTAAGAGGGACTTTAATTGGACTGCACGCGACATTGGTTGGAATCGGTCTATTACCGGCATCTTTAATCGCGGGTGGATTGTGGCAATTTTTCGGCGCTTCCGCACCATTCTATTTTGGTGGTATTCTGGGGGTTTTTGCTTCAATCGGGTTGTTTTTGGTAATATAGGATACCCTTAATACTTTAGCAGTTGATAAAAAAGCGTATATATATCTAATTTAGGTAAATTCAGTAAGATATAGAAAATAATAACTAAATATTTCACTTGACTTATTCTTTTTAAATTATATAATTTTCAAAAGATTTTATATA
>CAIPLT010000065.1 GCA_903865935.1 Caldifarciminota bacterium
CTTCTCCTACGACACTGGGTTGAATACCTGGACTCAACTGACCAATGATTCAATACCACCATTCGATTCATTACTGACTAATGGTGTTGGTAAGCTGAAGAAGATATACGTAAAAGACGGCGCAGCAATGGTCAATGATGGTAGTGTAATTTATGCGACTAAGGGTGGCGGTTACAACTTCGTGTGGAAATATACGCCTGGAGTAGGCTGGTCTCGTTCAGATTCAGTACCGAGACTGGACAAGAAATCGGTTGTCAAGACTGGCGGCGCTATGGCTTACTTAAACAATGCGATTTATTTATTGAAAGGTAATAATAAGTTGGAATTCTGGAGCTATTATCCAGTTTTCCTAAAGAATGCCGTTGTTACCAGTGGAATTACGGAAATAAGTTCGGGCGTGATGACCGAAAAGTCGGTTCAACCATTACGTTTTAGCTTTAGTGCCAATCCCAATCCGTTATCAAGGATGACGACGATTCGATATACCACACCAATTTCAAGTAGAGTAGCGATAAAATTGTATAACACCACTGGCAGACTTATTCAGACTGTTTATAATGGCTATCTTGATGCGGGTAGTTATTCATCGACATTATTGACGACGAAAATTTCCAACGGTATTTACTTCTTAAGATATGAAGATGCAACAAATCGAGCAGATGTTAAACTAATCGTACAATAATAATATAACTTATATCAAGGGCGGGTTAATCCCGCCCTTTTTATTTCAGTTTTTATTTATAAATATACTTGACTATTTGCAATTTTCCTATTTAATACAATTAATGAGAACTATAATAAATAAATTAAGAGAGAAACGAATTGGTATAATTATGGGCGGTTGGTCGAGCGAGCGCGAAATTTCATTGCGCTCAGGTAAAAATGTTTATCAGTCTTTAAAACGCCAGGGATTCAATGCGATAAAAATAGATATAAATCAAGTTTTTGCTGAGCAAATTATCAAGGCTAAAATTGATATAGCGTTTATCATCTTGCATGGAAACCCGGGCGAAGACGGAACGATTCAAGGATTTCTTGAATTATTAAATATACCTTATACGGGTTCAAAGGTTGCAGCGTCAGCAATCGGCATGGATAAGGTTATTACGAAACGATTATTTGAGTATGCCAAAATACCAACGCCAGACTATGTTTTTGTTCCCAAAAACGATTCAATAATAAACTCCGTGCAATTAATCCGAAAAAAACTTGGGTTTCCCGTGATATTAAAACCATGTACCGAAGGTTCAAGTGTCGGTTGTGTTATTGTTGATGAACTAAAGGTGTTACTTAAAGAAATAACAAAAGCACGAAGACGGTTCGATGATATTTTAGTGGAAAAGTTTATTGAAGGAATGATTGCAACAGTTGGAATTATTGGTCAAAGAGTCTTGCCAATCTTAGAACTCGTACCAAAAAAGCAAAGGTTTTATGATTTCAAGGCAAAATACACAAAAGGGGAAACCGAGTTTATTATTCCAGCACGTATACAAAAAAAATTATATGGCCAAGTTCAAGTTTTAGCACTTAGAGCACACAATGTTATTGGCGCTAAAGGATTCTCTCGGGTTGATTTGATAATTGCTAAAAATAAACCGTACTTTTTAGAAATAAATACTCTGCCAGGGTTGACCGAGCTGTCGGATCTACCAGTGCAAGCAAAACAAGCGGGTATTTCGTATGACGAATTGGTATTGAAAATTTTAGAGTCGGCAATTGATTAGTCTTGCTCAATAGTTAAATGCGGTTAGAAAAAATAAAATTCGAGGGGGTGAGGAATTTAGTTAACACAGAAATAATATTTGACCCAGCGGTTAATTATCTGACGGGTAATAATGGGGCGGGGAAAACATCAATTTTAGAAGCAATCCATTTTCTTGCAGTCGGGCGTTCATTCAGAACGAATCGTGACAACGAAATTTTAAAATTCAATGCGCCCTATCTAAAAATATCGGGTCTAGCGCGAGATAATAATGAAACATATGAGGCAGAAATACGTCTGACCGAAGGAATAAAAACTGTATTTCTTCAAAAACAGAAACAAGATAAACTGTCAGCTTATTTAGGTTGGCTACCAGTCGTGACGATTCTTCTTGCCGATATCGATTTGGTTAGTGGACCACCTGACCGCCGTAGAAATTTTATCGACCTAGCAATTGCTAAAATTAATAAGAATTACTTAAAAAATCTCATCGAATATCGCGCGGTATTATTGCAGCGTAACAAATTGTTACAGGAAAAAGCCGAAATTGCACATTATGAAGTATGGGAAACAGAGCTTGCAAAATACGGTCACGAAATTATAAAAGAACGCAGAATAATAGTACCAATATTACTTGCTTCCGCACAAAAGTTCTATGCGGTATTTATGCAAAATCGCGATATCAGCTTTGAATACAAAGTGAATCTTGATAATTATGACATCAAAATTTCAAACGAGCAAGAAAAATTCTTAGAACTGCTCAAAATTAACCGGGCAAAAGAACAAGAACTAGGTCATACAATAATCGGACCGCATCGAGATGATATTATAATAAAAGAAAAAGCTTTGGCGGTTAGAAAATTTGGTTCCGAAGGCGAACAACGTCTCGCTGCTTTATCATTAAAGCTCGCGGAATCAGAGTTACTGTCTCAAAATAACCGCCGACCGATATTTCTATTAGATGAAGTTGCTTCTGAGCTTGATTCTACCAACACACAAAAGTTATTCGAGTTAATTCAGGGTCAATTTTTCTACGCAACCGCAAAAGAATTCAAAAATATATCAAATCGTAATGGAAAGGTATTCTATGTTGAGAAAGGGCAGATTACGAAAACTGAAGCCACTTGGTAAGTTATTACCTGGTTATTTAGATAAAATAGGACTTACGGAAAGGCTAGCCCAACAAAAAGCGGTGATACTCTGGAATAAAGCAGTTGGTCAAGATATTAGAAAACAGACGATGGCGAATCGTATCGAAAATGGTATTCTATTTGTCTCTGTGACTAGTCCGATATGGATGAATGAATTAGTTTACCTTAAGTCAGAAATAATAAAAAAACTGAATGAACTTATTGGTCGAGAAGTAGTTAAAGATATCAAATTCTATCTAAAATAGGCTAAAAAAACCCTTGATTTATTTAATAATTTAAGTAAAATAAACCATGCTAGAAACTTATGATGCATCGAAAATTCATGTCCTGAAAGGGCTCGAAGCGGTACGCCGAAGACCATCAATGTATATTGGCGATACCGGAGTCCGTGGGTTACATCACCTTGTTTATGAAGTCGTCGATAATGCGGTTGACGAGACATTAGCCGGGTTTTGTGATAAGATAACGGTTACGCTGAAAAAAGACGGGTCAGTATCAGTTGAAGATAACGGTCGTGGTATACCAGTTGATATGCATCCGACCGAGAAAAAACCTGCTTTAGAAGTAGTATTAACCATTCTACATAGTGGAGCTAAATTCGAAGATAAGGTATATCAAATTTCAGGTGGTCTGCATGGGGTGGGTGTTTCAGTCGTGAATGCGCTGTCAGAATATCTTGAGGCAGAAGTCTACCGCGACGGGAAAATTTATTACCAACGGTTTGAACAGGGTGTTACAAAATCAAAACTTGAAGTCAAAGGCAAAAGTCAAAAAACTGGTACAACAATCACATTTAAACCAGATAAGAAGATTTTTAAAAAAACTGAATTTGAGTTTAATATCGTTGCATCTCGCTTGAGAGAGTTGGCATATTTAACAAAAGATTCAAAGATTGAATTAGTTGAAGAAAAAACCAGTAAAAAGGAAGTTTTTCATTATCCCGGAGGCATTGTTGATTTTGTCGGATACTTAGACCAGGGACGAAACCGACTTCACAAACCGGTATATGTTGAGGATAAACGGAATGGCATTGAAGTCGAAGTCGCATTTCAATATAATGATAGTTATTTAGAGAATATTTTTTCCTTCGTCAATACGATTAATACTCACGAAGGCGGTACTCACCTCGCTGGATTTAAGTCCGCACTGAGTAGAAAAATTAATGATTATGGTCGGTCGACGCAAGTAATTAAAGATAATATTGAAGTAACCGGTGATGACTGCCGGGAAGGATTGACCGCAGTTTTAGCAATTAAAATTCCAAATCCTCAATTTGAGGGACAAACCAAAACTAAACTCGGTAATAGTGAAGCAAAAGGAATAGTTGAATCAATCGTCACCGAAAAACTTGCAATGTATTTTGATGAAAACCCAAGAGTCATCAATCTTATATTATCCAAAGTTGTCGCTGCGGCCAAATCAAGAGAAGCGGCTAAAAAAGCACGTGAATTGGCACGCCGCCGTTCATTGTTAGAATCGGATACATTGCCAGGCAAGCTTGCTGACTGTTCGGAAGAAGACCCGAAATTGTCGGAATTATTTATCGTTGAGGGTGATTCGGCAGGCGGTTCAGCAAAACAAGGCAGAGATAGAAGGTTTCAAGCAATTTTACCTTTACGTGGTAAAATTCTTAATGTTGAAAAATCTGCACTAAATAAAATACTATCCAATCCTGAAATCAGAAGTATTATCTCCGCGGTTGGTGCGGGTATTTCTAAGGATGATTTTGATGTTGATAAAGCAAGATACAATAAAATTGTTATTATGACCGATGCGGATGTTGATGGTTCTCATATACGGACTTTGCTTTTAACGTTTTTTTACCGGTTTATGTCACCACTAATTGATGCCGGTTTCATTTATATTGCTCAACCCCCTCTCTATAAAGTAAAAACTCAACGTCAAGAAGAATACCTTTATGCGGAAGAAGCGTTAGATTCATTTATCAAAAAACATAAAGATGATAAATATGATGTTCAGCGCTACAAAGGATTGGGGGAGATGAATCCTGAACAATTATGGATAACAACAATGAGCCCGGATAAGCGAGTTCTTAAACTTGTAACTTTAGAAGATGCGGCAGAGACCGACCGATTACTTTCCTTGTTGATGGGAGAAGAAGTTGAGCCGAGACGACAATTTATTGAGTCTAACGCAAAATATGTAGAGAATCTTGATATATAATATGAGCAGAATTGAGCTGTTTAAAGAATTGACTGATGCCTTTGGTCCCTCTGGTTATGAAACTGAAGTTGCAGGAATCATGAAGAAAAATTTCACCGGATGTGGTAGTGTCAAGATGGACAAACTGGGTAGTGTTATCTGTACACAAGAAGGTGATGGTCCGAAGATTATGTTTGCGGCTCATATGGATGAAATCGGATTTATCGTTCAGTCGATAACCAAAGAGGGATATTTAAGAATTTTACCAATCGGCGGTTGGGCGGAAATGATGTTATTAGGGCAGCGGGTAATTGTCCGCAGCAATGGCAAAGATATTCCTGGTGTAATCGGTTCAAAACCAGTACACGAGCTCAAAGAAGAAGAGAGAAAAAAGATACCAGAATTTCGTGATTTGTATGTTGATGTCGGAGTAAGTATGGGTTTTGATGTAAAAGAAGCATTAAAAATCCGTCCCGGCGACCCGGTCGTACCATATTCACCGTTCGCCAGTCTTGGTAATTCATTGTTTTTAGCAAAAGCATGGGATGACCGCATCGGGTGTGCAGTAATACTTGAACTTGCCAATAAGTTAAAGAATTTACCGCATCCTAATAGTTTACATTTTGTTGGAACAACGCAAGAGGAAGTCGGTTTAAGGGGTGCTCAAACCGCAGCGTCTGTAGTCAATCCAGATATTGCGTTTGCGATTGACGTGTCATTATGCCGTGAATATCCAGGTTTTGTCGAAAAAGAGGTTACTGAGCGTTTAAAAGGTGGGGTAGCAATATTATTTCATGACATGACAATGATTCCTAATACTAAATTAAGGGATTTTGTTATAAATATTGCGGAAGAGAAAAAAATTCCTTTTCATCTAACTTCGGTTCGAGGTGGTTATGACACAGGTCGTATTCACCTACATAATATTGGAGTTCCAAGTTTAGCAATCGGTGTACCGGCACGCTACATTCATTCTCATGCTGGTATAATAGCAGAAGATGATTTTGAGAATGCAGTTAAATTACTGACAGAAGTTGTATTAAAATTGGACAACCAAAAGCTTAACGAAATACTTAACAGTTAACCATTTTTCCAATAGAATATTTAGGTTTTGTTAAACAACAATTATCAAAAACAAGTTTTTATTAAGTTTGAAATACAATTACTTACCGAAGTGAAGCTAATATATTAAAATATGGCATCAATACCGCCATAATGACAAATACTACTCCGACTCCTAAAATAAGAATTAATACCGGTTCGATCATTCCGGTGAGGTTCTTTACGGTGTATTCAAGTTCACTATCATAATAATCTGATATTTGACGAAGCATATCGTCAAGAGCACCCGATTCCTCACCGGTGGCTATCATTTGTACGACCATCGGTGGAAACACTTTGACTTCGCGCATTGGTGTAGCTAACCCTCGTCCACGACGGACACTTTCAGCAATTAAATCAACTTTTGACGCAATGAATGTATTTCCACTTGTTTTACCGACGAGGCTCAGCGAGCGTAATATTGGTAAACCAGAACGATCCAGCGTCTCAAACATACGAGCAAATCGGCTAAGAGTAATTTTATATGAGAGACTACCAAATATTGGAAGATTAATTTTTACCTGATCCCACCATAAACGTCCGGATTTGGTTCTAAGGAACATATAACAGAGCACCACAATTAACCCAATACCCAAAAAAATAAATATGAAATCATGTTTAAGCACATTGGTAAATACAATAAGAATTTTTGTCGGTAAAGGGATCTTACCGCCAAAGCCAATTAACATACTAATAAATTTTGGCAATACGAAAGTTGATATTACAAGAATCACAATGAAAAATGTCGCTACGACAAAAATAGGATAACGTAAAGCCGATAAAATATCTGAACGCAGTTTTCGTTCATGGTCCAGCAAATCAGCAATTCTACCTAATATTTCATCGAGTACGCCACCCGTTTCACCTGCCCAGACTGAATTAACATATAATTCATTGAAAATGTGCGGATAACGCGATAATGCACTTGATAAGGTTATTCCACCCATCAGGTCTTTGCGGATACCGTCTAATGCATCTTTTAATGCTTTACTTTTGGTTTGAGCTTGTAATGCTGAAATTGCTTGGAGCATTGGTAATCCAGCCTTGTGTAATGTGACAAATTGTCGGGTAAATGTGATTAAATCAATCAATTTTACACGAGGAGTAAGGAAAGGAATATTAATTTTAGAACTACCAGTCGGGCGTTTTGATTTTTCTTCTTTGATCGTTATCGGAATGTATCCCAATAAATCGAGATTTTCAATAACACCGGCTAAATCAACACCCTCCAAAGTACCGGTTAAAATTGCACCGTCTCTGTTACGGACCCTATATCGATATAATGGCATATTTACAGTCTCCTTATTACTACAGTTTTTCTGTTTCTCTCATGACTTCATCGATTGTTGTAATGCCAGCCAGTGCTTTTTGTATTCCATCTTCCCATAGCGTATGCATATTCTGCTTTCGAGCCAAATTACGGACTGCACTTGTGGTTGGACGCGAGATAACGATGTCACGAATTTGGTCATTTGTCCTTAAAACTTCAAATAAACCAATTCTACCCGAATATCCTGTATTACGACAATGACCGCATCCTTTACCTTTGAAAAATTGAGTGCCAGCAGGTAATTCTAACTCGGTCGCAAGTTTTTCATGCGGGAAATATGGTGCTTTGCACTTTGGACAAATTTTTCTTACTAATCTTTGAGCGATTGCACCTTCAACTGCAGAGGCGACTAAAAATGGTTCAACACCCATATCAATCAAACGGGTTATTGTTCCAGGACCGTCGTTAGCATGTAATGTTGTAAATACTAACTGACCGGTCAAAGCAGCACGAATCGAAACACCAGCAGTTTCGCCGTCGCGCACTTCACCGATCATGATAACATCCGGGTCCTGGCGCAAAATGTGTCGCAGACCAACTAAATAGGTATAACCAGCGCGTAAATTGACTTGTGACTGTGTAATATTATCCATATCATATTCAACCGGGTCTTCGATTGAAATAATATTTTTTTCAGTGCCACGGATTTCATTCAAAATTGCGTATAGCGTTGTTGTTTTACCGCTGCCGGTTGGTCCGGATATTATGATGACACCGTGCGGTTTAGCAATCATACCTTCTGTAATCTCAAGGTCATTTTTCGAGAATCCTAACTCCGTTAATGATAGCAATCGCATACGATCTAAAATACGCATAACCACGGCTTCGCCATAAGTGACCGGAAAGGTCGAGACGCGGAAGTCAATTTCTCGACCATCAATTATGCAACTGTAACGACCATCTTGGGGGACGCGTTTTTCAGCAATATTCATACGAGACATAATCTTAATTCTCGATACAACACCAATCTGCAGATTTTTTTTCGGGGCGGCGATTTGCTGTAATATACCGTCAACACGAAAACGTATTGAGACACTTTCTCTACCCGGTTCAACGTGAACGTCAGAAGCGCGATCTCGCACTGCGCGGATAAGCATATGGTTCACCCATCGCACGACCGGTGCTTCAGACGCTTTTTCTTCTAATTGACGTGGGGCAAGGTCAAGTTCAGTAGTACCTTCGGGTCCTGCGTCCGGTTCAATGGTAGTTAATTCTGTTTCATCAACAGTAATTTCTGCTTCGGGTTGAGCAGCAGGCACATCACTGAAGTGTTGAGCAATCGCCTGAGAAAGGTCGGATTCACGGCAGACCATCGGTTCGATCTCCAATCCAGTTTGACGACGGATTTCATCAATTGTGACTATATCATGGGGGTCAACCATGGCAACCGCTAAAGCATTGCCGGAGCGAAATAGCGGGAATATTTTATGGTTACGTAAAAATTGTTCGTTAAAACCGCTTAATATTTCCGGGTCAAGTTTGAATTGAGATAAATCAATAAACGGCACACCATACCGTTGTTCGTATGATATTTCCGGACCTTCTTCACTCGGTATTTTTATTTCCATTTATCCATTCCTCATTAAATCTTTTACAATTCTAACATTTTTTAAATGTTTGTCAATACCAATTACGATTCGAAAGAGCATAAATTATCTACGGTTGAATACCCAATTTGATTAGTTCACGTTCGGCTAATTCCTTTAATTTTCTATTTTCAGTTGTACGGTAAATCGATGACCATATTTCAATGGCCATCGGATTAGCGCCACCCTTAGCATAAGAGAAGGCTGCCCAACGTTCGGTTATCTTCCATGTTTCAGGAAGTTTTGAAGCAATTTCAAAATAATAACCAGCAGTAACATAGTCCTTGGTCAGCATATAATTGATAAATGCCGCATCAAAAGCGATTTGCCAGTTTAACGGGTTATATGACATGCCTTGATTTAATAATTTAATTGCTGGAAATACCTGATGGGCATCCCACGCTAAAACCAGTGAACCAAAATGATACGCACCAATAAACCGGGTATCTAATGTGGATAATATGTCAAAAATATGCCCTAGCCACTCGTACTTCTGATTGGTCATCAGATGTTGCCCGTAATATTGGATTGCCCGCAACCAAACCAGATCCGCCATTGAACTTTGATATTCAATAACCGCCGGCTTTAAGAATTTCCCGGAAGGGAAATACATCAATTCTTCAATGATACGTGTTTCGATGGATTTGTGATGTTGTAAATCAAGATTAAACTGGATTGTCCAGATTGCTAATCCGCAAAGAAAAACGATTATAATCGGCAAAGTCCATTTCCAGATTGTTGTCTGCGTCATTGATTAAATTTAAAAATTTCGATATTACTAAATATCATTTGACTTAAAAATCTTTTCGCTGAAAGATTATACAAGATGCAAAAACTATAATCGCTGAATAAACAATTGCATAAGCAATCGTCAAAACAATTATCTGAGGTGCAATTGTTACGTTATGTACAACTTCACCTTTAATATTGAAATTTGCCAGGTTTGGTAAAACATAGTACATAATATCAGACAGAGTTTTCACAAGACCGGATTTACTCATCGCACCAAAAGTCTTTAAATCCCGAGTAAGGTGCCCGATAAAATATAGAGCAAAAGTGAACACCGCACCGGTAATCGGTGTGGAAAAGGTGGAGAATAGAATTGCGATTGCAGTGATTACCCACAACTGGAAAAATGTTAATAAAACCGATAATAGAAGATTTAAACTGGCCGATATATTTAACAGAATCAGAATCAGATAAAATGCGCAAGTCATTATTAAAATGCTTTCAAACAGAACGAGCAATAACCCAAAATATTTTCCAACGATAAATTGCCAACGATGAATTGGTCGTGTTATTATTAAATAGAGTGTGCGTTTTTCAATTTCCTTATAAACTAATCGACCGCCGACTAATATTGCGATAAGAGTTGAAAATAGGGCGATACTGTTCAAACCGATATCCTTGACGACTTTTGCTTCTTCGCCGAGTGCCAGAGGCTGGATAACCTTGCCGCTGACCATTACCAGTATCGCAAAAATTATAATTGTGATAAAAACCTTATCACGAATTGATTCGCGAAATGTATTCAGAATGACGCCGATGATTTTCATTTAGATTTCTTTTAGTCTTTCCTTTTGGATTTCACTGATAAAATGGTCTTCTAATGTTTTGCGGCGTGGAATAAGTGATAATAGTTTTGCCCCCACCTCACGCATTATTACCATAATTCGTTCCACTTCTTCTTCGGTTTTGACTTCGATAAGCACTTTATCTTCGCTGGGAATGACTTTATTACTGATGCGCTCAATTACTTTGACCATTTTTCGGTCCAAACCCCTAACGACCATCTCAAAAGTCTCAATTTCCGAACCGAGGATTTCATCCAACCGTCCAGTATTAATTAATTTCCCATTGAGAATGATACCGACGCGATCACAAATCATCTCCACGTCAGCTAAAATATGGGTTGAAAAGAATATTGTTTTACCCTGTTCTTTTAATTTTAGGATAATATCACGGAATTCCCGGCGACCGATCGGATCAAGCCCGCCCATTGGTTCGTCAAGAATTACTAATTCCGGGTCGTGAATTAAAGCCTGGGCAATGCCTACCCGCTGTAACATACCGCGGGAAAATCCCCGCATTGGCATTTTGACAAACCGTTCCAATCGGACTAAATTTATCAGTTTTTCGATTCGTCGTTGTTGTTCAGCGCGGGCAATACCAGACAGCTGAGCACAAAGTTTTAAGTATTCAACCGGGTTTAAGTATTCATAAAAATATGGGGATTCGGGCAGGAAACCGATCAATTTTTTTATATCAACATCAGTTGAAGATTTACCTAAAACCATTGCCCGGCCCCTGGTCGGTTTGGTTAATCCAACTAAAACCTTGATGGTCGTTGTTTTTCCAGCGCCATTCGGACCTAAAAAACCAAAAATTTCCCGTACTTCAACTTCTAAATTTAAGTTTTCGATGGCACGAATTGTGTGCGCACGAAAACCAGTATGATAATCTTTGGTTAAGTTTTCGGTAACAATCACCATGCCCATTAAATTAGTATAACTTGTTATTATGACTTGTCAATATTTCAACGTTCTTATTTTCAGATTTATATAGAAACTGCACCTTAAAATTGTTGAATTTTGGTTTTTCTTATGGATTGGTTTATACCCTAAATAGCTCTGTAATAGACACCGTATTTTATAACCTGAAATATCCACTGATATACTTAGTAAAATAATTTGTCATAGATTTGCTTAGCGACAGAGAATTAACATCTGTGATAAATGGCTTGATTGCTTCTATAATATATGACGAATTATGTACGCTAATCAATCCGCAAAACAATCGCATAACTGCTCTCCTTTTCGAATTCCTACCCAATGGGGGGAATACTACTCCCTGTTCACGAGAGTTTTGAATTAAGAATATGATATTTAGCTTTTTAGATACAAATTTTATCGGATTTTTTATTATATTGTCAGTATAAATTACAAAAGCTAAGCGGGGCATCAACTGTGCAATGACATTAATAAGTCAAATGCGGGATATTTACCACGTTTTATTCAGAACTAAAGATTGTAAAAGATTGTTCTTTCAGAAAATTGAATGATTCAATGACTTTGTATCCTGCCTGCTGCAGCTCGCTGATAATTATATTGGGTTTAACTTGATGTCCACAAAACCGATGGAAACTGAAAATACTACCGGCGGGTTTGTACTCAATAATTGCAATTCGACCATTTGGTTTTAAATATTTCTTTAAATCGGCAAAATAATTTATGCGGTTTTCCAGATGGTGATAAGTATTGCGCACAAAGATAAAGTCTAATTCGCTTTGCGTTAAAACCGATTTCATTTTATCGGCATTTACTGTAATAATATTATCAAATCCTGCTTTTTTACTCTCGTCATTGATTGTTACTAACATGTCGGAATTTGAATCAATTGCATAAACTTTACCCTGTTTGCCGACAATTTCCGCAAATCTTAAAGCATAGTAACCACCACCGGCACCAATATCAGCAATAATATCGTTTGTTTTTATTTTCAGAGATTCAATTATCTTGTCCGGTTTTGCTTTTGGTTCAGATGCTTTTTTATTAAGCATATCAGCTCGATTGTCTATCATAGTTTTTGGTCTGACTTAATTTTATACAGAGCATATTCCATTAATGATAAGAAGTCAACCATTCTGACATTATACGATATATATTATTGACAAATTGTATATTGATGAATATAATAATAGTTAAACCTACTGACATATAGAAAGATATATAGGTCTGTAAAAAAGAATAAAACTAATTTATATGGAGGCAGTAAAATGAAAGAAATGAGTAAGAAAAATAGCGGAAGCGAAAAGTCCGCACCGAAAGTTACAATTTCGGTTATCAAAGCCGATGTCGGCGGTTATGTAGGACACTCGTCTTCACACCCCGATATATTAAAAAAAGCTGAAACAATGCTGGCAAAAGCGAAACAGAACAAGATATTAAATGATTTCTGTGTTACATCCTGTGGTGATGATTTAGAATTAATCATGACTCATAAAAAGGGTTGTGATTCAAGAGATATCCACGGTTTAGCATGGAAAGTATTCGAAGAGGGCACAGCATTAGCCAAGAAAATGAAGCTCTATGGAGCAGGTCAGGATATGCTGGCTGACGCATTTTCCGGTAATGTCAAAGGTATGGGACCGGGTGTTGCGGAAATGGAAATTGTCGAACGCAAATCCGAACCAATTATTGTATTCATGGGCGATAAGTGCGCTCCTGGTGCCTGGAACTTTCCGCTCTTTAAGATGTTCGCTGACCCGTTTAATACGATTGGTCTGATCATTGACCCATCAATGCATGACGGTTTTAAATTCGAAATCCACGATATTAAAAAAGACAAGAATTTCATGCTCTCGACTCCGGAAGAGATGTATGACTTGTTAGTTTTAATTGGTTCTGCAGAAAATTACATTATTAAGGCAATCTATACCAAGAAAGGTGAGATTGCAGCATCAAGTTCAACCCAAAAATTGTATTTAATTGCAGGACGGTATGTTGGAAAAGATGACCCGGTATTGATTGTCCGTGGTCAGTCTGGTTTACCGGCAATGGGTGAAATATTAGAACCTTTCTCTTTCCCGCATTTAGTTACGGGTTGGATGAGAGGTTCGCATTACGGTCCTTTGATGCCGACATCACAGAAAGAAGCAAATCCGACAAGATTTGATGGTCCACCGCGAGTTATCGCCTTCGGTTTCCAAGTTTCGAATGGTATGTTAGTTGGTCCGCGAGATATGTTTGATGACCCATCGTACGATTATGCTCGAAAACAGGCGAACAAGATTGCCAACTTTATGCGCGCACACGGGCCATTTGAACCGCATCGTTTACCGTTAACTGAAATGGAATATACAACTTTACCGGAAGTGCTTAAAAAACTACAATTACGAATGAAATAAATGATTCGGATTGACGGCTCTTATGGTGAGGGCGGTGGCCAGATTCTGCGCACCGCCCTCAGTCTTTCTACCTGTTTAAAGACGCCGTTTGAGATTTATAATATCCGGAAAGGTCGTCCCAGGCTCGGACTTCTACCTCAACATCTTACTTCAGTCAATGCAGTAGCCAAGATTTGTAGTGCTGAATTATTAGGGGCGAGTTTTGGTTCGACCAGCTTAATTTTTAAGCCGGGTGATATCCAGCCGGGCAATTATGAATTCGATGTTGCGGAAAGACGGGGGAGCGCAGGTTCCGTAACTCTGGTTGCTCAAGCAATTTTACCAGTTCTGGGTTCAACTAAAAGCCGAGTTACGATTAAAGGTGGAACTCACGTTGCATATAGTCCACCGTTCGATTATCTTGCCGAGGTTCTGATGCCATTTCTGAACCGATCGGGTAATACGATTAATGCAAAATTGATTAACTACGGTTTTTTTCCGGTCGGTAGGGGAAAGGCTGTTTTTGATTTTAATCAGAACCCTTACGTCAGGAGTTTGAGTTCGGTTCTTGAACGCGGACCATTAAAGGGGTTATCATTAGTATCGCGGGTCGCTAATTTACCGATTGGTATTGCTGAGCGGCAGCGAAACCAGTTTCTAAAACTTTTAGAAAATGATTTTCCCCAACCGAAAGTAGAGCAAGTAACCGAGGCGGTTAGAGCCGATTGTCCTGGTACTTACATGTTTTTGAAAGCAGAGTTTGAAAATATAACTGTTGGTTTTTGCAGCTTGGGTGAACGTGGCAAGCAAGCGGAAACCGTCGCAACCGAAGTCTATCAGGAATATAAATCATATCTTTTATCCAGCGAAAATGTTTACGATTATCATTTAGCTGACCAGATTTGTATTTTTTTAGCCTTAAGCCGATTCCGTTCTGGAAATCAGAGCGACCCATTTATAATTAAGACCAATAAATTAACAAATCATCTACAAACAAATATCTGGTTGATACGCCAGTTCATTCCGGGTTTTCAACCAATCGTTAAAAGTCCTTAATTGGTTTTATAAGAATTAAATGTTGACGAAATATTATCTTTCAAGTAGAATAAAGAAATTTATGGAGAGGGGTGGATAAGGAGATAAAGTTATGGGTAACAGAATTAGTTTATTAAAAAGAAAATTTAAAAAAGACAAGGTAGATGCTTTTTTAGTGTCTGACCCCGCCAATCTTTTTTATCTTTGTGGTTATACTGGTTCCAATGGTATGTTGATTGTTAGGAATAATCAGAGCAAACCGACTTTTTATACAGATTTTCGCTATCAGGAACAGGTCAAAAATGAAGTTAGTGGTTGTACAGTCAAAATTGTAAATCGCAATCTATATAGTGATTTTCCATTAGTAGATATAAAAGGGATAAAAAGTTTTGGTTTTGAAAGTAACTATCTTTCATATGGCAACTATGCGAGAATAAAAAAACAGCTCAACAGGATAATTAGATTAATTCCGAATGACAACTACATTCAGTCACTACGAGAAATTAAAGATTCGGACGAATTAAATAAGATAAAAAAAGCGGCCATAATTACTGATAAAGTTTTTCAGAATGTTATAACGATGATAAAACCAAATATCACGGAAAAGGATTTGGCCACAGAAATCGATTATCAATTTATGAAGCAATGTGAAATTGCCTTTTCAACAATCGTTGCATTTGCTGAACGCGGGGCAATGCCACATGCGCAGCCGACGAATAAAAAACTGAAATCTGGTGATGTGATTGTTTTTGATATTGGTGCTAAATTTCAAGGTTACTGTTCGGATATGACCCGAACTGTAGTTTTCGGTAAAGCGTCTAAAAAAGTTAAAGAAATTTATAACATCGTGTTAACCGCACAAAAATTAGCGCTGAATAAAATCACCGCGGGTAAGACTGCGGCAGAAATTGACGGATATGCACGAAATTATATTAAAGAAAAAGGATATGGTAATTATTTTGGGCATGGATTAGGTCATGCAGTTGGTATTATGGTTCACGAAAATCCGACTCTTTCGTCAAAAAGTCTTGATATATTAAAACCAAATCAAACTGCGACCGTTGAACCTGGTATCTATTTGCCCGGAGAATTCGGAGTTAGAATCGAAGATTTAATAGTAATAAAAGAAAGAGGATATGAAAATTTAACAAAAACCCCAAAGGAGTTAATTGAATTATGATTACACCGAATGATTTTAGAACGGGATTGCTCGTTCGATTCAAGAATGATATTTATGAAATCGTCGAGTATCAAAGAGTGAAGATTGCCCAGCGCCGAGCCTTTGTCCGTACTAAATTTAAGAATCTCATGACCGGTCGAACAATTGAAGAAAATCTATCATCCGACGAGAAGTTTGAAGAACTGGAAGTCGAACGAAAAAAAAGCCGGTATCTTTATAATGATGGCGATTCCTACCATTACATGGATATGGAACATTATGACCAGTTTGTTTTACCCAAGGAGATTTTAGGTGATAAGATATCATATTTAACCGAAAATCTTATTGTTGATGTTATCTATATTGATGGAAAACCATTGACAATGGAAGTTCCAACCTTTATCGATTTAGAGGTAGTTGAAACTGATCCTGATTATAAAGGCGATACAGCAACCGGTGGTGGAAAACCGGCTAAGCTTTCAACTGGTATGGTGGTATCAGTGCCATTTTTTATTGGGGTAGGTACCAAAATTAGAATTGATACTAGAACCAATACGTATGTTGAAAGAGTAGGGTAATAATAACTGAGTTGAAATATGTTTAAGAAAATACTGATTGCCAATCGCGGTGAAATAGCGGTAAGGATTATTCGCGCTTGCCGGGAATTGGGAGTAAAGACAGTTGCGGTGTATTCAGATGCTGATGCTGGTGCCTTACATATCGAACTCGCTGATGAACATGTTTGTATCGGCGGCGCTTTAGCGGAAGAGAGTTATCTTAATTTCACGAGAATTCTATCAGCGGCGGAAGTTACTGGTAGTGACGCGATACATCCCGGTTATGGTTTTTTATCTGAGAATCCTGATTTTGCTGAAGCATGTGAATCATGTAACGTAAAATTCATTGGACCTAAGTCATCAATTATCCGAATGATGGGGGATAAGTTATTAGCGAGAAAAAAAATGACCGAGGCGGGTCTGACTGTTTTACCCGGGTCAAATGATCCGATTGAGTCGATTAAAGATGTCAGAAAGATAGCGCAAGAGATAGGTTACCCAATAATAGTAAAAGCAGCAGCGGGTGGTGGCGGTAAAGGTATGCGCATTGTGAAACAGGAACGGGATTTGGAAGCAGGTGTTCGTTTAGCACAGGCAGAAGCGAAAGCGAGTTTTAACGACGAGCGCGTATATATTGAGAAATTACTTGAAAATGCCAGGCATATTGAAGTGCAAATCTTAGCGGATTCCCATGGTAATGTCAGTCATCTTTTTGAACGTGAATGTTCAATACAGCGACGCCACCAGAAACTAATTGAAGAGGCACCATCGCCACTGCTCGATATGGAAACACGGCTGAAATTATGTAATTCAGCAGTGAACGCCGCGGAAACAATCGAATACGAAAATGCTGGGACAATTGAGTTTTTGACCACTAAAGATAAGAATTTTTATTTTCTTGAGATGAATCCAAGAGTGCAAGTCGAGCATCCGATTACCGAGGCAATTACTGGTGTAGATATTATTAAGCAACAAATTTATATTGCTGCCGGTGAAAAATTGGCTTTGGAGAATTACTCGTGCAGTATTCCCTTGGGGTATGCGTTGGAATGTAGAATAACGGCTGAAGATGAGGATAAAGATTTTATGCCAACGCCGGGTAAAATTACAAATCTCAGACTACCAGCCGGACCAGGAGTGAGAGTTGATTCGCATATTTACAATGGTTATTCGGTGCCCCCATACTACGATTCATTGATTGCTAAAGTTATTACCTGGGGGATAAATCGTGAAGAAGCGATTGTGCGTATGGAACGATCACTGAATGAGACTTTAATAACAGGTATAAAATCTACCATTCCATTTCATCTGAAAATACTTAATAACCCAGAGTACAGAGCAGGTAATCTTTCAACAAATTTAGCTGATATGTTGAAATGAACAATAATGTGCATGATCCGATAACTGGCGTCCGTTCTGATTTTCGCCAATATTATCAAGATTTATTTTCAGTAATTTATAATACGGACCGCGAGTTGATTGAATATGCAAAGCATTTCAATGATTTAAAATCGGTTTCTAATCGTGTTCATTTCGGGTCATGGAATTCCCCATTGGTGATGCAGGACGATAGTTTAATAAGATATCACCAATATGAATTATTAAATCTTAGTCCCTTACAAAAGCACTTAGAAATTTTGCGGGCAGAGTCAGAAGCTTGGTTGATACATAATAAATTAGGACAGTGCAACATAACACAATGGGAAAAAGATGCATATATCCAGCGGGCACTAGGTATATTGCCTGATTATGAAGAAGAGCGATTTAAAGAAATATTAACCTGTCGTGGATTTCGTCCCGGTATCGAGTTGCAAACATTATGCCAAAACATTGAGCTATTTAAAAATGGGTTATCATCAATCGAAAAGGAATTAGGACAAGCTACCACCATACCGTTCGGTTTATTGATACAGTGTGGTATACGATCGATGTCGGAATTTGAATATTATGGACAAAGACTGGATCTGATATTACATAAAATCGCCGGTTTACCGCAAATCCAGGAATTATTAAATAATAAAAGAGCCGATAATTCGTTTAGTTCACAGTTCATACTACTGGCGTCGCTCCGCGATCGAATTTTGAAACACTTGCCAAAACGAATTCAGGACGAGAAAAAAATCCTATTTACAGAAATTCTTAACGAGGATTGGAATACAGCTCATGAAGTGCACGGGTCGGAATTATTATTTACCGTTTTGGATAGTATCATCTTGTCAAAGTTTGGTTTTGAGAATAACTGTGTTATTGTAAATAATAATTTATTTCTCGAGGTTATAACAAGCGAGAAAGTCATCTATTGGGAACCTTTAACCTATTCCCCAATATCTTATTACATACCAGTTGTCTCATTTAGAAGCGACTTTTTATACTTTTTTGCCGCAACAATGGTCAAGATTGCCGATGTCCATTATCAGCTTGGTCGGGATTTAGAGAAAGCAATCGGGTTGTATGAAAAAGCGATTTATCTGAATCCGGATTTTTCCGCCAACTATGTTAATCTAGCACAAGTACATATTAAACTGGGGGGTATCAAACAAGCAATTAAATACTTAGAGAAAGCAATTGAAATAAACCCGCGTTCGGCAGAGTATTACCACATATTAGGGTTTGCATATTGTTTAATTCGTAAATGGTCTAATGCTATCTATGCTTTAAAAACAGCGATTTCTTTAAGATCAACATATATTGAGGCACTTAATAATCTTGCTTATGCGTATGAACAAGACGGTGATTTGCACAGGGCGGAAGAAACATATAACCAAATTCTATCTTTTAAACCAAATTATTTTGATGCACATTTTGGATTAGGAAACGTCTATTTTAATTTAAAGCAATATCAAAGAGCAGTAATCTGCTTTGAAAGAGCATTAAAAATAACACCCCATTCAGAACACGCGTATTATAATTTGGCTCAAACTTATTTTGAGCTAGGAGAATTAGACTCAAGTATAAAAACTTATAAACACTTATTGAGATTTAAACCCAATCACGCAACAGCGTGGTATAATTTAGGGATTATTTATCGTAATAAAGGGATGAAAAAAGAAGCGGTAAAATGTATTGAACAAGCGGTTCGTACCGACCCAAAATTAATGAAATGATAAATGTAGGAATGGATAAATAGATGGGATTCTGGGAGTGGTTGCTGGGTACTAAACCAAAGATGATATTTAGTCCTAAAAGATTTGGTCCGTCATTTTATGTCGATGAATTAAATCGAGTGCAAATACTCGAAGGTCCTTTGGAGAATTCAATTTTTAAAATTGAACAAGATATTACTGGTTGTCAGATGCGTTTGTTTTTAAGGAATAACGGCAATATTATTGGGCGAGCTCTTTGTGACCGTAATCCCCGAAATGGCAATATTGTGTACTGGGATGTAATGGTTAATGAGAATTATCGGATGAAAGGGTTAGCATCAGTAATGACCAAGTATATCCTCCGGGAGCTAATTTCGATACAAAAAAAAGTGCGATTTATGCTAAGAATGATAAAATTGTACCGACCCACCGACCGCTCGATAAAATTACAGAATGTCGGGATTTGTGTAATTGCCCACCGATTAGGAATGACTTGTGAATTTGATTTACCCAAAATCCTAAATCCTTTAAATATTATTAAATTTGAGATTTTACCACAAGACGGTATATTTCCGCCCAGCTATAAAATAGTACTCAAAAATTACCCGTATGTATTAATCGGTTTTATTGTTGACCCCGCGACATTAAAACCAATCACCAGTTATGACGCTTACATTCAAATGATACAGAGACCGGAAGTAATTGAAGAATGGATAAGAACAAAGGCGATTGTGATTGGTAATGGAAATTACGTGCTGAAAAAGCAAGGTATTAATAAGTTAATAAGCTGTATTGCCGATGACGAATATGAAGCAACACATTTTCATGCTAAATTACAAGCTGTATAATTTAAAACCTATACATCGCAACTAGGATAGAAAAATGCCTCAGGGTTCACGGATTGAAGTTTTCCGACGGCTTAAGATCGATCAAGATAAATTGAGTCCAAGGATTGGATGCGGTTTGGTGCTACAACGTACACCGAAATTTTATGGAGGAGAAGCATTTAATAAAATTTTGGAACGATATGATATTAAGAATATTTATGCAGATAAAATTGCGCAGGGATTGTTACAAAAAGAAGAAATCGTCAAATATTTTTGTGCCAATGCACTTAAATCAATTTCACTTAATGAAAATTTCCGACTGATTTTTGCAAATTACTCAATAATTTTACTATTTGATTATAAAAAAGAATCTGCATGGTTTTTAGGGATAGTTGAAAATCGTTTGCCGTTCGTCAATTATTATCGGGAAGTTGTTCCGAATATCTTAAAAGAGTCAGGGATTTTGTTGTCGGGTTCATTCAATCGTTTATTGCCGATCGGATGGCAAAATCTCTACGATGTGATTATAAATGATTTTATCCAGGAAAACCCTCAAGTTAAGACGATTGAAATTTTGTCAGTAATTACAGATGTACGCTGGCGACAACCAGTCCTCGGCATTGGTATATACTTGTTAAATTTAGCATCCGTAAAAGCGGTTAGTGAGAAGATTTCAAGCATACTTAGAAAGGACAAAATATTTTGAGAATTCATATGCCGTTTAAAAAAGAATTATTTCTTGGTATTGGGATTTTAGTCATAATTTTACTGTTATTGAGTTGGGTTATCTTCTTAAAGCCAAATTCAGTCAAGCAACAGGAACAACCGTCAGTTAATGCAAAAGTCACGATATTTCAACCGAAAAGCGGCGAAATTTTTTTAGGTGTTTTGAAACGAGCAGCTATTGCTCAACCAATTGCCGATAAAATTGTTCAGACCCTGAACAGGATTAATTTCAAATTCAATAGTCTTAAACCAATGGATTCATTTAAATTTTTCTACCGCAACGATACATTAGTAAAATTAATCTACAAAAAAAATTATAACACATGTTATTCTTTTAATAATATTGAAACGGGGAATATGACAATTTCGATGAGCTGTCAAGAAATAGCCACTAAAGTAATGTTGGTCAAAGGTGAAATTAAATCATCATTATATGAATCAATGTTGGAAATAGGTGAAAAACCAAGTTTAATTGCTAATTATACAGATATTTTAGCGTGGGAGATCGATTTTTTTACTGAAACACAAAATGGCGATTCATTTTTTGTATTAGTGGAGAAAAAATTTGAAGATTCATTATTGGTTGATTATGGACAGATTGAAGGGGTACGGTATAAAGGACAAATTGGTGACTTTTCCGGTTTTTATTTTGTTGACCCAAAGGGTAATCGAGATTACTATGATGCTAAGGGACAATCATTACGCAAGTCATTTTTAAAATCACCGCTACGGTATTCATATATCAGTTCCTATTTTAGTCGTGGGCGATATCATCCAATTTTGAAGATTGTACGACCTCACAAAGGTATTGATTATGTTGCACCGAGTGGGACTCCAGTTTCTGCGATTGGAAATGGAGTTGTAACTTATGCTGGTTGGTATGATGGTTATGGTAGGTTTGTAGAGCTATCTCATAGTCAAAGGTTTAAGTCAAGATATGGACACTTAAGTCGCTTTGGTGGGGGTATTAGAACTGGAAGGAACGTGACGCAGGGACAAATTATCGGTTATGTCGGGTCAACCGGTTTGTCGACTGGTCCGCATCTACATTTCGAGCTGTTACAAAACGGAAGCTGGGTAAATCCGCTTAAAATCATACCGCCAAGGGCTGAGCCGGTTAAACCAGAGTATTATCAAGGTTTTATCAGAGTTCGGGATAATCTTCAAATGCGCTTAACGGCTGGTAATTAATTGGTAATTGCTCAGAGTTATTTAATGTAAGTATCGTAATTGACTCTTGACAATCATAGTTATTTGTCTATACTCTTATTAGTGAGAGAATTTATTGTTGAAGATATTTGGCGTCATTTTCATAGTCAAACAAGCGTGAGTTGTATTATTCGAGCGGTATATACATTAAAAACTTAATAATTAAATTACTTTTAAATATCAATGAATGATTGGTATGTTTATAGAGAGGGGGCACAAACAATTAAAAAATGATGGATAAGAAAACTAAATTCAGGAGGATATTAAAATGAGTAAATATTTGTTAGTAATTCTTTCCGTAGTTGCTCTAGTATGCGCTGCGCAAGGAACAAATGATGCATTTAGTTTAAGTGCACCAATAAAAGCAGACAATGTTAAAACAGCAGTAAATAATCCAGTCGTGACGCCCAATGGTTCACGAGCCTGGACAACAATTGCCGCTCCGTCCAATACCCCGAATCGATTGACTCACGCAACTGTCTATGACCCAGTCAATGATAAAATCTATATGATCGGTGGATCACCAGATGGCACTGCTGGTTCAAATGTTACGCT
This sequence comes from Caldifarciminota bacterium, assembly GCA_903865935.1. Classification (GTDB taxonomy): domain Bacteria; phylum Hydrothermota; class Tepidihabitantia; order Tepidihabitantales; family CAIPLT01; genus CAIPLT01. The sequence goes on from CAIPLT010000065.1 coordinate 23,070, forward strand.
TTGTCAACAGTATGACCCAGCAGCAAATACCTGGACCGATAAGGCATCGATGACAACTGCGAGAGGATGGATCTGTGGTTCTTATGTCCGAGGTAATATTTATATTATCGGCGGTTATTCCAACAGTTCAACCGCATTGAATGTAAATGAAGCATATTCTATTTCTGGTAATTCATGGTCAACCAAAACCGCATGTCCGACTGCCGGGCTTGCCCGTATGGAAGCGGTATGGCGCGATTCATTAATTTATCTTATTGCCGGATCAAACGGCAGTGCGGGTTTTACAACAGTTGATATCTATAATCCTTTCACTAATACCTGGGCAAGCGGAACAGCTTTTCCTTCGGCTGCTTACATGGGAACAGCAACATGTATCGGCGATAATATTATTGTCACCAATGCCTATAATGGTGCATGCTTGTCAACAATATACAAAGGCGCGATCAATCCAGCTAATCCGACAACGATCACATGGACAGCCAGTACAACAATACCGTCTCCAACATTTAATGCCGGAACCGGTGTAATTGGTAACAAAATTTATTGGGTAGGCGGTTTTCTTGGTGCTACAACTGTTACTGGCAGTGGCTGGGTATATGATGGTACAAGCATCTCAACTATTGATGTATTGCCAACCACAGTCGCAAGATGTTCTTATGTTGTCGCCCGTCCTTCCGCATATGAATTATATGTGATGGCTGGCGATGCTGCTGGTGACTGGAGCGCGCCGAATAATTACTACTATAAAATCGCATTCCCGCCGCCACAACCCAATGATGTCGGTGTTGACCGCATTTACGCACCAGGTTCATCTCAGCAGCAGGGTGTCGGAATTGCGCCATCTTGCCGAGTTATGAACTTTGGAACCGATGGTCAGACAAGTTTCGCGGTTGTTTGTTCAATTATCCCGCCATCGGGCAGTCCATATTATCAGAGTTTAACCATTACGTCACTTCTGCCCGGCGATACTTACCGAGCAACATTTCCGACTTGGACGCCGACTGTTTCAGGTACTTATAATGTGATGATGAAAACAACTTTAGCCGGCGATCAATATACAGGTAATGACCGCATGACCAGAGTTTGTAATGCAGGAAACTGGATATTACAGGAAGGATTTAATGGCGCAACCTTCCCGCCAACTGGCTGGCAGGCAAATATTCTGAGTGGAACCTATAACTGGCAACAAATGGCCTCTGGTACATATCCAACCACTACGCCATATGAAGGTGCAGCTATGGCATCTTATCAGTCATGGTACGCATCAAGCGGTTATTCAGCACGGCTTATTTCACCACCAATTCCATTAGGAATAAACATAACCCCATGTACTTTAAAGTTCTTTATGGTGCATGACCCAGGGTATTCAACTAGCCCCGACCAGGTCGAGGTAGAAAAGTCAACTGATGGCACGAACTTTACCTCAGTTGCGACATTCCAGCGTTATGCAGCAACACAAGCATGGACTGAGCACGATGTTTATCTCGGTTCGTTGAGTGGAACTATTTACTTTGCATTCAAAGCTACTTCTGGCTATGGTAATAATATGTATATCGATTTTGCCACGCTTGTTGGAGCGGGTACACCACCAGGGCAAAAAGATGTTGGTGTCGATGCAATCATAGCACCGACTACAATACATACTGCAAATACCGCAATGATACCGATTGCTAAAATCAAAAACTACGGCGCGGCATCTCAATCTGGTTTTGCAGTGGTCTGTTCGATATTAGGTACGGGTAGTGCAGTAAGATACACAAATACCCAAACCGCGGGAACAGTTGCTGCTGGCGATACGGCTCGGATTAATTTTACATCCTGGACACCAACAATTCCTGAAAATGTCACAGTTATTATGCGCACTAATCTAGCAAATGACACAAACCCGGCAAATGACCGAAAGACCCAAACAACCCTAATCAGCAATTTCTTAGCGCTCGAATCATTTGAAGGTACTACTTTCCCGCCTACGGGTTGGACAGCAACGATAGGTTCAGGTACCTATAACTGGGAACGAGCAACTTCTGGTACATACCCGACTTGCACACCTTATGATGGAACCGCGATGGCAACATATCAAGCATTTAGCGCGTCTGCGGGTGGCTGGGCGCGACTAATGTCGCCAGCAATTGCAGTTGGTACGGCGAACCCTTGCACATTGAAGTTCTTTATGTATACTGACCCGGGTTATCCTGGCGATTTAGGTCCAGATAGTGTCAAAGTTGAATATTCAACTAACGGTACGACCTTTACCCAAGTTGCGGCATTCCGACGTTATGAAGCGACTGCAGAATGGGTTGAACGCAATGTTTATCTTGGTACATTCACGGGAACGCTTTATTTTTCATTAGTCGGATGGTCAGATTATGGCGATAATATCTACATTGACTATGTAAGACTACAGGGACGCACGGGCATCGAAGAAGGTTCAAATAACCAAACACCGATTGTAACCTATCTTAATGCCGCGCGACCCAACCCAGTTACCAATGGCTTGGCACACATTTCCTTCAGTATTGCAGAACCGACCAAGGCGAGCCTGAAGATATAC
>CAIPLT010000066.1 GCA_903865935.1 Caldifarciminota bacterium
ATTTTCTTGCCAAGACTATTAAAGACTTCTATGTTACAATGATTAATTTGATTTGATGTTGCATATATTATACCATGGCTGGGATTGGGAAAAAGTTGAATCGGGTTTGGATTTAGATTTATTTGTGCTGAAGACTGTTCAATACCAGCCATAAAATTCCAGTCAGTAATTTTACTGTAAATATCCCAACCTTGATGCCGGCGATTATCAATCCAGGCATAACTAATCCGCGATGAATTACATATGACACCCTGTCCGATAAGCCATTGGTTGTTAGCTGGGAATAAATCGGGTTGGTTAATCTGTCGGTTGATACCCAATCTTGCACCATTATTTTGAAATGCCTGAGCATAAATTTCCAGATCGTCATCGCTATTACGATAATCACACCAAACCACTACCTGCTTACCTGTAATGTCATAAGCAATGGTCGGAGAGTACTGGTCGGATTCTGAAGTATCGTCATCGACACGGAAATTAGTATCAATCGGTGTTCCATTTGAATTATATCGCTGCATATATATATCGGTATTACCATTACGGCTATCTTCCCAGACAATTGAAAAGTTACCGGATAAATCGATTGACACAGCCGGGTATCCCTGGGCTGCTGAAGTGTTATCATCGTTGACTTTGAAATTAGCACTGATTAAGTTACCATTAAAATCAAATCTTTGCGCGTAGATATCAAAATTACCATTTCGGTCATCCATCCAGGTTATGATAAAATCACCGTGACGATTTCTCGCGATAAAAGGATACATGTGCGAGCCAGCATTTACATCGTTAACAATAAAATTATTCCCCAATTGGTTTCCCTGATTGTCATAAAGCTGGCAATAAATATCAGGATTGTTATTTCTGTAATCCATCCAGGCCACTGCGCAATTACCGATGCTATCACTGCTGATTACCGGGTACCATTGGGTACCAGCCGTGTCATTATTTATGCAAAAATTTTGGCCTAAAGGATTACCGGTGTTTGAATATCGTTGTGCAAATATATCAAAACTGCTATTACGACCATCAGTCCAAACCGCAGTAAAATTACCGTTATAGTTTGATGTGACTGAAGCATAGAAATGGTCAAAGTTGCTTCCGTCATCATTAATACGAAAGTTGCCAGCGAGAAAATTCCCCAATGAATCAAAACGAGCACCGTATATATCAGTATTCGAATTACGTTCATCTTCCCAAACTACCGTATAATTACCTAGACCGCTTTGAGTAATCCAGGAACAACGCTGCATTGAACTTGTGATATCGTCATTTAGTTTATGGTTGATACCGTTCAATGAACCATCATTATTATATAACTGATAATAAATATCCTCATTCATGTTTCTTTCATCATCCCAAACGACCCAAAAACTGCCATCGGTTTTTATTGCAACGGATGGTGAGAATTGATTTTGAGTTGTTACATCATTATTAACTTTGAAGTTTTGCCCGATGGATGAGCCGTTATTATTATACCGCTGGCAAAAAATATCGTAATTTCCTGAACGGTTGTCTTGCCAAGTGATAATAAAATTGCCTGAGCTGTCAACGGCAATGCTAGCAGAAGATTGTGACGAACTGCCAATGTCATTATTTACTTTAAAATTACTGCCAATACGGTTGCCAGTGTCATTAAATCTCTGACAATATATATCACTATTACCCGAACGTTGGTCTTCCCACACAATAATAAATTGACCGTTTGGACTGCAGACTGTTTTTGGATAACCCTGAAAAGCGCTATTTGCATCACTAACCATAAAATTGATACCAAGCCGTTGTCCCTGACTGTTAAATCGTTGTGCATAAATATCCCAGTCGCCAGTGCGGCCATCCATCCAGGTTATGACAAAATTTCCCAGACTATCCTGACTGATTGATGGGCAGTATTGATTATTTCCGGCCTGGTCATCATTGACCTTAAAATTAATTCCAATGCGATGACCAAGGCTGTCAAATCGTTGTGCATATATATCACCCCAGTCATTACGCCAATCATCCCAGACAACAATGAAGTCTTTACTCATCAGAATCATTACACAAGCATCTCTTTGGTCAGAAGTGCCGTTATTATCATTCGCCCGTAAATTAGTATCGATTGCGATTCCTTGCTGATTAAATCGTTGGACATAGACATCTGAATTATATACACGACGGTCTTCCCACACAACAATAAAATTTCCCGGTTGGTCTATTGCTACTGAGGGTTCCCCTTGCCAGGACATACCGTTGTCAGTGTTGATACGGAAATTTTCACCTGCAGGATTGCAATTATTATCAAATCTTTGACCGTAAGCGTCAGCATTACCATCACGAAAGTCAGACCAGCAGACAACTGTATTTCCATAGCGATTTATAACAATGCTCGGTTTTTGCTGCCTTGCCCCACCCGCCGTGTCATCGTTTAGTAAAAAGTCATCTTTGATAATACCGAACGGTGCAGGGTAAAATATATTATCGGTGCGATGCAGTGAATGTGCTTTGTGTTCGAATCTTTTCATTCGGTCTAAAACCAAATTATCTTCATTTTTATAACTGACCGCAAAATTAAGCCGAAATATGTAAAACACGAAAAGTATTGTCTTAAACACAAACGAGTAATTAGTTTTGCTAAGCATTGTTTGAAGCTGATATTTTACTTCACTATAGCAAATTTATAAAACTTAACTTCTTTTTTCTGAATGGCGGTAACTTCCAATCTTAATATATATAGACCACTTGGAATACCGTTAAGCAAAAGAGTAACTTCATTATCAGTCTGCGGGAAACAAGATGCATTGGCAATTTCATATTTGGAATTACCTGACATATCGAGAAGGTTGATTTTGATATTTTGAGCAGTGCTGCCAAGCCAATACCGTACCTTGACTTCATTGTTTGCCGGATTGGGATAGGCATAGAAATCTTTGACAATGATATTGGTTGATTCAGATTGGATTATAGGTAATTCAGCTAATCCGGTATGACATGCATCTTTGAGATATTGATTCCAGCTGAGATTTGGTGCTGGAACAGGGAAATCCCATACATATAATATACCTGCATCAGAACCGACTACAACTTCTAGATTATTGTTCTGGTCTAAATCAAATGCAATCGGTGATGAACTGACCGAACCATTTGTGGCTAAAGGAAAATAATTTAATAAAGCACCAGATCTGCCATCAAAACCTAAAATGCCATATCGCGGTGAACCAATAATAATATCTGATACACTATCATTATTAAGGTCACAAATAATCGGCGAGGAACTAAAAATAAAAGGAACATCAACCGTAATCAAATAACCACCAGCAACGATAGTTGAGGTGTATGTTGAATCCTGGGTAAAAGGATAGTTTGTTTTTAGGGTACCGTTAAAATTGAATGCATAAATTTTGTTCTTGCCGGCAATCACGATATCCAAATAGCCATCATTATCAATATCAGCTAACGCGGGCGCAGAATTGACCGGGCTTTGGATAATGGCCGAGCTTGAGTATTTTATTTTGCCGGGTAAATCCACAACAAACAGCCGACAGTTATTCCCGGTATTAGCTATTGCGATAATTTCTTTATTGCCATCGCGATCAACATCACCAATTGCAGGTGAAGCCAATGTATAAAGCGAGCTGTTGGTTAATGTAACAGGGAAATGATTAGCAATTGTCGCATCATTGGTATTAATTAAAAATAACCGGTTATCACTACCGAGAACTGCAATTTGCGGGTTTATTGTATCAGTTATCGCAACTGCCGCCCGTATTTCTGAATTGAGGAACTTGGGGAAGCCAGGGAAAGGTGTGCCATCACCTTTCCAAATGTACAGATTCATATCAGTCGAGCCGATAATAATTTCCTTTTTTCCGTCGCCATCCAAATCGGCCAATACCGGCGAAGCAAGAAATCGGTCTGAAGTCTGCATCTGTGCTATTATTCCTGTGCCAGTATACGAATAGACACATACCTTGCCATCTTCACCAGCACAAACCACTTCCAGCTCACTATCACCAGCTACATCTCCAATCGCGGGTGAAGCGACCATTGATGATATTATGCGAGGAATAAAACCTCCGTTTGATTGACCAGTATAAGATGTTCCGTCATCCTTAAATGCAAAGACCGCGCCACCGCTGTCAGAAACTATTATTTCCAATCTACCATCCTGGTCTAAATCAGCATAACTCGGAGAAATAAGCTTGGTAGCTCGACCCAAATCTTTAGGGAAACCAACGTGATTTAAACCGAACTTGGCAGTTAATAACATTGTCGTCTCGGGTGCGGATAGGGTTGTTAGATTGATATGAGTTCTGCCATAATAACCGTCAGAATTAGGTGTGGTAGAATCAGATAACTGATAGTTAAACCCGCCAACAAAGAACGGGTCATATTTTGAACCATAGATTTGATAATCGAAGTTTGATAATCCGCTCCACTGGTCAAAATCCTGGATGCCATCACCCTCTTCCAAATCAACACCCTTATGTTCGGGAAAGATATTTATTGCATTGTATGGTCCATATTCATTAATTACATTTTCGTCGATGTGCCAGATAAGGACTCCGGAACCAGGCAAGAAGAAATCGTACTCGCCATCTTCGATGGAGACTAGAACACCGTCTTCAGTATGAACAACAATCGTATCTTTTCTTTCAACATCAGTTTGCCGGTTCTCGATTAAGAAGTATTCGGTTTGCGATATCGGAACTTTAATAATTATCGGCGCTGAACTGTCACCGCGAAATCGGATACGATTCGAATCCATTTCCGCAGCAAATATCGGGATACTTTCTTCAGGCATATTTATCACGAACGGTTCAATCCAGCCCAAAGCAATCTTATGGTACGGGTCTAACATACCGGGGATTACACCAGGTGGCGCGCCAGCGCCCCAATCACCAAGCCAACCACCATAACCCATCAAACTCCAGGCGCCGACTCCCATTGAATTACCCGTAACATCATAAAGGTCATAAGCACCTAATAGGTGGCTAAACTCATGGCATAATGTACCGGCTAAACCGGTCATACCAAGAATATTGGTTTGTCCATAATACATTGTATCCTGGCGCATCATTTCCGGTAATATTGTTGCAGCCTGAATTTCAGTACGCCCGGAATCAGCAAGGATATAAGGTGTTCCAATATATGCTTCCAATGCAGAAGGACCAATCGTACCGGCTAATAAATCATACGGACTATCACCTCGGGTATCGCTCTGCAGACCAGCGCCGGCATGAAAAATTATTATCAAATCATAATCAGCAAAGTGAAGCGCTGGGTCGCGGTCGGCTTCCCGGATTGCATCATACATCAAACGGGTTAAACCTGTTTCAATACCTTCAGTACTGATTGTATCACCGTAATAAGTCATTGGGTGAGGTAATTGATAAGCGCCAGCAACCGTTCGCGGCATAACCGTATAATTAACAAATAATTTTCCCAGTGAATTCAACCAGAAGAAATTATGTAATCCTTGAAGCTGGCGTTCAAAATATCGACGGGTGTGGGGCGGGTCATAAAAAAGACCATTATCCGGCGTCAGAAAACCGGCAAGGTCCATTTTACCATTACCCGATGTAAGCGGAGTTGAATCCTCGGTAAACTCGACACGTAGTGCCAATACTCTTAATGTGTCGGTTTGGTTTAATTTAGCGCGTTTTTGGATACGCTCGATTAACTGATGATTTATTACAACATTACCTTTATACTTAGTCGCTTTTTTGATTAATTTCTGAATTGCGGTTCCTTGATTTGGAATTGGATTTCGTTGTGTTCTGTCAATTGTAATAACCGCGCCATGGCCTAAAGTAATAATAAAGAAAGTAATTATGCTTAATTTAAGTATTATGTTTATTCTTTTTATCATTGATATGTTCCCGCCTAATTTCTCAGAATAAGCGGAGAGAGAGGGATTTGAACCCCCGGTTGTCTTACGACAACACATGATTTCGAGTCATGCGCCTTCGTCCACTCGGCCATCTCTCCGTTATTAGCAAATCGATTTATTTTCTTGCCTAAACTAAATTTCAAGTTAACAACTCTAATGATAGCGAATTTTCCGAACGACATCAATACTTTTAATTATTATGCGCTATATACATCCTTTGATGTTATTGGTTTTATTTTGGCAGGAGTCTTTTGTACACGTTTATTTTTAAAAAAGCTTTGCAAAAGATTCTGGCTTTCTTGTTCCAAGATACCAGAAGTAATCTTAAAGGTATGATTAAATTTATTGTCTTCGGGGATATTATAAACTGAACCGCATGCACCAAATTTCTTGTCATGCGCACCGAAAACCAATCGTTTAATACGGGCTAATACTAAAGCACCGGTGCACATTAAACACGGTTCAAGCGTGACATATATTGTTGTATCAGTCAGACGCCAGCTATTAAGGTAATTAGCCGCTGCTGACAAGGCGATAATTTCAGCATGGGCAGTCGGGTCATAAAGTCGCTCGGATTTATTATATCCTTGTCCGATAATTCGGTTATCCTTAACAATCACGGCACCGACCGGCACTTCATCTTCCTCGTAAGCTCTTTGTGCTTCCTGTAATGCGATTTGCATCCAGTGTTCGTCTTGTTTTTGATTGTGCATTAATAAACCACGCGCCCGGCGTGATTCGAACACGCAACCTACGGATTCGTAGTCCGGCACTCTATCCAATTGAGCTACGGGCGCATTAGTTTTATTTTATTCGATTATATTGAAATTGTCAACTTAATTTGTTATTTGTTTTAGCAAAAGGGTACAGTACCAAGGCATGCCATATCCAATCCAACGGGGTTAGGTCAATGTTTGCCTTTTCCTAACCTGATTCAAGCGATTAGGCGGATGATGAGGTCGTTATGGGTTAGTCTTGAACGGTAATTCATTAGTATAATATACAACCTGAATATCTATATTGATTATTATGTAAACAGGTGTATATTTGTATTAATCAGTGAAATATACTCAGTAATTTTAGTAAGACGTTTGACTCAAATACTGTCACTAAGAGTATTGGTTACACTTTGTCGGCATGTATTAAATTGTTTATGAAAAAAATATGGAGCGGTCTTGGAAGACCGCTCCATTTGAGAGGGAATAAGGGGTTTATTTTTGTACTACTATTTTTTCAAGAAACTTATTGTTTCCGTTTTCAATCTGCATAAAGTAAACACCAGCTCCTAAGTCGTCAACATCAATCGCGATAATACCAGTTCTCATATTCAGCTGTTTTTCAACGCTCTTGACGAGTTCACCGTTGTTGTTGTACATTTTGATTCGCAGAGGCTCTAAATTATTGACCTGATAGGAAATTCTCGCATAACCTTTTACGATGTTCGGGGTGATTGCGATTTTTACTGGATGCACATTAATATTCGTTTCAACCGCCATTTGTGTACTAGTACGAGTCGGTTGATAATTTTCGGTATATTGGATGCTTGGGATATATTCCAAGAATTCTAGTGTATTGTTACCTTTAAGAGCATAGGCATTACCATCAGTAAAAGTCAGCGCAGCACCATTTTTAATCTTCTTGCCAGATGTAGCAGGTGGAACAGGGTTACGGGTATATACCCAGTCATTCGAACTTACTAAATAAGCCCAGAATTCCCATGTATTACCGCCCTTGAATGCGTAGATTGTATTATCGCCATCAAAAGTCATGGATGCTCCTTCTTTAGCATAAGTTGTTCGTTGCGTAATCGGACTTAGAAGGGTCATATCTCTTAGTGATGACCAATGATTGGTTATGGCGTCATATTTATAGAATTCATTTTTCGTAGCTTTGAGCAGGTAGATATTGTGCCCGCCAGAACTTGCATCAGTCGTGATACAACTACCGGATTTCACTTTGATGCCATTTGGTCCCAATGGTACACTTTCGCGGGCAAGCCAGGTACTGCCTTCAATATAATATGCATAGAATTCACGGGTAGTATTGCCCTTGGCTAAATATACGAAACTCGAATCACCATTTGACATATAAGCAAGACCAGTACCGCCATTTATCTTCTTGCGTTTCGTTCCAGCTGGTACGCTGTCTAACTGTCTCCAGCTATCTGTGGTAATATCATAAGCCCAGAACAAACGTGTGTTATTTCCGCTTACCGCGTATATGGTATTAGCACCATCATAGCACAAAGCAGCGCCTTTTCCTATTTTCACTTTTGATGCGTCAGGTACTAATTGTGCTTTAGTAGACCATTGGTTCGTGTTAATATCGTAGAAATAGAAGTATTTGGTTTTATTACCAGGGAATGCATAAATACCACTATATGGTACAGAAGTTAAGGCACCGCCATCTTTAACAGGCCGGCTAATATTTTCTTTGACCTGCCAGCCATGGATAGACGGTATATAGACATGAACGGTTTCACTATATGTGTTATTTGTCGCATTCATATCGCCCGGTAAAATAGTATTACAGGTAAGAATATACCATCCGGTATCACGAGGTGCCCATTGGTCTAATGTAAAACCCTGAGTTGTGTGAGGTGCGAAATCAGCGATTGCTAATGTATGATTGTACTGCATTAACGGTGCAGGACCAATTTTAGTGATAACTACACTCGTGCTGCATTGTTCGTAGACATTACCGGAATTATGCAACATCGGGAATACTGAAATAATGCCCATCGTCTGTTCTCTGGTCGGTGCGCCGAACATAAACACGCCGACATCACGGTAAACATCGCTGGTGACCTGGAAAGTCGCATCTGAGGTGTTATTCTGAAGACTGTCATCAAGAAGGTCAATATTGCATGTTATTTCAAAATCTCCGTCAAGTGGCGGCACCCAAATACTATCATAAATTTGTGTTTGTTGCCCCGGAGCTAATAATTGAGCAGCAGATATAAAGACATAATATACTGTCTTACTAGTAACACTGCTGATTTCTGTAACGACATGGAATGGTACTGAAACATTGCCATTATTGCGAGCGGTAACTTTTGGAACTATCGGAAATTCCCGGCCAACCACTGGACCCGGTGAAGATATACCGCCGAGTGCAACATCAATTAAACGATTACGCACAACGCAACGTCTGGAAATCGTATCATTTGAGTGGTCAAGGTCAGGAGAGAATAGTGCTCTGACTTTTACCGTATAGATTCCGGGTTCCGGGTCGTTCCAATCTTGAAAATATGCGACACCAGCGGTGGTAGGGATGATATCGACATTAGTCGTGTCACGATAGATTATATTTTGGCCGACATCCAATATCACCATTTCAACCGGCGTGGTTAGCGAATAATTACTATGGTTAAAAACCATGGCGCGGGGGATAAAGGTGTATGGTGTAATTATCGTATCCGGATCAACAATTGAAGTAGCTGAAACATCACGGAATGGAACAAATACTATTGATGTTTTTCTATTGTTAGTCAAATTCATATCACTGGTTAAATTTGTCGAACAGGATAATGCAAAACTGCCAGGATAAGCAGTCCAAGGAGCAAAAGCAAGCGCAGTGTCTTTATTAGCACCGAGTGTTATTACCTTTGTATCGGTATAGTTACTATTGTCGTTGATATTGAAAGTAATACTGAAGGTCTGTGTTTTCCAGCTGTTATTTAACACTTTTGCGATTGGTGTTACGACGGTCGTAGGTTCAACCATCTCTAATGGATTATCAATCGAGAATACCGCAGCATCAATATTAGAAACAAGCGCACCAGCAAGACAAGTGTCATTAGTTCGGTCTGCATCTGCGTCAAGTGTGGTATAACCGTACACCTGAAATACACCAACACTGGTCGTCCAGGATGTTGGGTCATTAATCGTTCCGGATGCAAGCGGATTTAACCATATCTTTCTGGAATAAGTGTGAACAATTGCATTGGTTTGGAGATTAGCAATTTGCATTGTGACAGGGATTGATTCGGCTTGTGCACCATAATTTCTCACCTGAACCGATGGATAATAATCTTGCTGGTAATTAAGTTCGCCCATAGGACGATATATACCTGATACTCCGGCATCGTGATAATCAAGCGGTATGACCCGGAATATCTTAATCATCGTATCATTAGTTCTTAAACCATCATCGGTGAGTAAAGTAATAACTTTTAAGTTAAAAGACCCGCCGACGAATGCGATTGAGCGGAAAGCCAGTGGAGTAATTAACCCGGCGCCTAAAGTAGTTTGGATCGAATCCCGATAGATGACGGTGTGTGTAGGAAGCGATTCAATTTCGCAACGCGTGTAAAAAATTGCCTGAAGCTGACCAAAGTTTTTAATTTGTGCTTGTGGGGTCTGTGAGCCGGGCAGTATAACAGTGTCGATTGGTGCAGTAATAGAAATAACACCCACATCCTTTTGGCTGCATTGGGCACTTGCTAAACTTGTGTCATTATATGGATTTTGGTCGCTTGGAAGCGCTGTATAAGAAACAATCTGATAGTTGCCAACGGTTGCAGTCCAAAAAGAAGTTGCCGTATAGGTTCCGGTTGAGAATGATGTTAAGGATACCGACCCAGTCGAAGTAAATACGACGGTACTAGGAAGCTGGATTATATTAATCGTAACCGGAATATTTGATTCATTCTGATTGCCAAAATTTCTTACCTGGACCGAAGGAGTGTATGACGAGTTGTACTGGAGTTCGCCAATCGGCGTAATAATTTCGGTAACACCGGCATCATGATAAGCTGGTGAAATAACTCTGAAAATTCTAGTTTTTACATTATTGCCTGGTTCAATATCTCCATTATAAAGAGTTGTAACTTTGACACGGTATGAACCGGGGTTTAAAGTAACGGAGCCAAAAGTCAAACCAAACGGCGGCAAATTTGGGAACAGGTTAGTTACTAAAACCGAATCGCGATACACCGTGCGGGCACCGGTAATAGTTTCAATTTCACAGCGAGTATAAAAAGTTGCCGAGGCATAACCATAATTTTTTACCTGAGCTTGAGGATAAAATGCCGAAGCAATTTCAATCGTGTCGGGTCTTATAATTGTATCAACAGCAACATCCTTTAATGGACAATATGTAAATACTTTACAAGTATCATTGATACGGTTCTGGTCAGTGCCGAGTGTTGTGAACGCAATTACCTGAAATGAGCCAACTGTTACTGTCCACGATGTTCTTGCGTAGCAGGTTGCATTCTGTAATGAAGGAAGTGAGGTTACAGTGTCTATACCAGTGTAAACAGTTTGTCCGGTCTGAATATTATTAATTATTATTTTAACTGGTATTTTTTCTTCTGGGTCTGAACCATAATTTCTTACCTGAACCGATGGATAAATTGAAGAACCGTATACAACTGTATCAACTGGTGCAAAAATGGTTGTAACACCGGCATCATGATAAGCAGGTATCACACGAAATCCCCGACTCATTGTATCGTTGGCCGGAATCATATCATTTGTTAATAACGTGGTATATCTTACGCGATAAAATCCATCCCCAAATGTAACGCCAGTAAAAGTTGGAGTAATGGTCGTATTTTTTTGTAATCCGCTGATATATACCGAATCACGGTAGACGATTCTGGCACCGGTAATTGTCTCAATTACACATCTGGTCCAGAAACTAGCTGCTAATGCACCATTGTTGATGACTCTTGTGGATGGGAAGATTTGACCATGCGCAACAACAGTATCCGGAGCAATAACTGCCTGAACACCGGCATCAACCGTCGGAAAAGTTATACCAAAAATACTATCAAGGTAAACTCCCTGCCGGTTCGATATCTTGCCGCAATAACGCCAAGCAACATAGACTGATTGATTGACGAATGCTGATAACGATACGGTCTTTAATTTATAAGTAGTATTCGTACCAGTAAACGCAAGCAGCTTGAAACCGTTAGCCGGGCAATTTGTAAAACTATCTGGAACATTTCCACTTCGCGATACCCAGACTTCCAGACTGCAACCAGCACCACAGTAGTCACGATAATAGAAAGAAAGCGTGCAAGCGCCAGCGGTTGGGTACAGTTTAGGTGTTACAATCCAGTCATTGTTAGGATATGTGCCAGGGCTTGGTTCATGTTCTTTACAATATGTGCACCCCGGGGATGTTAATGGAGCAGCGGTATTTCTTCCCCAGTGAGTTGTGTCACCGCCCTGGGTGTCTAAATTGTAGACCGTCCATCCCGTAGGTGGAAAAGTCGTACTGGTGAATGATTCGTTTAGTTTTGTTTGAGCAAAAACGAATCCGACAATAAATAATAAAGTTACTAATAGATATTTTTTAGGCATAAAACGCCCCCTCTCATAGTTATTTTTTAATTTCATTTTATCATATAAGTAATTCATAAATAAAATCTCTAAAATTAGACTTATATTTTTATATTTTGGGATTTTTGCGAACCTAGTAATTTAAACGCAATATTTTAACATCTAAATAATGTGTAAAACAAATACAAATAATAATAATAAAAAATAA
>CAIPLT010000067.1 GCA_903865935.1 Caldifarciminota bacterium
CAATAGGATATAACGCTAAAGTATTACAGAGTAATCAGGTGGTGTTGGGGAATGATAATGTGACTACAACTTTATTAAAAGGCAACGTCGGCATCGGAACGACGGCACCAGGTGAGGCCCTCGAAGTTAAAGGCAAGGTAAAAATTGATAATCTTCCAAACTCCGTTTCTGATACTGCTTTAGTAGATTCAGCAGGAATAATAAAGAAGCGCTTACGCCCTACTTCCGGTCATGCTTATGTCAACAATCAATCCGGTTCAACTTACACCCTATTATTAACCGATGCAGAGAATGATATTTATGAAACCAATAATGAGGCAACGATAACCGTACCCCCTAATTCAAGTGTAGCTTTTCCTATTGGAACAAGAATAAAGATATTTTGGTATGGTTCAGGGGATTGTACTTTTGTTGAAGGATCAGGGGTTACCATAAATTGTACCTGTTCAAGACGGATAAGCAAACAATACGGAGTAGTTTATCTGGATAAAATGAGTACCGATATGTGGATTATATCAGGTGATTTAGATGCACCATAAAAACAGAAATGAAAACCTACACCATAAAAAAAGGCAATCATTATTGTGAACCTACTTTGTTCGGGTTGCCTTTGCATTTTGGTTTCAGCAAAACCAATGTGAAATATAAAGTAAGGTTTCACGATGATTGCATTTATGATGATAATATAGTAATCCCAGGATGGAATAAATTACCGGGATGGTCGTCAATAGGAATCCATTCAAATTCTATAAGATTAGGATGGATAGTAAGAAATGGTGTTTTAAGCATTGGGTACTATTGTTACATCAAAGGGGTAAGATACTCCGGTGATTTAATGATCGTTCAACCTGGAGTCTGGTATGAAGTAGAATGCTCGGTAATTCATGGAGACTATTGTATGCGGATTAACGATAACTTTAAACTGATTTCGGGTGGTTCGACTCCGTTTATAGCATTTAAAGCATTTTATTATTTCGGAGGCCAGAGTACGGCCCCGAATACAATGAGTATTGACATTGAAAATATATAAGTTATGGAATGGTATCTTGGCTGGCGCAATCAAATGATAAAGATTATTCTAATCATTGAGATAATACTCGGAATACTAATGACAATCGCTTTTACTCAGATTGTACGAAACAATGACAAGACAGAGAAAACCTATAAAATATCGGTTAAGAACGATTCTATTTTACAGAGCAGAGAAAAGGTATTTGAACGGTTAAAGGGGAATGACAAAAAAGCGCAAGACACTTTAAATGAAATACTGAAACTCTTACGGAAAACTCATGGAACAGCTCGTTAATGTCTTGTGGGGGGTTATTGGAATATTGTGCTTGGCTCTCGGTTTCTTTTTGGTTATGTTCTTTACAGGGTTGAATAAATCCAAAACAAGGCAATGGAAAGTAATTGACGATATTTTAAAAAGAGTAATTGAATTGGAGGCCGGGGATAAACTGAGGAAAATGAAATGTGATTATTGCGAAACAGACATTAAAAGATTAAGCACAAAAGTATATAATGATGCAACGGAGTTAACGGCTCTAAGGGGCCGGGTTGAAAAATTGGAGTATAAAAAATGATCCAGAAGATACTTGAAAGCTGTTTTATAACAGGTTATCTTTGTATAATCACAGGGCTGATAATCGCATTGATTGTGGTACTTGTAACAGGGAAAAAGAAATGATTTGACTTAAAGGGGTCATTTATACGATATTTGTATTTTAAATTAAGATACCATGCAACGCACAAGAGCATACTTTTTCGATACTCCACGGACAACTGCAGGAGCCAAGTTAAATAGTCAAAATATCCCTTCAGAGACAACCTTTCG
>CAIPLT010000068.1 GCA_903865935.1 Caldifarciminota bacterium
GATTTTACCGGCGCATTTATCCTGAGTAATCAAACTTTTTATCGCTGCCGTCAGACTTCAATAGATATTAGCTATTGACAAGCAATGTTTTGATGGTAAATTACTGCGAATGTTCAACGTCACTAATTTTATCAATGTAAGTCTATGGTAAATTTAGGAGTGATAAATGATTATAAATTTGGGGAAAGAAAAAATTTAAGAAAAATTGCTGAAATGGCGGATTCGATTGATTCGGTATTGTATCGCCGGAATTTACGAAAATGAAAAATTGTGTCTTGTAACTATTAAAGTTAAAGAAGGGATATGAATTATGTTTTGTCGAAACTGTGGAAAAGAAATTAATGACCAAGCCGAGATTTGTATTCATTGTGGAACAAGACCTTTAATCAAAAGAAATTTTTGTTACAAGTGTGGGGCTGAAACTAAACCGAATCAAGAAATATGTATTAAATGTGGGTTTATATCAATGTCCTCAACGCTATATACTAAAGAACAAATTCCTTATCGAACTGAATTTTCTAACTTATCTCAATATTATCAGGATGAGTTTAATAAAATATATAGTTCGGGAGATAGATACCGAGGGAAATGGAATTGGTGGGCATTTTCATTCGGCGCGCTTTGGGGGTTAACGAAAGGTGTTTGGTTGGCGTCGGTAATTGCCATTATCGTGGTTGTTTTTGCTGGGTTAATAGTTGCACCGCTCGGGTGGATTATCGCAACAATTTATTGGTTTATTTTTGGTGTTCGTGGAAACTGGATGTATTACAACGCTTACGCCAAGAAAAAACAGTTGCCCATATAATGTCAATATTTAATTAAATATAATTACACTAAAAACTCGGGACCCCCTAATTAAAGAACGCGTCCCGCTTGTTTTATTTGTTCGTTAAATATGATGTTTTTTCAAAACGAAACCTCGGGGCATATAATTATACCCATTTTTAGTTTGAGCACAAATCCAAAAGTGCAAGTTAGATTTTAACCAATTTGTCTAATATGTGCTGAAACAGAACAACGGCAGTTTGTCCCCATCTTTTTTTGAGTAATCAATCACCGCAGAGACCGCAGGGAACGCAGAGAAATACCTGGGTTAGTTTTTTTCTCAGTTAACTCTGTGTGCTCAGCGGTTGGTTTTTTCTGCTTCGATGTAATTCAACTCTTGACAGCCCTTCGATTTTAGATAAGATATTTTTGGGAAAATGGGAAGGAGGATGTATGAAGATTTGTACTATTCTTATATTAGTTTGTTATTGTCTGGTTGCTGCCCAAACACAATATAACCAAGATTTACAGGGGAAAAAACCATCTTTTGGTGTATATGCAGCTGAATTTGGTGGTGCATTTAGCGGAACTGTATGTTGCGGTGGGATTGGATGCGGTCTTTCTGCGTTAGCACTTAGTTGGGCACTAGCAGATGCCTTTGGCAATATCTTTGGCGGACAAGGGAGTGGTGTTTCCAGCGAAAACCAAACGACCGTCGCTTTAGCTGCTATAGCAGCCATCGCATTAATACCGGTATCGGCAGCTTTTGGTACAGATCAAGTAGGAAAGAGAATGGGACAACGAGGAAATGCTGTGATATCTGGGATTGGCGCTGTATGTGGTTCTGCATTGGGCTTAGGAATAGGATATGGCATCAGTAGAATAAATCCAGACCGTATATCATGGATTATGATTCCGACGACGTTGCTCGGTAATTCCATCGGAGCTGTAATTGGCTATAATTTAAGCCGACCTAAACTATCAAAACAAAATGGGTTTTTCTACGATCACCTGCAGATGCCATCGCTTGGTTTAAGATTAGAAAAGGATAATCAGAGGAAAACGATTACTGCACTGGACTTGAAGTTGATAAATGCGAGGTTTTAGGAAAAAGGAGGAAAAATGAAGCGGCGCTGGATAATTATTTTTATATTTGCGATGTCATTTCTTTGGGCACAAGAGATTAGACCGAAACCGCAAAATGTGCCTATGTGTGAAATTACAATTGTGCCAGTTGAATCATTATTCAATATAAAATCCATCTCTATAATATCACCAACTTATGTTTATCTCGAACCTGATCAATCATCTTCAAAACCTTATGTTGTCCAGGTAAATCAATCCTTTTCGGTGAATGAGATTAAAGATGGCTGGTATAAAATTGCTCAAGGCTGGGTGCAAAAAAGTAAAGTTAGAGTAAATTATAATGATCGATTCAAACCGATTGGCAGAATTCTATATGTTGCGGATAGTTTCCTGGTTTTTTTGAAGGGTAAAACGCAATACGATAGTCGCCTGATAAATGATTTTTCGATTAAAATTCCATATTCAGAAATTGAGAAAGTATCAATAAAACCAACACGTAAAGATAAATTATTATGGGCATTACCAGGCGGCGCTATTGGATGTCTAACCGGGGCGGCAGTGGGCGTTGCATTAACTGCAAAGGAACCGACCGGTAACACTGAGAATGACTTTGTCAATTTGTTTAATCAAGGATTAGCAGGGGGATGCTGCATGATAGTAGGCGGACTTGGAGTTGGCTTAATCAGCTCGTATATTATGACTAATAAAAATATTATGATAAATAGTGAATATCCAAAGTATAATTCAGCTTTATTAGCACTAAAAAAGTTATCTGTCTTCCCATTCGCTCCACCATCTGAACTTCAACCATTTTTAGAGAAGTAGATTTTTTTATGAGGATAGTTTATGAAAATTCTTAAGTTTGATTTTTGGGCACTTATAACACTATTTTCAGTAATCTGGGCGTAGGAGATAAGACCGATGCCGAGAAATTGTACCTATATTGTTGTATTCCAGGCGATATTGTATAAATTGGTTATTTAGTAACTTGCGATCTCTAGGGTTATCCAATTTGTCTAATATGAGCTGGAAGGGAATAATTGTCTAAAAAGTATCTAAAAAAGGCACGAATATAGAGCAATTAGTGAAGTGATTAAAGCATTTCTTCTGCTTGAATTAAAGTGTAAGAAGATTTATCCAATTTGTCTAATATTTGCTGAAACAGAACAGTTCCAATTGAAGCCCCGATA